>NZ_JAPMLV010000001.1:2121148-2424169 GCF_026420145.1 Enterobacter pseudoroggenkampii
CGCAACGGGCAAGGGCAAAGATGCGCCGCTGACCCTGGCTGACCTGAAAGCCGCCGGCAGTAAGCTGTCAAAAGTGGCTCAGGACGCCAAAGGGGATACCACCCTGCAGGACAAAATTGCCGACCTGCTCTCGCGCCAAACCGCGTTGAATGGCAATGAAACGTCGCCCATCAACTCGCTTGATACGCTGGTTTCCGGGCTGGTTCCGCTGTCTAAAGGTGACGCACTGAAGACGCTCAATGCGGCAAACAGCAAGGATGACGGTAAAAGCGAGCTGAGCGAAGAAGAACTGGCCGGATTGAGCGCCCTGATGGCGATGCTGCCGCACCAGCAAACTACCGCCTCTCGCGTGGCGGGCAGTGACGGCGTTTCGGTCACCGCAACGCTGAATTCCGCGACGCTTTCGCACAATGGTGCGGACCAACCGTCCCTGAACGCGCCTGCAGGAAGCCATGATAAAGCGCAGAATTCTACGCCTTATCAGAGCCAGGTTAAAAATCACGAACCTGCCCTGTCGGGCAACGCGCCGACAACCCCGGCCCTGGCCGCAGCGGCAGAGAAGCAGGAGCTCGCCAGTTCCTCCTCCTCAGCCTCCCCAACGGCTACCCTGGCACCGATTATGTCCAGCCATGTGACCAGTCAGACGGCCGCCACCGTCGCCACCGCGCCGGTGTTAAGCCAGCCTCTGGGCACCCACGAATGGCAGCAATCCCTGAGCCAGCACATCACCCTGTTCACTAAGCAGGGCCAGCAGACAGCCGAGCTGCGTCTGCACCCGGAAGATCTGGGTCAGGTGCAAATTTCGCTTAAGCTGGATGATAACCAGGCGCAGCTGCAGATGGTCTCTGCGCACAGCCATGTTCGTGCGGCGCTGGAAGCCGCGCTGCCGGTACTGCGGACCTCACTGGCGGAGAACGGCATTCAGCTTGCGCAGAGCAGCGTCAGCAGCGAGAGCTTTGCCGGGCAGCAGCAGTCCTCATCCCAGCAGCAGCACCAGGCTTCGCGTTCCGGCAACGCCGGCGGTTTTAATGAAGAGAGCGATGAACTACTGCCTGTTCCTGCTGCCCTGCAATCCGCCGCACGCGGTAACAGTGCCGTAGACATCTTCGCCTAAACGCCAGAGGTAGCGTGATTATCCCCGTCTTTTCCACGCTTTGACGACAGCAGGACACGGGATAATCACCTTATTAAGCTGTACCGAAACAGGAAGCTCGTATCAGATGACTGACTCCGCTATCACCAAAAAAAGTAAGCGCTCCATCTGGATCCCGCTGCTGGTGTTGATTACGCTCGCCGCCTGCGCCACCGCGGGCTATAGTTACTGGCGTATGCAGCAGAAACCTACCACCGCTGCAGCCAAAGCTGAAGCGCCTCCTCCGCCGGCTCCAGTTTTCTTCCCGCTGGATACCTTCACCGTCAATCTGGGTGATGCGGATCGTGTGCTTTATGTTGGCATTACGCTGCGCCTGAAAGATGAAGCCACTCGTTCACGTCTGAACGATTACCTTCCGGAAGTGCGCAGCCGCCTTCTGCTGCTGTTCTCTCGTCAGGACGCTTCGACGCTGGCCACCGATGTGGGTAAGCAAAAGCTGGTCGACGCCATTAAACAAACGCTGGCGACCCCGCTGGTAAACGGCCAACCTAAGCAGGAAGTCACTGACGTTCTGTATACAGCATTCATTCTGCGGTAACGACATGGGCGACAGTATTCTTTCTCAGGCAGAAATCGATGCGCTGCTCAACGGCGACAGCGATAACAATGATGATCCTAAACCGGGTATTGGCGGCGATAGCGATATTCGTCCCTATGACCCGAATACCCAGCGTCGCGTGGTACGTGAACGTCTGCAGGCGCTGGAGATCATTAACGAACGTTTTGCACGTCAGTTCCGTATGGGGCTGTTTAACCTGCTGCGTCGTAGCCCGGATATCACGGTCGGTGCGATCCGCATTCAGCCGTATCATGAGTTTGCCCGCAACCTGCCGGTGCCAACCAACCTTAACCTGATTCATCTGAAGCCGCTGCGCGGCACCGGTCTGGTGGTGTTTTCCCCAAGCCTGGTGTTCATCGCGGTGGATAACCTGTTCGGCGGCGACGGGCGTTTCCCGACCAAAGTAGAAGGTCGTGAATTCACCCACACCGAACAGCGCGTCATTAACCGCATGCTGAAGCTGGCGCTGGAGTCTTACAGCGACGCGTGGAAAGCGATTAACCCGCTGGAAGTGGAGTACGTCCGTTCTGAGATGCAGGTGAAATTTACCAATATCACCACCTCCCCGAACGATATCGTCGTTAACACCCCGTTCCACGTGGAGATCGGTAACCTGACCGGCGAGTTCAACATCTGCCTGCCGTTCAGCATGATCGAACCGCTGCGCGAGCTGCTGGTTAACCCGCCGCTGGAGAACTCCCGCAACGAGGACCAGAACTGGCGTGAGAACCTGGTCCGCCAGGTCCAGCATTCGCAGCTTGAGCTGGTGGCGAGCTTCGCCGATATCCCGCTGCGGTTATCTCAGATCCTGAAATTACAACCCGGTGATGTTTTGCCGATAGAAAAACCCGACCGCATTATTGCCCATGTGGATGGTGTCCCCGTGCTGACAAGCCAGTACGGCACGATTAACGGTCAGTATGCGTTACGCGTTGAGCACTTGATCAACCCGATTTTGAATTCGCTGAATGAGGAACAGCCCAAATGAGTGACATGAACAATCCGTCCGATGAAAACAGCGGAGCACTGGACGATCTGTGGGCTGACGCGTTAAACGAGCAAAAAGCGACCCCGGCCAAAAGCGCAGCGGATGCCGTATTCCAGCAGCTCGGCGGCGGTGATGTCAGCGGCACGCTGCAGGACATCGACCTGATTATGGATATCCCGGTTAAGCTGACCGTTGAACTGGGACGCACCCGCATGACCATTAAAGAGCTGCTGCGCCTGACGCAGGGCTCCGTGGTAGCCCTTGACGGTCTGGCCGGTGAGCCGCTGGATATTCTGATCAACGGCTATCTGATTGCTCAGGGTGAAGTGGTGGTGGTGGCCGATAAATACGGCGTACGTATCACCGATATCATTACCCCGTCTGAACGTATGCGTCGTCTGAGCCGTTAAGCATGAAAACCCAGGCAACACTATCGCAACCTTCTGCCGTTCCCGGCTCGCCTCTGCTCCAGGTGAGCGGGGCGTTGTTCGGTATTATTGCCTTTATTCTCATCGCCGCCTGGCTGGCGAAGCGCTTTGGCCTGGCGGGTAAAACCGCCGGTGCCCGCGGTCTGAAGGTCAGCGCCAGCACCACGCTGGGGCCACGCGAACGCGTGGTCATCGTCGAGGTGGACGACGCGCGTCTGGTTCTGGGCGTAACGGCCTCAAACATCAGCGTATTACATAAACTGCCGCCCGCCCCTGCTGTGGTGGACGAGCGCGCAGACGCCCCTGCGGATTTTCAGTCCGTCATGAAGAGTTTGCTTAAGCGTTCCGGGAGATCCTGATGCGCCGTTTGTTATCCCTGACGCTTGCGGGCGTTGGCCTGTTTGCTCCCGCGGTTTATGCACAGCTGCCCGGTCTGGTCTCCACCCCTCTCGCGGGCGGCGGACAAAGCTGGTCCCTTCCGGTCCAGACGCTGGTATTCATCACCTCGCTGACGTTTATTCCGGCCATCCTGCTGATGATGACCAGCTTCACCCGCATTATCATCGTCTTTGGTCTGCTGCGAAACGCGCTGGGCACCCCTTCCGCACCGCCAAACCAGGTTCTGCTTGGGCTGGCACTGTTTTTGACCTTCTTCATTATGTCGCCGGTGATCGATAAGATTTATACCGACGCCTACCAGCCGTTCAGCGAAGATAAAATATCCATGCAGGAGGCGCTGGATAAAGGCGCGCAGCCGCTGCGAGAATTTATGCTGCGCCAGACGCGCGAAGCCGACCTGGCCCTCTTTGCCCGCCTGTCCAACACCGGTGAGCTGCAGGGACCGGAATCAGTGCCAATGCGTATTCTTCTGCCTGCCTATGTCACCAGCGAGCTGAAAACCGCGTTCCAGATTGGCTTTACCATCTTTATTCCGTTCCTGATTATCGACCTGGTGATCGCCAGCGTCCTGATGGCGCTCGGGATGATGATGGTGCCGCCCGCGACCATTGCCCTGCCCTTTAAGATCATGCTTTTTGTACTGGTCGACGGCTGGCAGCTTTTGGTCAGCTCGCTGGCGCAGAGTTTCTACAGTTAAGGAACGGCAATGACACCCGAATCGGTCATGATGATGGGCACGGAGGCGATGAAAATCGCGATTGCCGTTGCCGCTCCGCTGCTGCTTGTCGCGCTGGTTACCGGTCTGATTATCAGTATTCTGCAGGCCGCCACGCAGATTAACGAAATGACGCTGTCGTTCATCCCGAAAATCATCGCCGTGTTCGTGGCGATTATCGTGGCCGGACCGTGGATGCTGAACCTGCTGCTGGACTATATGCGCAACCTGTTTACCAATCTGCCGTACATCATCGGCTGACCTGACGATGCTGCACTTCACCAGCGACCAGTGGGTTCAGTGGCTCGGCGTCTATTTCTGGCCGATGCTGCGCATCATGGCACTGATCTCTACCGCCCCCATTCTTAGCGAGAAATCGATACCCAAGCGCGTCAAGGTGGGGCTGGGCATTATCATCTCCATTATCGTCGCGCCCTCTCTCCCCCCTGTGGATATTCCGATCTTCTCGGCGAACGCGGTGTGGGTCGCCCTGCAGCAGGTGATGATTGGCGTCGCCGTCGGCTTTACCATGCAGCTCGCCTTCGCCGCGGTGCGTACCGCAGGGGAACTGATCGGTCTGCAGATGGGGTTATCGTTCGCCACGTTTGTTGATCCCGGTAGTCATCTCAACATGCCCGTGCTGGCGCGCATTATCGATCTGCTCGCCATGCTGCTGTTCCTGTCGTTCAACGGCCATCTGTGGCTTATCTCCATGCTGGTGGATACGTTCCATACGCTGCCGATTGGCGAAAATCCGGTGAACAGCAACGCTTTCCTGGCGCTCACCCGCGCGGCGGGGCTGATCTTCCTGAACGGGCTGATGCTGGCGCTGCCGATCATCACCCTGCTGCTGACCGTCAACCTGGCATTAGGTTTACTGAACCGAATGGCGCCGCAGCTTTCGGTGTTTGTCATTGGTTTTCCGCTGACGCTGACGGTTGGAATTTTATTAATGTCATTACTGATGCCACTTATCGCTCCCTTCTGTGAACATTTATTCGGCGAGATATTCAACTTGTTAGCGGATATTGTCAGCGAACTGCCTCGTAAATAATAGCCCGCACTGTTGCTACTGTCTTTCTGAGGATATTCCTAAAATAAAACACGAAAAACATCTTCCAGGATATATCTGACGCGGTTTAATTGTTTCTAACCATCTCACAATACTTAATATTTACTTTACTTTAAGAAGATTCCTGGCAAATTATACGTAACTTTACGGGATAGTGAGTCCGCCTGAAAGTCTTTGTCATGCTCACAGGTTTATTATTTTTTTCCATCCCGTATGGCTGTTTTGAGCTCTCAGGCAGATGGTGAATTATCGTTACGCATTGAGTGAGGGTATGCCATGTCAACGATCATTATGGATTTATGCAGCTACACCCGGCTAGGGTTAACCGGGTACCTGGCAAGCAGAGGGGTAAGAAAGAGAGACATCAACGATGCACACACCGTTGACGAACTCGCAGCCGCTTGTGACGAACTAAAACCAGGCGTGGTGTTTATTAATGAGGACTGTTTCATTCACGATCCAGCCAACAGTCAGCACATTAAGCAAATCATTAATCAGCATCCTAAAACCCTGTTTATTGTTTTTATGGCGATCGCGAATATCCATTTCGATGAGTATTTGTTGGTCCGTAAAAATTTATTGATCAGTTCTAAATCGATTAAACCCGAGTCGCTGGATGACATTCTGGGTGATTATTTGAATAAAGAAGTTAAGAATGTAGGAGCGGTTAACTTACCCACCCTATCATTAAGCAGGACTGAATCAAGTATGCTGCGAATGTGGATGGCGGGACAAGGAACTATTCAGATCTCGGACCAGATGAATATTAAAGCGAAAACCGTTTCGTCACACAAAGGAAATATTAAACGGAAAATTAAAACGCATAATAAGCAAGTGATCTACCACGTGGTACGCCTGACCGATAATGTGACGAACGGGATTTTCGTCAACATGCGTTAGTCGCTTAAGACCCTGTGCACCCTACCTTTGATCTCTGGCCTGGCCAGAGATTTTTGCTTCTATGAGGTTGTCGGGCACGCGCTGTGCTACCCGACGCCGTGCTAGTCAGCTTTCTCAACAAAAATGCCGTCCGGATGCCCCAGTTCGTTAAAAAACCAGATGCCGAGCGGGTAGTCTTCCAGTGATACCAGGTACATTGTACCTTCGCTAAACTCTTCAATTGCCAGCACCACGCCCGGGCGGCGTGGCCCACCGTCCGTTTTAACCGTTACCCGATCGTTGACCTTCATACATTCCTCCTCTGGTTTTGAGCCAGTGTAGAACAAAACGCAAAAACGCACATCGCCGCCCGGCGTGAATGGCGTTTTTATCTACAGTCTATACTTAGCGATGGACCCGGCTGAATGAGGAACCCCGCAATGAAGACCGATAAAGAGTACAGCGACACCATCAAGCGCGAAGTCGAGGTGGATGTCGATGCCCTGCTGGCCGCCATCAATGAGATCAGTGAGTCAGAAGTCCGCAGGACGGACGACAATTCGGACCACGTCATTGTTAACGGAAGGGATTATCACACCTATCGTGAGCTGGCCGAGGCCTTCGAGCTTGATATTCACGACTTTAGCGTGTCTGAAGCCAATCGGTAAGGCGAAAAAAATCCCGGTCATGGGGATGACCGGGATCAAAACTTGCTTATGCAAGAAGCACTTGAAAATTCGTTACACCAGGAAATCTGATGTACACGCCACACTATCCCCAACGAATTTGTCTGACAAGCATATATTCTTATGATGAATATAATATTTTTAACATAATGCTTTTTGTTATGAGCAATAACATACGCCGAATGCGGGTTTGCCAGGGACTGTTCCCATTTCTCCTGTTAACACTTCGGTCATTTTTTAGGAATTTTCTTAGAGCGCAACGCAGCTATCACGGGAGTCACTATGCCTTCACTGCGGGATACCTTGCTGATTTTTTCTGACCTGGATGGCTCGTTGCTGGATATTCATACCTATGAGTGGCAGCCAGCAATGCCCTGGCTGGACAGGCTACTGGATGATCAGATACCGGTTATTCTCTGCAGCAGCAAGACCGCGGCAGAGATGCTGGATATCCAGCAGGATCTGGGCCTGGAAGGCTTGCCGTTTATTGCCGAGAACGGCGCGGTAATTCAGCCTGACGTGCGTTGGGAGAAGGTTCAGCGCCAGATCAGGGGGATGACGCACCGGGATATTCGCCCGCGGGTCGAACACATTCGCCTGCAGACGGGCTTTAAGTTCACCACCTTTGACGACGTGGACGATCGCGTTATTAGCGAGTGGACCGGACTGACGCGCTACCGTTCGGCGCTTGCCCGCAAGCATGAAGCATCCGTCACGCTCATCTGGCGCGATACCGACGAGAAACTGGTTCAGTTTGAAGAGCAGCTGGCGCACAGCGGTCTGAAATGTCTGCAGGGAGCGCGCTTCTGGCATATTCTGGACGCCCGCTGCGGTAAGGACGTGGCGGTTAACTGGCTGATTGCGCAGTACCGCGAGCAGGAAGAGATCGAACCCACCACGCTGGGGCTCGGCGACGGCCCTAATGATGCACCGTTGCTCGACAGCGTTGACTTCGCGGTGGTCATCAAGGGTATTAACCGCCAGGGCATCACGCTACGGGACGATAACCCCGGGCGGGTTTATCACACCCGGCAGCCCGGCCCCGCGGGCTGGCAGGAGGGACTGGATCACTTCCTGTCCTAATCCCGCCAGACGACCCGGTTACGGCCGCACTGTTTGGCCTGATACAGCCGGGCATCCGCCACGGACTGCAGCTGTTCGAACTCGTAGTTACCCGCTTCATCCGCGCTGCTGACCCCCAGCGATGCGCTGATGCGCAGAGTCGTGCTCTTCTTCACCAGGATCTCCTTGCTGTCGATCCGGCAGCGAATGCGCTCGGCGACGCCTCTCGCCTCTTCCAGACCAATCCCTGGCAGGACGATGCAAAACTCTTCCCCGCCTACACGCCCTGCCACATCATTTTTGCGTAGCGCGCTGGCAATCAGTCCTGCTGTATGCGATAGCACCTTATCACCGGCCTGATGGCCGAAACGGTCGTTGATGTTCTTAAAATGGTCGAGATCGATCTGAATCACCGAGAACGGCAGCGACTGCTGGCGACAGGTTTCCGCCAGCAATTTGGCGCGATCGAACAGCGCGCCGCGGTTATTCAGCCGGGTAAGCGGGTCATGCCAGGCCTGCCACTGGAGCGAGTGCTGAAGCGTGTACATGTTACTCACCATCCGACGGATCACCAGCCATGAGATCAACAGCATGGCGGTAAAGAGCGCCCACAGCAGCGCCAGAACAATACTGATGCTGCCGAAGTCGTCCTGCACTCCTTCGTGCAGGGTGTGGATCCGCAGGACAACGCCATCGAAGTGATCGAGCCGCTCCCAGCTAACGAAACGGCTTCCGAGGCGGATCCCGCCGCCGGTAGCGTGCTCAATCGCCTGCGCAATCTGCGCCGTTTCGCGTTCGTCAAAATGGTTAACCGCGTTTTCCGCGTGGGCTGAGGTGGCAATCATATTGAGCCGGGTATCGTACAGCTGATACTCCCCCTCCGTTCGATCTTCCGTCGCATCGGCCAGCAGACGCTGCATCGTGCTCAACGTAAAATCCATCGCCACGACGCCATACCAGTAATGATCGAAATAGATGGGAACGCTGGCGGTGATCGTACGTTCATCATTGGTCCAGGATGAAGGGGTAGAGATAAACCAGCGCACCGCGCGAGTGCGATTGTTCCGTTCCGACTGCTGGGTAAACCAGGACTGCGTGACCAGATGATAATAGCGGGAGGTGATATCACCCGCCTGGTCAGGTGTATCCGTGGAAACGAAAAATCCGGCGCGGGACACGTAGATCACGCGCGCTTCCGTTTGCGCTCTCGATGACGCCAGCCTGAGCAGATACCCCACTTCGAGCGCGGCAGAAATTTCGTGGCTGAGGCGCTCGGCGTCACGATTCAGAAGCGTGGTTTTTTCGACGAACGCGTCCGAAACGCCATTAATGGGAAGGGTGCGTTTTTTATCAACGGCAAGCTGCCAGGTAGGGAGCGTGCGGACGGTGTTAAAGCGTGACACCGCGTTCTGTAATGCATCAAATGCCAGCGGCGTCTGGATTGCATCACGCATGCCCTGACGGAACAACAGCATCCTGTCCACGCTGTTCTGTAACTGCCTGTCCAGCGAACTGGCCACCGTATCCAGATGGTTGCGTTGGCTGGAGATATACGCCTCTTCGAGGACCACCACCTCACGCCAGGTCAGAAGCGTGGAAAACACCAAAACGACCAGAAAACAGAGATTAACAATCAACCCCGGATTGCTACGCTTATGCAGCCATTGCAAAAATGATTGTCTTACAACAAAGGTATCGCGCTGCACACACACTCCATGATGACGGCCTTACACCCGGTACGTGAGATAAAAACGCCCGGCAAAGCCGGGCGTTATGTGATTAAGCCTTGTCCCGCTGGTGCTGCCCGTCCCCCGGCTGAAGCTCATCTTCACGAAATGCTTCCCGCTTGATGCTATAGCCATCGTGCCACCGACATTCCACCATTCCGCTGGAATACCCGGTGACAATCATACGTGGGCCGCCCTTCTTAGGCTTAACTTCATCACTGACCAAAAAGACCATACCTGCCTCCTGTATCAGGGTGAAACTGTTTCAATTTAGACGAGGAATGGTCTTTTTGCATCCCACAACGGGTAACAATTAGTGCGATGTGCCGCGTATTTTTTCAACCAGCTTCACCGCCGCGACCACGATAGCGCCAATGATAAAGCCCAGCACCAGATTCAGCAGCGTGGGCAGAATCGCCGCGACAACGGCACCCTGCGTCGAGGAAAAATGTTCGATAGCATGGTGCAGCGGCGCAATGCCGTGAACCACGATCCCGCCGCCCACGAGGAACATCGCCAGCGTGCCCACTACCGACAAACTCTTCATCAGCCACGGAGCCAGCACCAGCAGGCTTTTGCCGATGCCTCTTGCCACCGCGCTCGATTTCTCCTCCAGCCAGTAGCCGATATCGTCCAGCTTCACGATCAGTCCCACCAGGCCGTACACGCCTACGGTGACCAGAATGGCGATGCCGGAAAGGATAAGAACCTGATTCAGGAGCGGAGCGTCGGACACGATGCCCAGCGTAATGGCGACAATCTCCGCGGACAGGATAAAGTCGGTCCGAATGGCGCCTTTGACCTTATCGCGTTCGAAGGTTTTCGGATCCTGCGCGGCCAGCGCTTCAAGACGCTGCTGGCGCACCTCCGGCGTATCGCTCTGCTTGCGCGCGCTAAAGGAGTGCAGAACCTTCTCAACGCCCTCGAAGCAGAGAAATGCCCCGCCAATCATCAGTAACGGCGTGATGGCCCAGGGAATGAATGCGCTGATCAGCAGCGCCAGCGGCACCAGAATCACCTTATTCAGGAAGGAGCCTTTTGCTACGCCCCACACCACCGGCAGTTCACGGTTTGCCCTTACCCCACTCACCTGCTGGGCGTTAAGCGATAAATCATCTCCCAGCACGCCTGCGGTTTTCTTCGCCGCCAGTTTTCCCATCACTGAAATGTCATCCAGTAAGGTGGCAATATCATCCAGCAATGTTAATAAGCTACTTCCTGCCAAAATCTTAATCCTTCATTTTTTGGTAATTAAGTGAATAGTATGGAGCAAAAGCGCCAACCCGGAAACAGGCACCTGACGTCAACAAAAAATTCACATCCGCTACACAATTAAAGGGCTCGCCAGCGCGATAGTTTTCGCGTTTACTATCAGCGAACTTTTTATTTCGTCGTGAGGGATTATGCGTTTCCGGCAACTGCTACCGCTCATCGGGGCACTCTTTTCGCTGTACATCATCTGGGGTTCAACCTACTTTGTCATTCGCATCGGCGTGGAAAGCTGGCCGCCGCTGATGATGGCGGGCATTCGCTTCCTCTCGGCGGGCATCCTGCTGCTGGCCTTCCTGCTGCTGCGCGGGCATAAGCTTCCCCCGCTGCGCCCGATGCTGAACGCCGCCCTGATCGGCCTGCTGCTGCTGGCGGTGGGTAACGGGTTTGTGACGATTGCCGAGCACCAGAAGGTCCCGTCCGGGATCGCCGCCGTGGTCGTTGCCACCGTACCGCTGTTTACCCTCTGCTTTAGCCGCCTTTTCGGTATCCGCACCCGCAAGCTGGAATGGCTGGGGATCGGTATTGGCCTGGCCGGCATTGTTCTGCTCAACAGCGGCGGTAACCTGAGCGGGAATCCGTGGGGCGCGGTGATTATCCTGATTGGCTCGATGAGCTGGGCGTTTGGTTCCGTCTACGGTTCGCGTATCGAACTGCCGACCGGCATGATGGCAGGCGCGATAGAGATGCTCGCCGCGGGGATTGTCCTGCTGCTAGCCTCCGCGCTGACGGGAGAAACGCTGACCGCGCTGCCGGACCTGTCGGGCTTTCTCGCGGTAGGGTATCTGGCGCTGTTTGGCTCTATCATCGCCATTAATGCCTATATGTTCCTGATCCGCAACGTCTCCCCGGCTGTCGCCACCAGCTACGCCTACGTCAACCCGGTCGTGGCCGTGCTGCTCGGGACAGGACTGGGGGGAGAAACGCTCTCACCTGTGGAATGGATTGCTCTTGGGATCATCGTGTTTGCCGTCGTGCTGGTCACGCTGGGCAAATATCTGCTGCCGGCAAAACCGGTCGTCACCCCTTGCGGGGTGGATAAACCGTAAGCAGGTGAATGCCCTGCGTGTCGATCTGCGCGGTCTGGCCGCCGCCGCAGATCCACTCTTCCAGCCGTTCGCTCAGATCGGCATCGTTCAGCTTTAATCTGCCTCTCAGCGCACACTCCCAGACGATCAGCACCCGCCAGCCCTGCGCCAGCAGCGTGGTCAGATCCCGCCTGTCGCGCTCGACGTTCTTGCCAATCTTATCCAGCCAGAAATCAGTGCGCGTCGCGGGGACTTTAAACAGGTAGCAGTCGTGGTGGTGCCAGAAACAGCCGTGGGTAAAGATGATGCACTGCCAGGCGTCGATGACGAAATCCGGCCGGCCCGCAAGCGCGGGATCCTGCACGCGGAAATCAAACCCCGCCTGCGTCAGCAGCCCGGCCAGTCGCTTTTCGATGGCGGTGTCACGCGTGCCGATGGCACGCATGTTTTTGCTGCGCGTCGCCTTATCGTGAACATCCGTCATTGACGGCCTCACCCTGACGGAGCGCCACCGCCTGTCTGATGCGCGAGGCCAGCAGTTTGGCCACAGCGGCGAACGCGGGAACCACCACCGAATTACCAAACTGGCGGTACGCCTGGGTATCCGAGACCGGAATGCGGAAGCGATAACCCTGCGGCGTTTCAAAGCCCATCAGCCGGGCGCATTCGCGGGGCGTTAAGCGTCGCGGACGGTGACGCTGATTATGCGGATCGTCAAAATCTTTTTCACCCAGCGCCTTGTCCCACCCTCTGTCGATCAGGATTTCCGCGCCGTCTTTGTAGTAGCGAGCAGACAGCGTGCGGGTCACGCTGTGCGGATCGTTCGGGTTTACCATCCCAAAACCGAAGCCGTTACCCTTTGCCTGATGTTTCTTGGCATAGCGGTAGAGGTATTTCCACAGCACCGGGGTGAGGATAAATTTCGCGTCAACGGCGGGTTCCAGCAGGTCGGCCACGGTAGGACGCCGCTCGGGATACAAAGACGGGATATCCCGCAGGGTGAAATCCCCCTTGAGATTGAGATCGCGGCGGAAACCCACCAGCACGATACGTTCGCGGTGCTGGGGCAGGAAATGTTTCCCATCAATGATTTTGGGATCGTCCGCGCCCATGTCCTGTGAATCGGCCACGTCATAACCCAGCTCATCCAGCGTTTGCATGATAATGCGGAAGGTTTTCCCGCCGTCGTGGCTTTTTAAGTTTTTGACGTTTTCCAGTACAAAAATGGCCGGACGACGGGCGTCAATAATGCGCGCCACGTCAAAAAACAGCGTTCCCTGGGTATCACAGGCGAAACCGTGGGCGCGTCCAAGCGCATTCTTTTTGGAGACGCCGGCCAGCGAGAACGGCTGACACGGGAAGCCCGCCAGCAGCACGTCATGCGCCGGGATCGTCTGGCGAATGTGCTCGGCGGCCTGCTCATCGCTCACGCCGCTTTTATGGCTCAGGGTGACATCGCGGATATCCGCGTTGAAGTGATGCTCGTGCGGATCGCAGTACCAGTTTGCCTTGTAGGTGCGCACGGCGTGCTTGTTCCACTCGCTGGTAAACACGCACTGTCCACCGATGGCTTCAAAACCGTGTCGGATGCCGCCGATACCGGCAAACAGATCGATAAACCGGAAGGCATAGTTCGGGTGCGCGGCAGAAGGACGCGGAAGCAGGTTTTGCAGATAACGAAATTCGCCTTCACTCAGGCGACGCCCTGCGCGGTCGCTGGTCAGCAGACGTTTAAGGATCGCCGGGCTCCAGTGGCTCTCGCCGTGCGCCACCAGCAGACTGGCCAGCGTTTTAGCATCATAGATATCCAACAGCTGGCGCAGTAAGGCCTGCACCGTTGCCGTTGATTTCTCAGCCTGCGCGGGCGCGGGCTCTGTCACTGATCGATTTTCCTGCATTCTTTTAACCGGAGAATAAAGACTGGGAACAGATTACCACAGTTCAGTTGCGCAAACTGCGACGGAAGCGGTTCAACACCTGGCTATCCAGCCCGATGCAGTCGCCGTGTAATTCGGCGCTGAGTTTCGCCATAAACTGGATCAGGAAATCGGCATTGTGACGTGCCAGCTCGCGGCCCATTTCCGTTTGCATTGTATCAGGCAATCTCAACAGCTTGGTCTGAAAATGGTCGAGGGCAAACGCACGGTCGTCGAGGGGACGCGCATCGGCAAAGGGATCGTCGGCGTAAAAAAGCGGCACGCCCAGCGCGCCCGAGACGGCAAAGACGCGCGCCAGGCCAATAGCGCCTAACGCTTCCAGCCGGTCAGCATCCTGCACAATTTTGGCTTCCATACTCTGCGGCGCAATCCCGGCGCTGAAGCTGTGTGCCTCAATCGCGTGCGCAACGGCGGCAGCGTGCTCTGGCGGAAAGTCCGGGAAGTCGCGGCGCAGAATGTCACCCGTCTTGCGTGCTGCCAGCTCTGATGACCGGCTGCGTTCGGGATGGTTTTTCGGCAGGCTGACAATATCGTGAAAATAGCATGCGGTCAGGATCACCAGCGGCTCCACCGTGTGGTGAACCATGATTTTTTGCGCCGTCATCCAGACCCGTCGAAAATGCGAAATGTCATGTGCGGTATCGTCGGTGCTGTGGTTTTCCTCGAGCCAGCGCTCAAATCTGTGCTGCCACCGGGCAAGTTCCATCGTCATGTCCTGTTTGTTTAATGAGAATGAAATATAAAATAGCTGAATTAAAACAATTTAAAAATAGAATTCCGAAATACTTAACAATAATTACACCATATAAATTCAATGAATTAATTCACTTGAATAATAAAGAGATTAATAGAAATATTTAGCAATATTTCATCGAATTTAATTACATTTATTTTTGAAACTAAATAACATCTTCTGGAATAGTATCGACCCTGTAATTACGGAGAGTGATTACATATATTCATATAAATTATCTTTTAAGGGAATATATAATGAAAAGAAAAGTTCTGGCAATTCTGGTACCCGCGTTATTAATGGCAGGCGCAGCAAATGCGGCTGAGATGTACAACAAAAACGGCAACAAAGTTGACCTGTACGGCAAAGTCGATGCGCGTCACACCTTCTCTGACAACCCTGGCGACGACGGTGACGAAACCTATGTGCAGATTGGTTTCAAAGGCGAAACCCAGATCGCTAACGACCTGATCGGTTACGGCCAGTGGGAATACAAAACCTACGCTAACGATACCGAAGGCGCGGGTGACAAATCCTTTAACCGTCTGGCATACGCTGGCCTGAAATATGGCGAATACGGTTCATTTGATTATGGCCGTAATTACGGCGTCGTGTACGACGTTGAAGCCTGGACCGATATGCTGCCTGTATTTGGCGGTGACTCTTACACATGGACCGATAACTTTATGAACGGTCGTGCGAACGGTCTGGCAACTTACCGTAACCAGGATTTCTTCGGCCTGGTTGAGGGGCTGAATTTCGCGCTGCAGTATCAGGGCGCGAACGAAGGCCAGGATGCAACAGAAGATCAGGAAGGCACGAAAAACGGTCATAAAGACGTACGCTTCCAGAACGGCGACGGCTTCGGCATGTCTACCTCTTATGACTTCTCTGGCGATCTCTCCGGCCTGAGCCTGGGTGCTGCGTACTCGTCTTCTGACCGTACTAACGCACAAGAAGCTGCGGGGGTGAATAATGCGCGCTTTGCCAGCGGTAAAACAGCAGAAGCATGGACCATTGGTGCGAAATATGATGCCAATAACGTCTACCTGGCGATGATGTATGCTGAAACCCGCAACATGACGCCATACGGTGATTATGGTATTGCAGATCAGACTCAGAACTTCGAAGCGGTAGCACAGTACCAGTTCGACTTCGGCCTGCGTCCATCCCTGGCATGGGTTTACTCCAGGGGCAAGGACATGACTTATCCAGGCAACGCCAGCAACCCTCAGGGTCAACATGGCGACATGGACCTGGTTAACTATATCGACCTGGGTATGACCTACAGCTTTAACAAGAATTTCTCTACCTATGTTGACTACAAAATCAACATGCTGGACAACGATGATAGCTTCTACGAAGCCAATGGTATTTCCACCGATGACATCGTTGGCGTAGGCATGACCTACCAGTTCTAATCTCCAAAAATATCAAAGGCCGCAATTGCGGCCTTTTTTATATCTTCACTTTATATTACGGCGCTTCCTGCAGCGCCACGCGGATAAACCCGTTATTCTGCGCCAGCAGTTCATGGGCTTTCCACGCATCCAGCCCAGTCAGCACCATCAATACCGCCGTTTTACAGTGATGGTTACAGCTCTCCAGCGCGGCTTTTGCCTCCGTCCTGCTGCATCCCCCCGCTTCCATCACAATCGCGATTTGTCGTTCAGCCCATTTGGTTGTGCCTGCCTCAAGATCCACCCGCAAGTTGCTGTAAACCCGTCCGGTTCGGACGGCCAGCCCGGTGGCGATCATCGAGAGGATCATTTTCTGCGCAATCCCCGCTTTGGTGTTGAGATAGCCTGCGACGACGTCGGCCCCCAGCTCCGGAGCGATAACCATGCTCGCCAGCTGTGCAGCTTCACTTTGCGCATCACCGGTAATAATGGCGACCGGTGAACCCAGCGACCACGCATGGCGCATTGCCCCCCAGACCCACGGCGTTTTTCCGCTGACGGTCACGGCCAGCATCATATCGTGTTCACCAAACTTGATGGCCTGCAAATCGGCAACGCCGCGCTCGTAGCTCCCTTCACCTTCTTGTGCCGTAACGGCCACCACCGGGGTTTTGCCCGGCGCATAATCATCGGCAACCTGTTGCGCAATGCGCCCTGACGGCCCAGCGCCAACGATGACCAGTCGACCGCCGTGGCTGAGCGTCGCGGCGGCGTTGTCCACCACGCGGGTGAGAGTAGGTAAACAGGGGGTAATCGCAGCAGAAATGAGTGCATCATCCTGGTGAATGACTTTCAGCATGTCCAGCGTGGACAATCTATCAATATTCATCGTGCTGGCGTGCCGTCTTTCCTTGACCGAACCGGTAAGCATAATGCTCATAAACAGCCTCCTTATTATGAGTACCCACACACTATAAAGTGTTTTATATAGATGACCTGCGAGGAGGGTCACGAAAAGAGGACCAAATCCACGCCTTTACATGGCTTTAAGAAAAGCGCGTCATCGGCGATAATTACCCCTTTCTTAATCATCGCGGAGTGTTGATGAGCGATTTGCAGCCTTTCCTTTCGACGCGCAAGCGCCCCATGAAACTGAACACGCTGGTCACGTTGATGGTGTGCGCGATTATTGCCTCTGTGCTGCTGGTGGTCTTTGCGCTCTACTCCGTACAAATCACCCGGGCGACCCGCGATGATGTTAAAGACACTGCGCTCGGCATTGCCCGCACCCTCGCCGACAGCCCCGAGATACAGCGCGGCCTGATGCAGGCACCGCAGGAGAATATTATTCAGCCCATCGCCCAGGCGGTGACAAAACGAAACGATCTGCTGTTCACCGTGGTCACCGATATGCGCGGGATCCGCTATTCACACCCGAACGAGGCGCTGCTGGGGCTGCATTTTATCGGCGATGATTTAACCCCCGCGCTGGAAGGCAAAGAGAACGTATCGGTTAACCGGGGCGCGCTCGCCGAAGCGCTGCGCGTTTTTACGCCCGTCTACGACGGCCAGCACGAGCAGATCGGCGTGGTGGTGGTCGGTATCTCCCTGAATAAGGTTGAAGAGCAAATTGCCCGCGGGCGGCTAAACGCCGTCTGGACCATTTTATTCAGTATTTTTATGAGCTCCATGGCAATTTGGGGCCTGGTGCGGGTACTGAAACGCATCCTGTTCGGACTCGAACCTTACGAAATTTCCGCCCTGTTCGAACAACGTCAGGCGATGCTACAGTCGCTTCGGGAGGGGGTGCTGGCCGTCGATATTCACGGACGGGTGACGATGATCAACCAGACCGCCAGAGAAATATTGCTTCTCCCCTCCGGCAAGCAGACCGAAAACGCCAGCGCGCCCCTGCTGGCCAGCCTGCGTGAAGTCTCAAAGACGGGCGTCGCGCGCCAGGATCAGGAGATCAGCTGTAACGGGCGTCTGTTGCTGTGCAATATGGTGCCCGTTAAAAGTCAGGATCGGGTGATCGGCGCCATCACCACCTTCCGTGATAAAACGGAAATCAGCCAGCTGATGCAGCGTATTGATGGCATGGTCAACTACGTCGACGCCCTGCGCAGCCATACGCACGAGTTTATGAATAAACTGCATGTGATCCTGGGCCTGCTGCACATGAAGCGCTACGACAAGCTGGAAGAGTACATCCTGCAGACGGCACAAAATTACCAGACGGATATCGGTACGATACAGAGCAAGGTAAAATCCCCGGTTATCGCCGGGTTCCTGCTGGGTAAAATCAACCGGGCGAAAGAAGCGGGCGTCACCCTGACGCTGGCAGATGAATGCCAGATACCGGATACAGCGAGTGAAGAGCAGGTCGCGGTGCTGATCACCGCGCTGGGTAACCTCATTGAAAACGCGCTTGACGCGATGGAAGGACAGCAGGAAGGTGAGATCGGCCTGCTGCTGCATTATCAGAATGGCTGGCTAAGCTGTGAAGTCAGCGACGATGGCCCCGGCATTGATCCCGCTCAGCTGGAGTCTATTTTTACCAAGGGCTTCTCAACAAAAGGTGAAAACCGCGGCGTTGGGCTGTTCCTTGCTCGCCAGCAAATCCAGAACCTCGGCGGCGATATCACCGTCGAGTCTGAGCCAGGCGTATTTACCCAATTTTTTGTTCACATCCCCTGGGATAGCGAGAGGAATATCGCGTGATAAATGTATTAATTGTCGATGATGACGCCATGGTAGCCGACCTCAACCGTCTGTATGTCAACCGTGTTGAAGGTTTTAGCTGCTGCGGCGTCGCCTCCACGCTAAACCAGGCCGAGGCCATCATTAATAACCCCGGGCAGCCTGTCGATCTGGTGCTGCTGGATGTCTATATGCAGCAGGATAACGGTCTGGATCTGCTGCCCGTTATTCGCGCATCCGGTCGCCCAATCGATGTGATTATGATCTCGTCCGCTGCCGACGCCGCCACGATCCAGACCTCCATTCATTACGGCGTGGTGGATTATCTGATCAAGCCGTTCCAGTTCCCCCGCTTTGAAGAGGCGCTGAACGGCTGGAAGGCAAAGCACAATCTGATGGGTTCGCACCAGTATTATGAGCAGGCCGACGTCGACCGGCTGATCCACGGCGGGGCGCCGGAACTGGCCGACAGTAAAAAGCTGCCGAAGGGGTTAACGCCGCAAACGCTGCGCACGATTTGCCAGTGGATTGACGCTCACCCGGAGACGGAGTTTTCTACCGATGACCTGGCAAACGCCGTCAATATTTCCCGCGTGTCCTGCCGTAAGTACCTGATTTGGCTCGCGCAAATCAATATTCTGTTCACCAGCATTCATTACGGCGCCACCGGCCGGCCGGTGTATCGCTACCGTCTCCAGCCGGAGCAAACCGGCCTGCTCAAGCAATACTGTCAGTAACGCGGTAGTCGTTATCCAGCAGAGTAAAGCGGAAGTGGTGCATCGAGGAGATCACCACTTCTTTTGTTTTGGTCACAAAGATGGCTTCAATATCGGGGCGCGCGCGCAGGACGGCACAGCCCTTCTCCACGCCCATGCCGTACATCAACGTGGTCCAGATATCACCGTCGATGGAGTCTTTCGAAATAATCGTCACGCTGTCCAGTTCGTTGTCCAGCGGATACCCGGTGCGCGGATCGAGAATGTGGTGATAGCGCCTGCCGTTTTGTTCGAAGTAGCGCTCGTACGTTCCCGACGTCACGACGGACAGGTTCTCTACGGTCATCGTGCCGATCAGCGCGTCACCGGCGAACGGTTTTTTCAGCCCCACGCCCCAGCCGCCTTCCGGCGAGCCTAACGTCTGGATGTTTCCGCCAAGGTTGATCAGCCCCAGCTCAGCCCCCTCTTTACGAAGGTAATCACGCACCCTGTCGGCGATATAGCCTTTGGCGATGGCCCCCAGATCGATCTCCATCCCCGCCCGGGTCAGAAACACGCTGCTGCTGGCCTCATCAAGGAGAACATCCTCTGGGCGGGTCATCGCCAGCAGCGACGCGATTTCATCGGCAGGCGGAACGCTGTCCCCCTGAAAACCAATCTTCCAGCGCT
This sequence comes from Enterobacter pseudoroggenkampii, assembly GCF_026420145.1. Classification (NCBI taxonomy): domain Bacteria; kingdom Pseudomonadati; phylum Pseudomonadota; class Gammaproteobacteria; order Enterobacterales; family Enterobacteriaceae; genus Enterobacter; species Enterobacter pseudoroggenkampii. Next base: position 2,141,269 of record NZ_JAPMLV010000001.1, read on the forward strand.
TCACCAGCGGACCGATCGCCAGATTAAAGGCGCTGTCCTTGAGCAGGCTTGCCGCTTTTGCACAGCGGATCAGCTCAAACACCGGTCGGCTGACGGTAACCGGATGCTGGCCGGCCGCGTGATTGATATCCATCACCTGCGAGTGCGCGCGGTTAACGGTAAGCAGGTCTTCGTACTGTTTGATCAGGCGAAACACGCGGGACGCGAGGGCTTCGTCATGGGAGAAGAGCTTCAGGAGGATGGGTGAGCCCATCAGGACGGCGGAGTAGCTGTAAACGCGATGGCTATCAGGCATGGTATGAGTCCTCAGATGTAGCCCCGGCAAGCACCGCGCCGCCGGGGAAAATGCCGGATAGCGCTGCGCGCATCCGGCCTACATAGCAGGTGCCTTACCTCTTTTTCGAACGCAGAGCCGCCTGATGTCCTGCAAGGGTACCAAAAATAATGATATCTGCCACCGCGTTACCGCCGATACGGTTGCCGCCGTGGATCCCGCCGACCACTTCACCGGCCGCAAACGCCCCTGGCAGCACGTTGTGGTTGCTGTCCAGCACGCAGGTTTCGGTGTTGATGGTCACGCCGCCCATGGTGTGGTGCACGCCCGGCGCAATCTGAATGGCGTAGAACGGCCCTTCGTTGATCGGTGCACGCAGTGCGGTGGTACGACCAAAATCGTCATCGTGCTGTTTCTCAACGAAACCGTTGTAACGTTCCAGGGTCGCGAGGAAAGCGTGGTAATCCATGCCGAGCGCTTCTGCCAGGGCTTTAGGCGAGCTGGCGCTGGTCACGAAGCCTTTGGCAATGTACTCATCCGCGGCTTTGTTTTTGGCGCGTACGTGCTCGTCAAAGACGATGTAAGCGTATTTCTCCGGCAGCGCGATGATTGATGCCGAGACTTTATCGCGGGTCGACATTTCGTTGTAGAAGCGCTCCCCTTTCTGATTGACCAGAATCGCCCCGCCGCCGCGGATGGATTCGGAAATCAGGTACGAGGTTTTCTGCTCGACGGTTGGGTGAATTTGGATTTCGCCCATATCCACAGTGCCCGCCCCGATGCGTTCCAGCAGCGCGATGCCGCCGCCGGTAGCCCCTTTGTGGTTGGTGGTGACGAACCCTTCCAGATCCGGACGGTATTTCACAACCATCTGGCTGTTGGCGCTGAAGCCGCCGGTTGCCACAATCACGCTTTTCGCTGCCACGGTGACGGTTTCGTTCTCTTCAGTGGTCAGACGTACGCCGGTCACTTCGCCGTTCTCGAAGAGAATGTCGCTGACGGAAGTATCCAGCATCACCTCGATGTTGCGTTTGTTGACGTTACGCACCAGGCCGCTAATCAGGTAACCGCCCACCGCAGAACCGTCTTTTGGACGGTGAGTACGGTCGATGCTCATCCCGCCGGTGGTAGTGATGTCGTTCAGCATAATGCCGCGGGTTGCCAGCCACTCAATTGCCTGTGGCGCGTTCTCGACAAAGCGGCGCAGCAGTTCCGGGTTGTTCTTGTTGCCGCCGCCTTTCAGGCTTTCCTGGTAGAACAGCTCTTTGCTGTCCTGAATGCCCTTCACGCGCTGGAAGCGGGTTTCGGCGGCATTCATACCGGCAGAGGCTTTAATGGTGTTCCCGCCGATGGTTGGCATTTTCTCGACAATCAGCACGCTCGCGCCTTCGTCGTGCGCCTGAATCGCCGCCGCCAGACCGGCGCCGCCGCTGCCGACAACCACCACATCCACGCTGCGGGTTTCATTCGGGTCAACGCCCTCTTCCGCTGCCAGCGCCTTGCTGGACTTCAGCATCGCTTTAGAGACCGCTTTCTTCACCGCTTCACTCTGGCTGGTTGCACCGGTGATGGCATCCACGTGCGGGGTATTAGCGTCCAGAATGCGGGTACGGATCTCTTCAAAGCTGGTCACAAACTCAACGTCTTCACTCGGGCCAGAGGCCAGCTCGATGTCCGCAATACGGTCGGTTTCCAGGCTGACGTTAATCACCAGTTCGTTAGCGTCATCCTGCACTTTCTCAGCAAAGGTACCCGGTTTGAATTTGGATTCGCCCATGCTCATGTCGCGGATCATCGCTTCTACCAGCGAGAAGCGCCACAGCGGTTCAGGAATGTTCAGCGCCTCGCGTTTGGTGCTGTCCATAAACAGCTCAAGGCTTTCGCCAGCCGCGATGCGGTCTGTCCAGTCCGGATAAGCGATGGTGGCGCGGCCCACGGCAATCAGGTCGTAACCGTGGTCAAGCGCTTCATTCACGTCTGAAGCATTCACCACGCCGCCCACGCCCATGACCGGAACCTGCGCCAGCGTTTCAGAACGCATCGCGCAGTATTTTTCGATAAGCGGCGTCGGGTCCTGGGTGTCGACAATGGAAGGACGCAGGGTCGCGCCGACGGAGAAGTGCAGGTAGTCCACGCCGCGTGCCGCCAGCTTTTCCAGCAGGTACATGGTGTCGTCAAAGCGGATGCCCGGGATTTCCATCTCTTCAGGGGAGAAGCGGTAGCCAATAATAAACGCGTCGTCCGCGTACTGGCGCACCATCTTATGGGTGATATCCAGCACCGCCAGCGGGAACTTCGCGCGGTTATCGCGGCTGCCGCCCCACTCGTCATCGCGCTGGTTTGAATTCGGTGAGTAAAACTGCTGAATCAGATAGGTATTCGCCCCGTGGATTTCCACGCCGTCGAAACCGGCCTGGATGGCGCGGCGCACGGCCTCACCAAACTTGCCGATCATGCCTTCCACTTCTTCAGCGGTCAGAGCTACTGGCGTTGCGGCACCTTCACGCGGCGCAGCTACGGCGCTCGGGCCAACCGGGGTACGGCCACCAATCAGTTTCGGGTCAACCATGCGGCCGCCGTGGTAGATCTGCAGCAGCGCCTTAGAGCCTTTGGACTTAATGGCCTCTGCGATTTTCGCCAGCCCGGCAATTTTCTCGTCATTATCAATACCGATTGCGCCCGGGAAGGCAAGGCCGAGATCGTCGACGAAGCAGCACTCCACAATGATGGTGCCGATACTGCCGGAACGGGCACGATAGTACTCCACCAGTTCACTGGTAACGGTGCCGTCGTAATAGCCGGTACAGGTGGTCATAGGGGCCATTAACAAACGGTTTTTCAGTTCAGTACCATTCGGTAATGTGAAGGGGCTAAGAATGCGTTCGTTAGTGCTCATAATAGAAACTCCAAACTTTAAAAATTAAGAATTCGTTATCGGATTGGTTTTTTAGTTCGTCGTTATTTGCCGATGTCATGATATTAATATAATGATTTTTTTAGTTTCTAAAGTTATTACGTTAGTTAAAAAACTATTTAATCCCTGCAATAACACAAATAACACATTGGTGTTAGCGGATGTAATTCAGTCATTCACAATAATTTAAAATTCGTTAAATAATCAATGGTAAAACCATTTCACCGAAACACATTAAAATCATTTAAAATCAATACAATAGAAAATAACAAAAGGTAAAAATGTTACAAGAATGATAAAATTTACTCATAAAATACGCAATACCCACATACGCCTGAGTGGTTATTAATAAAAGCATAAAAATAACGCTGCAATTCTGTTTTTTTGATCCCGATCAATAGTTATGGCATCCAAAAGCGCAATATAAAAACATCATCATTTTTTAATTTAGCGCCTCAATAAAAGCGTTAAATTGCTATTACTGAAAATACAAAACAGCATCTTTAATAACTAAAAAAAGCAAAGAAACTTAAGAAAGTGATTTTGTTTTTTCAGTACGACCGAATCTTTGACAACTTAAGACGTGAAACTATGAATACAAAAACTGCTGTAACGCCCCCTGTGGCGAACCAGGCATCAAATGGAAACGCAAAACGATTGCTGATGATGGCGTTACCCATCATCGTCGCCGTACTGCTGCTGTTTGTTCCGGTACCGGAAGGACTGCCTCCTTACGCATGGCACTACTTCGCCATCTTCGTCGGCGTGATCGTCGGTCTGATCTTCGAACCGCTGCCGGGCGCGGTGATCGGTCTGACCGGCGTGGTCGCCATTGCCCTGTGCAGCCAGTGGGTGCTGTTCAGCCCTGAGCAGCTGGCTGATCCGAAATTCAAGCTGGCAGGCGCCTCCTTTAAGTGGGCGGTGAGCGGGTTTGGTAACTCGACCGTCTGGCTGATTTTCGGTGCCTTCATGTTCGCCGCAGGCTATGACAAAACCCGCTTCGGCCGCCGTCTGGCGCTGATTCTGGTGAAATACCTTGGCCGTCGCAGCCTGACGCTCGGTTACGCGATTACGTTTGCTGACCTGCTGCTGGCACCGTTCACCCCATCCAACACCGCGCGCAGCGGCGGGACCATCTACCCGATTATCGCTAACCTGCCGCCGCTGTACGGTTCAAAACCGAACGACCCAAGCGCGCGTAAGATTGGTTCTTACCTGATGTGGGTGGCGATCACCGCGGCCTGTATCACCAGTTCAATGTTCCTCTCCGCCCTCGCGCCAAACCTGCTGGCTCTGGCACTGGTGAAAAGTACGGTTGGTATCGACATCTCCTGGGGCACCTGGTTCCTCGCCTTCCTGCCGCTGGGTATCCTGCTGATTCTGGCCATGCCGCTGCTGGCCTACTGGTTCTACCCACCAGAAGTGAAGGTGAACAACGAAGTGCCGCTGTGGGCGACCCGTGAGCTGGAAAAACTGGGCAAACTGTCCCGCAATGAAATCCTGCTGTTGGTGTTCGTGTGCTGCGCGCTGCTGATGTGGATCTTCGCCGCTGCGTGGATTGAACCCGCTATGGCTGCCCTGCTCATCGTGGGCCTGATGCTGTGGACCGGCGTGCTGGAGTGGAACGATATCACCGGTAACAAAGCCGCATGGAACACCTTCGTCTGGTTCGCGACCCTGGTTGCGCTGGCGGATGGCCTCTCCTCTACCGGCTTTATCAGCTGGTTAGGCAAAGAAGGCGGTCTGTTGATGAGCGGTATCTCTCCGGGCGTGGCGACCATCGTCCTGCTGCTGGCGTTCTACCTGCTGCACTACCTGTTTGCCAGCACCACCGCGCACACCACGGCGCTGCTGCCAGCGATGCTGACCATCGCCTCCACCATTCCGGGTATGAATATGGAAGTGTTTGTCCTGCTGATGGTCACCTCGCTGGGCGTGATGGGGATCATCACCCCGTACGGTACTGGCCCAAGCCCGATTTACTATGGTAGCGGCTACCTGCCAACCAAAGACTACTGGCGCCTCGGCACCATCTTCGGTGCCATCTTCCTGGCGGCCCTGCTGCTGATTGGTTATCCGTGGATGTCCATGATGTTCTGATTCCTGACCGCCGGACTTCTCCTCCGGCGGTTTTATTTTTGTGGAGCAATACGCTATGTCAAACAAACCGTTTATCTACCAGAACCCCTTCCCTCTTTCGCATGACGACACCGAATACTACCTGCTGACCAAAGAGCACGTCTCCGTTGCCGAGTTCGAAGGCCAGGAGATCCTGAAAGTGGAGCCGGAAGCGCTGACTCTGCTGGCGCAGCAGGCCTTCCACGACGCCGCATTTATGCTGCGTCCTTCCCACCAGAAGCAAGTTGCCGCCATCCTCAACGACCCGGAAGCCAGCCAGAACGACAAGTACGTTGCCCTGCAGTTCCTGCGCAACTCCGAAATCGCGGCCAAAGGCGTGCTGCCGACCTGCCAGGATACCGGCACCGCTATCATCATGGGTAAAAAAGGCCAGCGCGTCTGGACCGGCGGCGGTGACGAAGCGGCCCTGAGCCAGGGCGTGTATAACACCTACATTGAAGATAACCTGCGCTACTCGCAGAATGCGGCGCTGGACATGTATAAAGAGGTCAATACCGGCACCAACCTGCCCGCGCAGATCGATCTCTACAGCGTGGACGGGGACGAATACAAATTCCTGTGCATGGCAAAAGGCGGCGGTTCTGCCAACAAAACCTATCTGTACCAGGAAACCAAAGCGCTGATCACCCCGGCAAAGCTGAAAAACTATCTGGTTGAGAAGATGCGCACTCTGGGAACTGCGGCCTGCCCGCCTTACCATATCGCGTTTGTGATTGGCGGTACGTCAGCGGAAAGCACGCTGAAAACCGTGAAGCTGGCCTCCACGCGCTACTACGACGCGCTGCCAACCGAAGGTAACGAACACGGCCAGGCATTCCGTGATGTTCAGCTCGAACAAGAGCTGCTCCAGGAAGCCCAGAACCTCGGCCTCGGCGCGCAGTTCGGCGGTAAATACTTCGCCCACGACATCCGCGTGATCCGCCTGCCGCGCCACGGCGCCTCCTGTCCGATCGGCATGGGCGTCTCCTGCTCTGCAGATCGCAACATCAAAGCGAAAATCAACCGCGACGGGATCTGGATTGAAAAACTGGAGCACAACCCGGGCCAGTACATTCCTGAATCACTGCGCCAGCAGGGTGAAGGCGACGTGGTGAGCATCAATCTGGACAAACCGATGAATGAGATCCTGGCGCAGCTCTCCGCTCACCCGGTCTCTACCCGCCTGTCGCTGAACGGTACCATCATCGTGGCGCGCGACATCGCCCATGCGAAGCTGAAAGAGTTGCTGGATAACGGTGAGGAACTGCCGCAGTACGTCAAAGATCATCCGATCTACTACGCAGGCCCGGCCAAAACGCCGGAAGGCTACGCGTCTGGCTCACTCGGCCCAACCACGGCGGGACGTATGGACTCGTATGTGGACTTACTGCAGTCCCACGGCGCGAGCATGATCATGCTGGCGAAAGGCAACCGCAGCCAGCAGGTAACCGACGCCTGCCATAAGCACGGCGGCTTCTACCTGGGCAGCATTGGCGGCCCGGCGGCGGTGCTGGCGCAAAACAGCATTAAGAGCCTGGAATGCGTCGCGTATCCGGAGCTGGGAATGGAAGCCATCTGGAAGATCGAAGTGGAGAACTTCCCGGCGTTTATCCTGGTGGATGACAAAGGCAACGATTTCTTCCAGCAGATCCAGAACCAGCAGTGTAAAGGCTGTTCACAGCGCTGAGTAAGAGATGCCGGGCGGCGCAACGCTGCCCGGCGGTAACTGGTTACTCTGCGTCTGCGTTATGTCACAAAACCGAGATATCAGCCACTTAGCCACATTAGGTGAATAAAAAATCAATTAGTTGTTAAGTTATTGTTGCCATTAATTGTATTTGTCCGGCGAATAATATTCATGCACGAAATGCATCAGCCGATGCGGCATTTGCGCTTATCTATTTCCTCATCCTGATCCAGTTTTCAGAAACAGACGCGTAAAACGTCAACAATAAACTGGAGATAACCATGTTTTCCTCAACCTCACCTGCAACCGTACGTTCGAAGGCGGGCGCGATACTTCGCGTGACGTCCGGCAACTTTCTTGAGCAGTTCGATTTCTTTCTGTTCGGCTTCTATGCCACCTACATCGCCCACACGTTCTTCCCGGCGAGCAGTGAATTTGCGTCGCTGATGATGACCTTCGCCGTCTTCGGCGCGGGATTTTTAATGCGTCCGATCGGTGCAATCGTGCTTGGCGCGTATATCGACAAGGTGGGGCGCAGAAAGGGGCTGATTGTCACGCTGTCCATCATGGCGGCGGGGACATTCCTGATTGTGCTTATCCCCTCTTATCAAAGCATCGGCCTGTGGGCGCCGCTGCTGGTGCTGACGGGGCGTCTGCTGCAGGGCTTTTCCGCCGGTGCCGAGCTTGGAGGCGTCTCAGTCTATCTGGCTGAAATCGCCACGCCGGGCCGCAAAGGGTTTTACACCAGCTGGCAGTCCGGTAGCCAGCAGGTCGCCATTATGGTCGCCGCGGCGATGGGCTTTGCCCTGAATGCCCTGATGGAGGAGAGTGCTATTCGCGAATGGGGCTGGCGCATCCCGTTCCTGTTCGGCTGTTTAATTGTGCCGTTTATCTTCTTCCTGCGCCGCAAGCTGGAAGAGACGGAAGAGTTCAGCGCGCGCCGCCATCATCTGGAGATGCGTCAGGTCTTTAAAACGCTGCTTGGCAACTGGCAGGTGGTGGTCGCGGGCATGCTGATGGTGGCGATGACCACCACCGCGTTCTATCTGATCACCGTCTACGCACCCACCTTTGGCAAAAAGGTGCTGATGCTGAGCGCCTCGGACAGCCTGCTGGTCACGCTGCTGGTGGCAATCTCTAACTTCATCTGGCTGCCGGTGGGCGGTGCCCTGTCGGACCGTTTCGGGCGCAAGCCGGTGCTGATTGCCATGACCCTGCTGGCGCTGGCGACCAGCTACCCGGCCCTGACGCTGCTGGCGAGCGCACCCAGCTTCTCGATGATGCTGAGCGTGCTGCTGTGGCTCTCCTTCCTCTACGGCCTCTATAACGGCGCAATGATCCCGGCTCTGACGGAAATTATGCCGGCTGAAGTGCGCGTGGCGGGCTTCTCGCTGGCTTACAGCCTGGCAACGGCGGTCTTTGGCGGCTTTACCCCGGTCATGTCCACCGCGCTGATTGAATACACCGGTGACAAAGCCTCGCCGGGCTACTGGATGAGCTTCGCTGCGGTATGTGCCCTGCTGGCAACGCTCTACCTCTACCGCCGCCGCGCGGTATCGCTGCAAAACACCGTCAAGTCAGAGGGGGCAGTATGAAACGCACTTATCGCTATACCGCCAGCGCGCTGGCGCTGACGTTCCTGAGCGTCAATGCCTTTGCCCAAGACGTGAAGGTGATGATCTCAGGCGGTTTTAAAGCCGCCCTTGAAAAGCTGGCCCCGGAATATGAACACCGGACCGGGGATAAAATCGTGATCATCCCCGGCCCCTCAATGGGCAATACGCCGCAGGCGATCCCAAACCGACTGGCGCGCGGCGAGAAGGCCGACGTGGTGATTATGGTGGGCGATGCGCTGGAGAAGCTCGAAAAAGCCGGCCAGACCCAGCCGGGTTCGCGAACGGAACTCGCGGATTCTCCCGTTGGCATGGTGGTAAAAAAAGGAGCGAAAGTACCGGATATCAGCAGCGACGCGAAACTGCGTGAAACGCTGCTGCAGGCCAGCTCCATCGCCTACTCTGACAGCGCCAGCGGCAGGTACGTCAGCCAGGCATTATTCAAAAAGTTGGGAATAGAAAAAGAGGTGGCGGGTAAAGCGACAAAGGTCGAGCGTATTCCGGTCGCCTCAGAAGTGGCGAAAGGAAAATACGCCGTGGGCTTCCAGCAGGTCAGCGAGCTGCTGCCGGTTCAGGGCGTCACCTTTATCGGCAAAATCCCTGATAGTCTGCAATACATCACGCGCTTCGCGGGCGCGGTTACCCGCCATGCAGAACATCCCGAGGAGGGGAAAGCGCTGTTGACCTATCTTGCCTCACCGCCCTCAAGGGCCGTCATCACGGAGACGGGGATGATCCCCGTTACGTCCGGCGATACTGCTCGGTGATCTGCTTTTCCAGTTCAGCCGCAATGTAAGACTGGATGCGCCCCCGGCGCCGGATAAGCCCCACGGTGCGTTTCACTTCCGGCGCCATCAGCGGCAGATGCGTCAGCAGCGTGTGCTCTGAGGTCGGCATCGACATGGCGGGAACGGCAGCGATGCCGATCCCCGCCTCTACCATACCGAGCATCGTGGTGACGTGGCGTGTTTCGCAGACGCTGGGGCGCTCGGGAACGATATCCCCCAGCATCCGATCGAGCAGATTGCGGTTGCCTGACGTTTTATCGAGGGAGATATAATCCTGCTGGTAAAACGTCTTCCACGTCAGGTGACTCTTCTGCGCCAGAGGATGATCCTTTCTGCACGCCGCAACGTAGACATCCTCCACCAGCGGGAAAAATTCGATTTCAGACGGCAGGTTTCCTGCAAAGCAGATACCAAAATCCGCCTGGCCGCGGGCCACGGCGTCAATCACATTGCCCGCACTGCTGTCGATGAGCTTAATGCGAACGCGCGGATAGCGAGACTGAAAACGCCGGATCACGTCAGGCATAAAGTAACAGGCCGCGGAAGGGACCGTGGCAACCGTGATCAGCCCCGTCCGCTCTTCGCTGGCCTTATCGACATCCGCCAGCATTGACTCAACGCTGTCGAGCAGCTGCGCGGAGCGCTCGGCAAAGTTTTGTCCGTAGAGCGTCAGCGCCACGCGGCGGGTGGTGCGATCGAACAGCCTGTTTCCCAGCGCGGCTTCCAGCTTTTCAATCCTGCGGCTCAGCGCCGACTGGGATAAACAGATAGATTCAGCGGCGACACGGAAGTTACCGTATTCCACTAACGCTCTGAAAGCATAAAGATCGTTAAGGTCAAAATTCACGGGCATAGCGTCTGGATGTCCTGTCAGGGAATACGCAACAAAGTCAAAAATAATAGCGTCTTATTGACCTGCCGCAACCGCCCAGGCGTTGAAATACCAATCAGAGGTCGTTGAGATGCAGGCGGACGTACCCGGCGCGGTCTGCAATGGCCTGCCGATCCTCTTCCGTCATGTCCGCTAGCTGTTTAAAGACAATGCCCAGGCGGGGATTGTTACCGAGACGCGCCTTATTGCGCGCAAAGAAGTCCCAGTAAAGGGCATTGAAGGGGCAGGCCTGCTCTCCGGTACGCTGGTTGTGTTGATACCGGCACCCCTGACAGTAATTACTCATCTTATGAATATATGACGCGCTCGAGATGTAGGGTTTACTCGCCAGTAACCCGCCATCGCCAAACTGGCTCATGCCGAGGGTGTTGGGCAGCTCCACCCACTCAAAGGCATCAATATAGACTCCCAGATACCATTCATGGACCGCCTGCGGCGACAGGCCGCTGAGCAGGCTAAAGTTGCCAATGACCATCAGGCGCTGGATATGGTGGGCGTAAGCCTCGGTGAGCGACTGCCCAACGGCATGCGCCAGGCAGCGCATCTGCGTCTTGCCCGTCCAGAACCAGTCCGGCAGCGGGGCATGCTGGTCTAAGGCATTCAGCTCCCGATAGCCCGGCATCTGCGACCAGTAGATCCCACGCACATACTCCCGCCAGCCGAGAATTTGTCGGATAAACCCTTCAACGGCAGGCAGCGGCGCGTGGCCCGAACGCCACGCCTGCTGGGCGGCCGCGACCACTTCCCGCGGATTCAGCATTTTAGCGTTCAGCGCAAATGAAATTAACGAGTGGAAAAGAAAAGGTTTCTCCGCGTGCATCGCGTCCTGCCAGTTTCCAAACTGCGGGAGCACGTGCGCGATAAAATCATCCAGCCTGGCTTTGGCTTCCGCACGGTTGAGCGGCCAGCGAAAATTGTCGGCCTGCGGTTCGCCGAAGGTCTTTACGCCGCAGCGTTGGATCTCAGCCCATAAGGCGGAACGATCGTGGCAGGGACGCGCGTCCACCGGCGCGGGAGGCTCGCCGGACCAGCGCTTGCGGTTTTCAGCATCGAAATTCCATTTCCCCCCTTCCGGCTCGCCTGCTGAGGTCAGCAGTACGCCGTGCTGACGACGCATTTCCCGGTAAAAGTACTCCATTCGCCAGCTTTTGCGTGACGCAAAGAACGCGCTGACCTGTTCCCGAGTGGTGAAAAAATGCTCGCTGCTGACGCAGGCCGTTTCAACGGAGACCGTTTTCGCCCACGCCTGCAGCTGCGTATCAAGACGCCATTCGTCGGGCTCCTGCCATGTCACTCTGCCAGCGCCGTAATGCGCGACAAGCGCGTTGAGATTGTCTTCCAGCGCGCCGCGGTTTGAGCTGTCAGAAAGTCGGACATACCTCACCCGATGCCCCTTCTCCTTTAATGCAGAGGCAAACGCGCGCATGGCGGCGAAGATAGCGATAACTTTCTGGGCGTGATGAAGCACATAGGCGGTTTCGGCCCGGAGTTCCAGCATCACGTAAATGATGTTCGGACTGGAGGTATCAAACCAGCTGTGATGCGGATTAAGCTGATCGCCCAGGATCAGACGCAGCTCGGTCAACGGTGGCTCCTGCGGCAACGCTCAGAACAGTATTTAACCTCATTCCAGCATTTCGCCCATTTCTTGCGCCACGTCATGGGCCGCTGGCAGTGCACACACAGTCGACTGGGCAGGTCCTGCTTGTTACCTTTGAAATCGCTCATCTTTTCAATACCGCACTGATTAATTCACCCCACCTGCGGATAAAGGCCACGACAGACTTCACAAAATGAAGGTGATGCCCGCAAACCGCTACCCACCGCTACGTACGAAATGATAGTTTATTCAGGCTGGATTTGTCGCAGTGAGCGATTTTCTGGCATCTTAACCGAACCTGACTTTCCCATTTTTGTTCAAGTGACGAGTTTGCGAGCAAAGCGATGATAAAGTGGCCCTGGAAAACGAATGAGGCTGGCCGGGATGTGGCGCTGCCATGGGATGACGCGCTGACGATCCCTGTTCTGGCTAATCTAAACCCGGATGAACAATCGAAACTGGTTCAACTGGCGGATCGTTTTTTGCAGCAAAAACGCCTGGTGCCACTGCAGGGGTTTGAACTCGATCCCCTGAAAAACGCCCGCATCGCCCTGCTGTTCTGTCTGCCGGTGCTTGCACTCGGCATTGAGTGGCTGGACGGTTTCCACGAAGTGCTTATCTATCCCGCACCGTTCGTGGTGGATGACGAATGGCAGGACGATATCGGGCTGGTGCACAACCAGCGCGTGGTGCAGTCCGGACAAAGCTGGCAGCAAGGGCCGATAATCCTCAACTGGCTCGATATTCAGGACTCGTTCGACGCCTCCGGTTTTAATCTGATTATCCATGAGGTGGCGCACAAGCTGGATACCCGCAACGGAGATCGCGCCAGCGGCGTACCGCTGATCCCGCTTCGCGAGGTGGCGGGCTGGGAGCACGACCTGCACGCGGCGATGGATAACATCCAGGATGAAATAGACCTGGTCGGCGAAAGCGCGGCCAGCATTGACGCCTATGCGGCAACCGACCCGGCCGAATGCTTCGCGGTGCTCTCGGAGTATTTCTTCAGCGCGCCCGAGCTTTTCGCGCCCCGCTTCCCGGCGCTGTGGCAGCGTTTCTGCCAGTTTTATCAGCAGGATCCCCTGCAGCGTCTGCGGCAACATGCGGAGTCTGGCGGCCATGCCTCCCGCCAGATCCATTAAGGTTTTTCAGCAGGGGGACGCTCGGTTGACCGTACCCCTATGCTCAGGGCTAAAAACAGCACCGCCATTCCCCATGCGGCCACCGTTAAAGACTGCTCCCCGTAAAAACGCGTCACCACAGGCACCAGCAGCGCGCTGACGCCGTAACCTAACGTGTGGCTGGTGGCGATGACGCCCGCCCCTTTCCCGGTGGTCAGCCTGTCGTTCAGCAGCAGCTGGTAGCCCGGCGTGGCCATCGCCGCCCCGAGTGACGTGATAACAATCCCTACGTAGAACAACGCTAAACCGGAGACAGACATCAGCCCAAGCCCGGCCACCATCAGCACCGCCGCGATACAGAGCAACGTCACCGGGCTGAAATGCTGCGGGCGGACCACCAGAAACTGCGCCGCGAGCGTGGCCAGCGCGGCCAGGCTCAGCAGGAGCGCGACATGATGGCTGATCTCCCGGGCGTTACCGTCCAGCAACGGGCTAAGATGCGGTGACAGGCCAATCTGCATCAGGCTCACCAGCGCCGCCAGCAGCAGCGCCAGCAGCAGGAACGGCAGCATGGAGGCCTGCAGGCGGGTTGCCTGGTGGGCTACCGGCGGCAGCGGCGGGTCAGCGACTTCGCGAAGCACCAGCAGCAGAGCGATAAGCGGCGCAACCGCCATCAGCCAGAGCGGCGCAACCGGATTAACGCTGAGCATCAGCGCCGCCAGCGGTGGGCCGAGCAAACGCCCGCAGCTGAGGCCGGAGCTTATCGTCGCCAGCGCCGCCATTCTTTTCTCCAGTCCCGCACGCTGAATCGCCCACGTCTGGGCCGCAGGCACCAGCCCCGAGACCGTCAGTCCATAGAGCAGGCGCGAGAAAATAAGCCCCGCCAGCCCCCAGACCGTATCCAGCCTTCCGGCCGCCATCGCCCAGACCACCAGCGCCATCACGGCAAAACTGGCCAGATAGCCGCTCAGTGAGGCCACCATGACGGCCTTACACCCCCGCCGCTCGCTCTGGCGTCCCCACCAGGGCGATGCCGGTAAAAAGAGCATGGATCCAAACATCAACAGTCCGGCCCAGACCGAGAGCGACAGCCCGGTCTGGGTGACCAGCTGCGGGAGCATCACCAGCAGGCCGTTTTGACCGATGCCCAGTAAACCCGCAGATAGCGCCAGGGGCCAGTTAGCTTTTGAGGTGACGTTTTCGGTCAATATTTCAGAGTCAGTGCGCATGAGAATGTGAACATAGTGTCAATAAATGTGTGGAAATTATGAAGTTTATGAAAACAAATATTGCAAAAATGGTTGCGACTGTAAACAGAATGAATATCATAACGAGAATTATTATCAATCATGGAATGAGGTACATCTATGCGTGCTCTGCTCCGCGCCGCCGGTACAGACGTTGCAGCCCAGTGTTTTTTAAACGCCCTGTTGCGCGAAACGAAGGACTGGCGCTATCTCCCCGCTACCGATGCGGATGCGCTATCTGAGATCCATATCCCGCTTTCCCAAACCCAGGCGCTTCGGGTGCCGGTACGCTATTTCTCTCCCACCCAGCATCATCAGTACCGTTTCCCGGCAACGCTTATTCAGAGCAATAGTGATAACGGTGACGCCGTCACATTCTGTCAACTGGTTGATTTAATTCTTAAAAAACCGTCCGTAAAAGGCTCGCTGGATGCCGATACGCTGGCGCGTTTTAAGCAGCGCGTTCTCGAAAGCCATGTCCACACCTGGCAGGCGATCGATCTGCGTCACAGCTGGGCAACCCTGCGCGATAAGCCGCTGACGTTTGCCGACGCGGAACAGGCGCTGCTGGTCGGCCATGCGTTTCACCCGGCACCGAAGTCGCACGAGCCGTTCAACGAAACCGAGGCGCGTCGCTATCTGCCCGATTTCGCCTCCCGCTTCCCGCTGCGCTGGTTTGCCGTTGAGAGCACGCTCGTTGCCGGCGACAGCCTGAACGTCTCCCTGCGTGAACGTCTGCTGCGCTTTGCGGCCCAGAGCGCGCCCGAGCTGCTCGGCCACTTCACCGACACCCGTTGGCTGCTGCCGATGCACCCGTGGCAAGCCGACTATCTGCTGGAGCAGAACTGGTGCCAGCGTCTGGCGAAAGACGGTTCACTGCAGGATCTGGGTGAAGCGGGCGCACAGTGGCTGCCCACCAGCTCCTCCCGCTCGCTGTACAGCGAGACCAACAGCGACATGATTAAGTTCTCCCTCAGCGTGCGCCTGACCAACTCCGTGCGCACGCTGTCGGTGAAGGAAGTTAAGCGCGGCATGCGCCTGGCGCGCCTTGCGAAAACGGAACGCTGGCAAGATTTGCAGGCGCGCTACCCGACCATGCGCGTGATGCAGGAAGACGGCTGGGCGGGACTGCGCGATGACAGCGGCGTCGTTCAGGAAGAGAGCCTGATGGCCCTGCGCGTTAATCTGCTGTTCGATACGCCAGACACCCAGACCAACGTGCTGGTGAGCCTGACGCAGGCCGCGCCGGACGGCGGTGACAGCCTGCTCGCCGCGGCAGTGCGCCGTCTGAGTCAGCGTCTTGATTTACCGCTCGCCCAGGCCGCCCGCTGCTGGCTGGACGCCTACTGCAACCGCGTATTGCTTCCGCTGTTCAGCGCCGAGGCGGACTACGGTCTGGTCCTGCTGGCGCACCAGCAAAATATCCTCGTTGAGATGCAGCAGGATTTCCCGGTCGGGCTGATCTATCGCGACTGCCAGGGCAGCGCGTGGACCGAAGGCGCCGACGCGTGGCTGAAAGAGGCGGGTGAAACTGAGGTGGAAAACCGCTTCGGTGAGAGCCAGCTGCTGCGCTACTTCCCTTATTACCTGCTGCTGAATTCTACCTTTGCCGTTACCGCCGCCCTTGCTGCCGCCGGCTTTGACAGCGAGGAGAGCCTGATGTCCCGGGTGCGCGACGCGCTGGCCGAACTGCGCAAGACGGTAGCGCAGACCCGCTGCCTCGACTACGTGCTCGACAGCCCGATCTGGAACTGCAAAGGCAACTTCTTCTGCTACCTGCACGATCGCAATGAAAACACCATCGCCGATCCGGCGGTGATCTATTTCGACTTTAGCAACCCGTTCTACAAGGAGAAGGCGTGATGGCTATCGCGAATATCGTCCATTCCGGCTACGGCTTTCACTGCACCGCAACGGATAGCACCCTGCCGCTGGCGTTGGGTCTCGACGGCAGCGCGGTGCTGGAGCGTCTGAAGGGGTTCCCGGACGGCTGGCTGGTGGAAGCCCTGGATCAGCTGTTTGTGGCCGCCCCCGCGCTGACCGGCATTACGTTACCCTGGGCGACCTGGCAGGATGAACCCCAGGCGCAGGCGCTGTTTCGTCTGGCAAGCGGGGATTATCTGGCGCGTGAAACCTTCTGGCAGCTGCCGCTGTGGCTGAAAGGCGAACGTCCGCAGGCCAGCGGCGGGATGCAGTATAACGAGAGCCGTCAGCTGTACTTCCCGCTGCGCCCTCGCCGTCCGCAGGGCGAAGTGTACCGCCGTTACGATCCGCAAATTAAGCGCACCCTCAGCTTCCGCGTCGCCGACGTGGCGCTGGACGGCGAACGTTTTACCCGCTGGATGAACAACCCGCGCGTAAACGCCTTCTGGGAGATGGCGGGCCCGCAGGCCGAGCAGGAAAACTACCTGCGCCGTCAGCTCGACTCGACCTACTGCTACCCGGTTATCGGCTGCTTCGACGACCAGCCGTTCGGCTATTTTGAACTCTACTGGGCGGCGGAAGACCGTATTGGCCGCCACTACCGCTGGCAGCCGTTTGACCGCGGGCTACACATGCTGGTGGGCGAAGAAAACTGGCGCGGTGCGCAGTATATCCGCAGCTGGCTGCGCGGTCTGAGCCACTACCTGTATCTGGATGAACCGCGCACCACGCGGATTGTCGCCGAGCCGCGCTTCGATAACCAGCGCCTGTTCCGCCATCTGGACTCTGCCGGTTTCGACACGGTGAAAGAGTTCGACTTCCCGCACAAGCGCTCGCGCCTCATCATGAGCCAGCGTCACCGCTTCTTCAGCGAGGTGGGCCTGTGAACGCGCAGTGGGAAAAAGTGAACCGCGAGATGGTGGCGAAGATCCTCGCCGAGCTGGAGTATGAACGCACCCTGCGCGCCGAGCCGCTTGCGTCTGACGCCTGGCGCATCACCATGGGCAACGAGTCCTGGCAGTTTAGCGCCACGCGCGGGATCTGGGGCTGGTTGCATATCGACCCGGACAGCCTGACCACCGCCAGCGGTGCCGCCGTGGAGGCGGAGCGCGCGCTGCTGCAGCTGGCGAAGGTGCTGGAGATGAGCGACGCGCAGACGGCGGAGCACATGGAAGATCTCTACGCCACGCTGCGCGGCGACATACAGCTGCTGCAGGCGCGTGAAGCGCTGGACGCGGACGCGCTGATCCACCTCGACCCGGACGAATTACAGTGCCTGATGCGCGGTCACCCGAAGTTTATTTTCAACAAAGGCCGCCGCGGCTGGGGTCTGGACGCGCTGCGTCAGTACGCGCCTGAGTATCGCGGACGTTTTCGTCTGCACTGGGTTGCCGTTCAGCGGGAGCATCTGGTCTGGAGCAGCGACGTCGATTGCGATATCAGCGCCCTGCTGGCCAGCGCCATGGACAACACCGAGCGCGCCCGCTTTGACGCCCGCTGGCAGGCGCTGGGTCTCGACGACAGCTGGCTGCCCGTGCCGCTGCACCCGTGGCAGTGGCAGCAGAAGATCGCCATTCATTTCCTGGCGCAGCTGGCGCGCGGTGAGATGGTTGAGCTGGGCGAGTTTGGCGATGAGTACCTGGCGCAGCAGTCTCTGCGCACGCTCACCAACGCCAGCCGTCGCGCGCCGTTTGACATCAAGCTCCCGCTGACCATCTACAACACATCCTGCTATCGCGGTATTCCGGGCAAGTACATTGCCGCCGGACCGCTGGCCTCGCGCTGGCTGCAGCAGCAGTTCGCCACCGACGCCACGCTTGCCCGCTCTGGCGCACAGGTGCTTGGCGAACCCGCCGCCGGATATCTGTCGCATCCCGGCTATGCGGCGCTGCCGAAAGCGCCCTACCGCTATCAGGAGATGCTGGGGGTGATCTGGCGCGAGAACCCGTCCTGTTATTTAGAAGACGGTGAACAGGCGGTGCTGATGGCGGCGCTGATGGAAACCGACAACGCCGGGCGCCCGCTGATCGACGCGTGGATTAAACGCTCGGGCTTAAGCGCCGAAGCGTGGCTGGAAAAGCTGTTTGAGGCATCGGTGATCCCGTTCTATCACCTGCTCTGCCGCTACGGCGTGGCGCTGATCGCCCACGGCCAGAACGTGACGCTGGTGATGAAGGACTCTATTCCGCAGCGCATTCTGCTGAAAGATTTCCAGGGCGATATGCGCCTGGTGGATGAAGATTTCCCGCAGGCCCAGAGCCTGCCGGAGCAGGTGAAGGCCGTCACGGCGCGCCTGAGCGCGGATTACATTATTCACGACCTGCAAACCGGTAACTTTGTGACGGTGCTGCGTTTTATCTCACGCCTCACGCTGCAAAGCGGCGTCAGCGAAACGCGTTTCTATCAGATCCTCGCCGGAGTGCTGCACCGCTATATGGCCGCGCACCCCGAGCTTGCCGATCGCTTCGCGAAGTTCGACCTGTTTAAGCCGCAAATTATTCGCGTGATCCTCAACCCGGTCAAACTGACCTTCTCCGAACACGACGGCGGCAGCCGCATGCTGCCGAACTACGTCACCGACCTTGATAACCCTCTTTTTCTGGCCTCCCGGGAGTCAGCGCAATGAAAACCTATGATTTCATCGGCATTGGTATCGGCCCGTTTAACCTCAGCATAGCCGCGCTGGCGGAAGGGCTGGACGGCTTTAGCTCGCTGTTTCTTGAGCGTAAACCGCACTTCTCCTGGCACCCCGGCATGATGGTGCCGGACTGCCACATGCAGACCAGCTTCCTGAAGGATCTGGTCAGCGCCGTGGAGCCGACCAACCGCCACAGCTTCCTGAACTACCTGGTGCAGCGCAAAAAATTCTATCGCTTCCTGACCACCGAGCAGCGCACCGTTTCGCGGGAAGAGTTTGCCGATTACCTGTGCTGGGCGGCGGACAACCTCACTAACCTGTCCTTTAGCCAGCAGGTGCAGCAGGTGAGCTTTGATGAGAAAAACGGCCTGTTTGAGGTGGTGACCCAGCGCGACCGCATCCTGGCGCGGCACGTCTGCGTAGGGATCGGTAAGCAGGTCAACCTGCCCGACTGCGTCACGACGCAGGACGATACCTGCTTCCACGCCAGCGAGATGATGCTGCGCACGCCGGATCTTACGGGCAAGCGCGTCACCGTCGTCGGCGGCGGCCAGAGCGGCGCCGACCTGTTCCTGAATATCTTCCGCGGTGAATGGGGCCAGCCGCTGAGCCTGAACTGGGTCTCGCGCCGCAACAACTACAACGCGCTGGATGAAGCCGCCTTTGCTAACGAGTATTTCACGCCGGAGTACGTGGACAGCTTCTCCACGCTGGATGAAGAGGCCCGTCGTCAGATGCTGCACGAGCAGAAGATGACCTCCGACGGTATCACCACCGAGTCCCTGCTGGCGATTTACCGCGCCATGTATCACCGCTTCGAAGTGCTGCGTGAAAAACCCTGGGCGCATCTCCTGCCGTCCCGCTCGGTGACGTCCCTGACGCGCCAGGAAAACGGGCATCGTCTGAGCGTTCAGCATCACCTCGACGGCGGTCGCGAGCAGCTGGAGAGCGACGTGACGATCTTTGCCACCGGCTATCGCGCCGTGCAGCCTGCGTTCCTGGCGCCGCTGTCTCACCGCCTGCATCTGGATACGGACGAAGCCTTCTGCATCAACAACGATTTCACCCTCGAATGGGACGGCCCGCAGAGCAACCGCCTGTTTGCCGTGAATGCCGGGATGCACCGTCTCGGCATTGCCGAACCCCAGCTCAGCCTGATGGCCTGGCGTGCGGCGCGCATTCTGAATCGCGCGCATGCCGACGAGCCGTTTGAGCTGGCTACCACCCCTGGCGTTATCCACTGGCGAAGCACCACCAGCCCGGAGAACAGTCAGGTTTTTAAATCATTAGCAAAAACCACCGAGTACTGACACACACAATCAGGGTCAATATAACAATGAAACGTTCTCATCTTTGGGTTTTAAATCCTTGTTTGCTTGCAATGCTTTCTACCTCTGCGTGGGCGGAAGAACAAAAGGAAGAAAATATCGTGGTCTCCGCCAGCCGCGCGCACCGCAGCGTGGCGGAGATGGCGCAGACTACCTGGGTCATTGAGCGGGCTGAAATTGAGCAGCAGGTTCAGGGCGGGAAAGAGATTAAAGAAGTGCTGGCGCAGCTGATCCCGGGCATGGACGTCAGCAGCCAGGGACGTACCAACTACGGCATGAACCTGCGCGGCCGCTCCATGATGGTGATGGTGGACGGCGTGCGCCTGAACTCGTCCCGCAGCGACAGCCGCCAGCTCGACTCTATCGATCCGTTCAACATTGACCGTATCGAAGTCATCTCCGGTGCCACCTCACTCTACGGCGGCGGCAGCACCGGCGGCCTGGTGAACATCGTCACCAAAAAGGGCCAGCCTGAGACCGAAGTCGAGTTCCAGACGGGTGCTAAAAGCGGGTTCAACAGCCACAACGACCATGATGAGAACGTGTCGGCAGCGGTCAGCGGTGGCAACGATAACGCTTCCGGTCGTCTGTCGGTGTCGTATCAGCGCTACGGCGGCTGGTATGACGGCAACGGCGACGAGGTGATCATTGATAACACCCAGACCGGCCTCCAGTATTCCGACCGTATCGATGTGATGGGCACAGGCACCATCAACATTGACGATCATCAGCAGCTGCAGCTGACGACGCAGTACTACAAGAGCGAGTCCGACGGCAAGCATGGGCTGTATCTCGGGAAAAACTTCTCGGCGGTAACGGGGGATGCGACCGCCTACAACAAAGGTAACCTCGATTCTGACCGCGTGCCGGGTACCGAGCGCCATCTGATCAACCTGCAATACTCCAATACCGACTTCTGGGGCCAGGATCTGGTCGCGCAGATTTACTATCGCGACGAGAGCCTGACCTACTATCCGTTCCCGACCCTGACCAAAGGCGTGGTGAGCAGCATCGGCGCGTCGCAGCAGAAAACCGATTTCTACGGCGGCAAGCTGACGCTGAACAGCAAGCCGGTGGACGATTTAACGCTGACCTGGGGTATGGATGCCGACCACGAAACCTTCGACGCCAACCAGCAGTTCTTTAACCTGAGCAAAGCCGCGGCGAGCGGCGGCATGGAGCTGGATAACGCCTACAACGTGGGCCGCTACCCGGGCTACAGCATCACCAACCTCGCCCCGTTCCTGCAGGCCAGCTACGATATTGACGCCATCACCCTGAGCGGCGGCGTGCGCTACCAGTACACCGAGAACAAGGTAGACGATTTTGTCGGCTACACCCAGCAGCAGGCCATCGCCACCGGGAAAGCCACCTCCGCCGACGCGGTGCCGGGTGGGAAAACCGATTACAACAACTTCCTGTTTAACGCCGGGATCCTTGGTCGCCTGACCGAACAGCAGCAGGTATGGTTTAACTTCTCCCAGGGCTTCGAAATTCCGGACCTGGCGAAGTACTACGGCTCTGGCACCTATCAGCTCAGCAACGGTCACTATCGCCTGCTGAACAGCGTCAACGTGAACGACTCGAAGCTGGACGGTATCAAGGTCAACGCTTATGAGCTGGGCTGGCGCTACACCGGGGATAACCTGCGCACGCAGGTTGCGGCGTATTACTCGCTCTCGGATAAAACCATCACCATCAACAAGACGGACATGACCATCAATCTGGAAGACGACAAGCGTCGTATCTACGGGGTGGAAGGTCAGGTGGACTATTTCTTCACCGACAGCGACTGGAGCACCGGGGCGAACTTTAACGCCATTAAGTCGGAAACCCGCGAAAACGGGAAATGGGAGAAGCTGACGGTCGACAGCGCCAGCCCGTCGAAAGCCAGCGCGTGGGTCAACTGGGCGCCGGGCGACTGGACCCTGCGCGTGCAGAGCACGCAGACCTTTGACGTGTCAGACTCCGACGGCAAGAAGATCGATGGCTATAACACGGTCGACTTCCTGGGCAGCTACGCCCTGCCGGTGGGTAAAGTCAGCTTCAGCGTGGAAAACCTGCTGGACAAAGACTACACCACCGCCTGGGGCCAGCGCGCGCCGGGGCTGTATAGCCCAACCTACGGTGCACCGGGTCTGTATACCTATAAAGGGCGCGGACGGACGTTTGGTCTGAACTACTCCGTACTGTTCTGATCCTGCGCGCCGCCTGCGGGCGGCGCATTTTGTTGTGTAATTTCAACGCGAATTTGCTATAAAATCAGCGATTTGCTGAAATTGTCGGCAAACGAACGAAAAGTGCGTTTTCACCCTTTGACAAGGCGTACCGAGGTCGCTACTATGCGCCTCGTTCACACGATTCCTCTGTAGTTCAGTCGGTAGAACGGCGGACTGTTAATCCGTATGTCACTGGTTCGAGTCCAGTCAGAGGAGCCAAATTTGAAAAGCCTGCTTTTGAAGCAGGCTTTTTGCTTTTCATTATTCCCATGCTAGCTCAAGATAGCTTCTCGTCAGGCAGGCCCTTCATTTGCAGCACCATAAGAATGCGTTCCAGTTGTTTGAACGCTAATTCCTCTCAGTAAAACTGGAAAACATATTAGCCGCTGTTACTCATATTGTATTTCCATACAAAGATGCCCCCTTTGGTAGGGTTAAAATATCTGCCTCTGTGTTATTCTCTAACCATTAATTTCAGGGAGATACTCAGGTTAAGGCTCTTTTAGCATGATGCAAAACTCGTCTAAAGATATCCTTTCAGCGTGGCATGATTATGTGAAATTCAGTGGCGCAGAAAAGAGTAAAATACCGGCCAGCAAGGTGCATGAGCACCAACAACTCATGCTCGGTATAAATAACTGTGAAGAAAACCAGAGCGGCGTAATACTCCGTGTTACGCCTGAAATGCGCAACCACTGGCGCCAGCGTTTCGTCGAATATGACGAAAAGGGTAGAATTACCCATATTGAGCCTGTTAACCTGCTTTTTCCGGTACTGCGCTGTATCGAAAACGAGCGAGGTAAGGCCAATGTAAAATACCTTCCGCTGTTCTCTTTCCCCCTCCCCAAATCATTTTTTGAACAGAACGAAAACACCCTGCTAGTTCCCGTCAAAGATGGACAACTTGTTAGCGCATTCCCCTTCGCTTTTCGCGAAATGTTTGGTATTCAGCTGGATGAGCTCGGTGAAAACCGTCATATGATGAGTATCGTTAGCGCGCTCACGGGATGTAAATATGACACGTTCCTTGAGGCGTTTAAGGCTCTTCAGAAATGGGTCACTCAGCAATCAAACAGTAAATATCAGGGGCTGGAAACTGCGTTTAATGCCCTGGTGGCTCCGCTGCATAATGAGGATTACAACCTCAAGCGTGATGCGGAAGATTTCACCTGGCTGTGTAATAACGCAGTTGGTGATTTCCCGTTACTGGAGCAGTATCTCAGCCATATCCATAGTGACGAGAAGGCCCCACATATTCACGAAGTGGTGACTGGCGGTTTGTTTGAAACACAATATCCTCTGGGCCATGGGCAGATGGCGGCAATACAGGCGATTAATCAGGATGAGCGCCTGGTTGCTGTACAAGGCGCGCCTGGTACGGGTAAAACCACGCTATTCAAGTCACTCATCGCACAACAACTGGTTGCCAGAGCACTGGCGATTGCTGATGGAAAGGACCAGAATTTCGGCATGCTGGTCACGTCCACGGCAATAAAAGCGGTGGAGAATATCATTGACGATCTGCGCAGTGACCCTGCAACTGAGGATCTAGACTGGTTATGGTTTCATAGCGGCTCGAACGAACAGGTTCAGCATGAGCTTACCCGGCTTGAGAAACTGATTGGTCGTTGGCGACAGGAAAGCTATGACCAACAGCAGCAGCACGATTTTTTAGCGGTTTTACTCAAGCATCGTGACGAGATGAACGCTTGTTACCGGGCGTATCTGAATGAAAAGGCAGTAGCGATACAATCTGTTGTGGATTGTGGTCTGGACACCCAACTAGCAAAAGAGCTACCAGCTCGTTTCATGGAAAAAATTCCCTCGCTCGCCGCTCATGCACAGGTACTCGGAATTGATGTTTCGCTTCATCGCCCCGACGACCTGGATACCTTAGCCTGTCAGTTAGAACAGCGCCTGCAGGAAATTAGGGAGATAAAAACGCAGCGTCTACAGGCCAGCAGAATTTACCAGACGTTGCAGGCGACATGGCCGCAGCAGCATAGTCTGGAGCAGATACTTAGCTGGATGGATTCACCGCTACGCCCAGCCCTGGAGCTGCATTACCGCGACTACCCGCGTAAAGGGATAAAGCGTTATCTGGCTCGTTTTTTCGAGAGGAAATATCCAGCAAGGTTGCAACAGATGAGCCTGGCTGCACCGGAGGACTTTCTCAAATTCAGTCTTTCTTCCCTTCCCCATCGTCAGCTGGCTGCTCTGGCTGATGCTGGGGAAATGCTTTCACAGCAGTTAGATAGCCTGGCGCTACTGGCGCTGCTCCTGCATGCGGAACCCGAAGCTCAACAGGAAGTTGACCTGCTGACTCTTAATACTGAAGTAGAAGAATTGCAGGCACAATGGCGTCAGGTCATCCGGGCGCAACAGCTAACGGCACAGTATCAACAGCGTTATCCGGAAGGTAACTGGTGCGACATTTTGCGTAAACGCTTTATCAGGCAACACCGGGAAATGTTCGAAGCCGCTATCGGTTATCTCTGGCAGGAACAACTGAAACGGAAAATTGAGCTTGAAGAGGTGCTGACCCACTGGCGGGCCCTGATGAGTAAGCGTCGCAGTGCGGGCTACTATCGCTGGCTGGATAAGCTAGATGATTTCTATCGCGCACTGTCTCTTGTATATCCAGTAATGGCGACCACGCTGGTTTCCGCGTGGAAGGTTGCTGGTTATCGTAAGCTCGATGAACTCAAGGGGCATAAACCATGGCACCTGGCACTGTGCGACGAAGCGGGCATGATTTCGCTTGAATCCCTCGTGCCCCTTTTGAGTCGCAGTGAGAAAGCGATGATTGTTGGCGATCCTCTGCAAATTGAACCCATTAGAAACCTGTCAGAAAACATGCAAACACAGTTGCGTGAGCGTCATTTCGCCAGCAACAATACGTTGTATGAGCGTGTTTCACCTGCAAGCGTCACGGGCTGGCACCGTGCTGCTGGTACGCTTTCCGGCAAGGTAGACGATACGGGTAATGGCATCATTCTCGATGAGCATCGCCGGTGCCAGCAAGCTATTGCCGACCTTTTCATCCGACTGGCGAACTACCATGGCGTCAGCGTGGAAACTGCCCCCCCTTCCAGCCGTATTGCCAGCGCGTTTGAGAAATCAGGCGGGCATCATTTGATGTTCTACAGCGTAGAAGGCCAGAAAGGCGATACGGTTAACACTAATCTGGATGAAGTTGATGCTATCGAGCTATTGCTGGATAAGCTGGAAGAAGCTGGTTACGATCTGACTGCCGATGTTGGCATCGTCACTCCCTATAGCAATCAGAAGTCATTGTTGATTAAACGTCTTGCGCAACGAATGAATCACTGGCAGAAAAACTGCATTGGTACAGTGCATCAGTTTCAGGGCGTAGGCTTTGAGGTCATCATTTATAGTCCGGTTATTTTTCATCCTCTTGATAATCCGAATTTTCAAAACGACGCACCAAACATGCTGAATGTCGCGGTTTCACGCGCAAAGCAGCAATTTATCGTCGTAGGTAACCATCATCGATTGCGGCAAGCAGGTGGATACCTGAAAGTCCTTGCAGATAGCGTTGCCGAAAGCTTCCTGCTTGAACAGGGTAGCCAGCATCCGAATTTTGCCAGTCTAAGCCAGACTCCCCGTCTACAGCGTTATTATCGCGACTGCGAACATATTGCCGCATTTAGCGCTCTGGCCAGCCAGTGTGAACAGGAGCTGGTTATCATCGCTCCGTGGATCCGTCGAGGAGGTAAGAATTATCAGAGGCCGGAGCTGGCGCAGTTGGTAGCCACGCAGCGGCGTGGTGTCAGGGTTAAAGTTTATTACGGCTACTATCACCAGTGCGTGGATCGTGCGGAAGATAATGATGAGACTCTGGTTGCCGAGTACCGCGAACAACTAGGAAAAGAGAATATTATCCGGTTGACGGAAGGGACACATGAAAAGGTAATGATGATCGATGGCCGCTACATTGTTCTCGGGAGTTGGAACTGGCTATCTCATGGTTATCACCATAGCTGCGAGCGCAGTAAACAGTTCACTAATGCGATTCGTCATGAGATCAGTGCAGAGCTGGATGATGCATCGCTGGTGAGGGAGCTTAGGGAGAGGTTGCGGCTGGAATAACAGACTCATTGAATGCTCCCAGTCTGATGAGACAAATTTGAAAAGCCTGCTTTTGAAGCAGGCTTTTTTATTTTTCTCCTCCACATCAAAAGAATTACGAAGTCATGATGAGGTCCCCCGTTCATGGCTTCATAACGATACGACCAAGCGGTTTCGCTGTCTCAGCGTATTCATGGGCCGCGGCGGCGTTAGCCAGGGGGAAGACACGGTCAATGACAACCCTGATGTGCCCTGCAGCCACAGCCTGCAACATGTCGTCCACGCTTGTCCGAACGCCAGGCCTTTCAAAAAGTGGCCCCATAAATACCCCCATGAGGGTCTGGTTAGACTGCATTGGCGGCCACAGGTCGACGGTCAGGCTGCCACCGCCCGCATTACCGACGAAGACGAGACGTCCTTCCGGAGCGAGTGCAGAAAGCGAAGCTGGCAACGTCGTCCCTACCGGATCGATGACGAGGTCAACCCCGGCGCCATGGGTGTACTCTCGTACACTGTCCACGACGTCATGCTGTGCACGATCCACGACATGATCGGCACCAAGTTCCAGCAGCCGGTTTATTCGCTGCGTTCCGCTTGCCACGGCGATGACCGTCGCGCCTGCCTGTGAGGCAAGCTGAACGGCCGCGAGCCCCACGCCCCCCGCTGCTGCCTGAATCAGGACGGTTTCTCCGTGCCGGAGCATGCCTCGTATGAACAGGCAATGATGTGCGGTTCCAAAAGAGATCGGTACCACCGCCGCTTCTGCTGCATCCACCCTGTCCGGTATAAGCCAGGTACGTTCCGCGAGCACGGCCCAACTTTCCGCATGCGATCCCTGCATGCTAAAAGCAGCCACTCTGTCTCCAACCTTACGGCTACGGACTTTCGATCCGACGGCAACCACTGTGCCCGCGGCCGCGTAGCCGACGACCCATGAAGGGCCAGGCGGCGGAGTTGAGCGGCGGTTGATCAAATCTCCCCCTTCAATCGAGATAGCCTCGACAGAAATCAGGACATCGTCAGGCCCTGCGACCGGATCCGGGACATCGATATATCGCAGGACGCCGGGAGCGCCTTCCACGTCATAAACCGCTGCTTTCATCAATTTACCTCTGTCTTATCATGACTCGTGGGCAGCCGGGCAATCACCTTAATCTCAAACTGGAATCCGTACAGCCACGTCACGCCGATCCCCGTCAACGTCGGGTAAGGCGCTTCCCCCCAATATTCTGGCAGGATACTCCAGATAGCGTCGAGGTTTGACTCGGGATCGACGACAAAGAGGGTCACGTCAACCACGTCACTGAACGTGCAGCCCGCAGCCGTGAGCACAGCATTAAGGTTATCGAATGCCAGCCGGACCTGCGCATTGAGATCCTCTTCAGGCGAACCATCCTCCCGGCTACCCACCTGCCCCGAAACAAACAGGAAGCCGTTAGATTTGATGGCGGGTGAATACCGATTGCGCTCATAGAGCGCCTGGCGTCCGAAGGGAAAAACGGCTTCGCGTGTTGTCATGTTTGTACCTTTGCAATAAGGCGAAATCTGCCCGGTGAATATAAAGACACTTTACAGGCGCCACATCGGACGGATAAACAAGCGACTTTGTCCATCATTGTTTGTAATATCCAAACAATCGGTGAAAAGAGAGGACAAGGGATGGATCGTTTCGATGCGATGCGCGCCTTTGCTCGCGTGGTGGAAGCAGGCAGTTTCACAAAGGCTGCCCAAACGCTTCATATGAGCAAAACCACGGTGACGCAGCTTATTCAGCAGCTGGAAGCGCGCCTGCGCGTCAGGCTGCTCCATCGCACTACCCGCAGGCTCGGTGTGACTCCTGATGGCGCGGTCTACTACGAGCGCGTAATCCGTCTGCTGGCGGACATGGAGGATGCTGAAAACAGCCTCTCCAGTGCGACGATGACCCCCAGGGGACGCCTGCGGATAGATGTGCCCACTCCGCTCGCTCGCCTGTTGCTGGTGCCCGCGCTACCGGCTTTTCATGCACGCTACCCTGATATCCAGTTCGACATGGGCGTGAGCGACCGGGTGGTGGATCTGATCGGCGACAATGTGGATTGCGTCCTGCGCGGTGGCGAAATCAACGACCAGTCCCTGATCGCACGCCATGTCGGCGATTTGCAAATCGGTGTTTACGTCGCCCCGAGTTATGTGGAACGCCTCGGCGCCCCTGCGCACCCGCAAGAGCTGGAAAACACCAACCATCGCATAGTGGGATTCTTGTCCTCACGCACCGGTAAGGTTGATCCTCTGGTACTGCGCAGTGAGAGTGAACATATTGAAATCACTGGCAGCTATGTGCTTGCCGTGGATGATGGCAATGCTTACCTCGAAGCTGGATTAGCCGGGCTAGGCGTGATTGCGCTACCCGCCTATATGGCGGCAGCACATCAGGCTTGTGGCTCCTTGATTCCGCTATTTGAACAATGGCGGATTAAGCCAATGCCCCTGTACCTGGCGTTTCCGCCGAACCGCCATGTCAACGCCAGACAGCGCGTTTTTATTGATTGGATCGTTGAATTGATGCAGCAGCATGTCCCTATTTCCAATAATAAGTCACTCCCTCCCAGCCCCTGATTCGCTCATTAGGGTTGGTTACTTTCCACAGCACTCACCGCTCGCCGCCAGGCCGCCACTTCCTCCTCCAGCCATGCCTTAAAGAGTGTCACCTCCGGCTTCACCTCCGTAGACTGCGCCGTTACCAACCAGTAAGGCCAGGGATATGGTGCGGTGATGGAGGTTAGCTGGACCAGTTCACCTCGGGTGATGGCATCCTGAACCAGAGAGCGACGCTCCAGCGCGATACCTTTCCCGAGTCGAACGGCTTCGATAATGATATTGGAGTCGTTAACGCATAAACCGTCAGGCACGATCTCTTTCTCAAGACCCGCATTCATGCACCACGTTTTCCACGACTCCATAGAGAAAATAATATGACTCTTTGCAATCTCCGCTGGCGTAGCGGGCAGCACGCCCCCGTTAAAGCCCGGTGCGGCCACCACAATAAGCTCATCGGAAAAAAGGTAATGGCTTTCACTCCCTTCCCAGTTCCCCTGCCCCATCCGTATCGCGATGTCTATCCCTTCCTGCTGCAGGCTGGTGACCGTCAGGCTGGCCTGGATCCGCAGGGTGATAAGCGGATATTTCGCCCGAAAACGAGCCAGACGCGGTAATAACCAGTGGCATCCAAATGACGGCACCATCGCCAGCGTCAGCTCCTGCTTTCTCGGCTTCACCTGTACGAGTCGGGTGGCATCCGCAATATGGTTCAACGCCTCGCGTACCTGTAAGGCATAGAGCCGCCCTTCTTCGTTGATCTGCACTCCTCGCCCCTGACGGATAAAGAGCTTAACGCCCACCATCTCCTCCAGCGTTTTGATCTGCTGGCTGATAGCGGAATGGGTAACGTGGAGTTCTTTCGCCGCCAGCGTCACGCTGCCGAGACGGGCGACGGCTTCAAAGCTTCGCAAACTGGCAATGGGTGGAAAATCCGACATGAAAGCACTTCCTTATCTGCGCTGGATATACAGCGGCAACCTGACCATATGTCAGTAATACTAACCCTTACGGTAAGATACTGAAGATATTCGCTATGCAAATTGTATTGTAATGTCTGGTCATCCTCTTCAATGACGCGTTATTTCACAGAGACAGGAAAACGGGAACGATGATTAAGCTTGTTGGCATGATGGATTCACCTTATGTACGGCGCGTGGCGATCTCCCTTGAGCTTTATGGCGTTGAGTTTGAAAGCCAGCCGCTGTCAGTCTTTAGCACCTTCGACGCGTTCTCCCGGATCAACCCCGCGGTAAAAGCCCCGACGCTGGTTCTGGATAACGGAATACGGCTGATGGACTCCTCGCTGATACTGAATTATTTTGAGGCTCAGGCTGCCCCCGAGCGGAAACTCCTGCCCGTCGCGCCGGATGCGCTGACAAAGGATCTTCAGACGCTGGGCTTTATCCTCGCCGCCGCTGAAAAAGCGGTGCAAAATGTGTATGAACACAACCAGCGTCCGGCGGAAAAGCAGCACGCTTTATGGGTCGAACGCATTACAATTCAGCTGCTGGCGGCCTGCAGGGTATGGAATGCCTTACTGGAGACACGTCCGGCGACTGCAACTCCCGATCAGGTTGCCGTCACGAGCACGGTTGTCTGGACGTTTATTCAGTCGATGATCCCGCACGTCGTTAACGCAGCGGATTTTAGAGAGATTCAGGCGTTTGCCGAATCATTCGAATCACAGGCGGTCTTCAGAAAATACCCTTTCAGCTAAGTGATGAGCCCGGTAAGCACTCGCCACCGGGCAAGCCAACACTTAAATCTGATAATCAATCGCCACTTCTTCCGGCTCCATCACCTGGCGTTTAATCTCATCCACCGACAGCCCGGCATTGCACAGCTCGATAAAGCGCCACACATAGTTGCGCTGCAGCTGCCCGCGCTTCAGGCCAAGCCATACGGTATTGGCGTCAAATAAATGACGCGTATCAAGACGCACCAGGTTCCCGTCCTCGCGTTCTCCGCTGGACTGTTCCGCCACCAGGCCAATGCCCAGACCCAGCTCGACGTAGGTTTTAATCACATCAGAATCCTGCGCGCTCAGCACCACGTCCGGCGTTAGCCCTTTGCGGTTGAAGGCCTCGTCTATGCGCGAACGTCCGGTTATGCCCTGGCGGTATGTGATCAACGGCCATTTGGCAACGTCTTCCAGCGTCAGGGGAGAGACCTGATTCAGCGGATGATCGACCGGAAGTAATAAGCTGTGGTACCAGCGGAACCAGGGGAACGCCACCAGCAGCGGGTCGTTGCTCAGGCGTTCGCTGGCGATGCCAATATCCGCCCCACCGTTTTGCAGCAGCACTTCGATTTCCTGCGGTGTGCCCTGGATGAGCTCCAGACGGACGTCAGGGAAAAGTTCGCGGAACGCTTTGATCACCGGCGGCAGGCTGTAGCGCGCCTGGGTGTGGGTGGTGGCGATGGTGAGTACGCCTGAGGCGTCATTGGTGAAGAGATCCGCCAGACGACGCACGTTGCTGGCCTCGTTGAGGATCCGCTCTGCAATGGTGAGCAAAGCCTTACCCGGCTCCGTCATGCCGAGCAGCCGCTTGCCGCGACGGATAAAGATCTCTATACCCAGTTCCTCTTCCAGCTCGCGGATATGGCGGCTGACGCCGGACTGAGAGGTATAAAGCATATTGGCGACCTCGGTCAGGTTGTAGTCCCGCCTGGCCGCCTCACGGATAATTTTAAGTTGCTGGAAATTCACGATTCACTCCGGCGCATCTGACATAGCTCTATTGTTAGAGTCAGCCGAGCTGCAGAACAAATAATAAAAACCAGCATCTTATGCTTTTATGGAATATCAGCTCACGAGCTGGAGTTCACGGTTCTCAAGCGATGGCTTGCTGACCAGCGACATCAAAATCTCTTTTACCGCCTGCGCCTGTGGCGACAGCGAACCGCGTGCGGACATGTTCAGCGATAGCGGCAGGCTCATCGAAGGCGTGGTGATCCGCGCCATCCAGCCGTTTGCCGCACTGCACAGCGAGCGGGCTGCGGATTCCGGCAGAACGGTCACCCCCATGCCGCTGGCAATAGCTGCGGTCAGCGTGGAGATCGAGTCGATTTCGCCGATGATTTTGGCCGTCAGGCGGCGCAGGGAGAACGCTTCGTCCACGCGCACGCGCACGGCGCTGTAGTCGCGCGGCAGATAGAGGTTCATCTCTGCCACGGCGGCAAGGTCGACGCTCTGGCCCGGGCAGTCGCGGGTGCCCACGAGGTAGAGATCTTCTTTCAGCAGCGGCTGGCTGGTGATGCCGGCGACCGGGGAGCGATCGTAAAGGACCGCCATATCCAGCTGGCCGCTGAGCAGTTTGTCATTCAGTACGGAACCGCTGTTTTCATGCAGGTATACCAGCACTTCAGGCAGCTCAGCGCGAACGGCCTGCAGCAACGGCATGGTAATTGAGGACGCGGCCGTTCCCGGCGCCAGGCCGATAGAAACGTGCCCGCTCAGGGTCTGACCCACGTTATTCACCGCCAGCTGCGCCTGTTCACACTGGCGAAGAATGGTGCGCGCATGGGTATAGAGGATCTTACCGGCTTCCGTTGGCGTGACGCCGCGTTTGGTGCGGATCAACAATTGCTGATCCATCTCGCCTTCCAGAGTAGCCACCTGCTGGCTCAGCGCAGGCTGCGCGATATGCAGCACTTCTGCCGCTTGAGTCAGGCTGCCGATATCGACGATTTTTACGAAGTATTTCAGTCGTCTTAAGTTCATTTTGCCCCCTGTTCGAAATGCTGTGCCGGAACCGGCTGTCGTTGTTGAACAGGTTTTGCAATATGAATGCCACTTTTACCAGACGGTCTGAATTGGGCGCTAAGCGCCTGAAAATAAGGAAACCTAATCATGGAGGGGGGTTTTATTACCGAAACAGCAGTTTATGATCTGCCCCATTAGAGGTATACCCGCACCAAAGCGGTGCATTCCGCTGCCAAAAACATCACTTTGCCGATTTTGTCAGCAAACGATCGAAAGGCGGCGATCCACCCTTTGACAAGGTGAACGCAGGTCGATAATATGCGCCCCGTTCACACGATTCCTCTGTAGTTCAGTCGGTAGAACGGCGGACTGTTAATCCGTATGTCACTGGTTCGAGTCCAGTCAGAGGAGCCAAATTAAAAAAGCCTGCTTTTAAAGCAGGCTTTTTGCTTTTCTGCACAAGGTAAATGCAAAACGGCAACCTTGTTGCCGTTTTTAGTGTGTGCACCCTCTCCCGTGGGAGAGGGCACCAGCCCGCACAATCCCCTTACATGCCTACCTTAACCGGCATCCCTGACCGCCGTTCCAGTTCGGCTCCCGCCCCCTCGTTTATCAACTGCGTCCGCTGCGCGGCTGACATTGGCAGAGGCACTTTCCGGGTCGATTCAAACTCCGCGCGGTTACGTGATAATGGCTCGTGAACTTCCACCCAGCGGCTGCCGTCCGGCTCCGTGGTGACTTTAACGGGCCGATCGATAAGCTGCACGCGGGTTCCGACGGGAACATGATCGAAAAGGTATTTGATGTCGTTATTACGCAGGCGAATACAGCCCTGGCTCACCCGCAGCCCGATGCCAAAATTCGAGTTTGTGCCGTGAATGGCATAGAGCCTGCCGATATAAATGGCATACAGCCCCATCGGGTTATCCGGCCCGGCGGGCACGAATGCCGGGAGCGTTTTCCCTTCTGCCGCATAGGCACGGCGCGTATTCGGCGTCGGAGACCAGGTTGGCCCCACCTGCTTACGCTCAACGGCCGTCACCCAGTTACGCGGGGTTTCGCGCCCGGCCTGGCCGATGCCAATGGGCAGCACTTCAACGGTATTGCTGCCGGATGGATAATAGTAGAGGCGCATTTCCGCCACGTTAACGACAATCCCCTCGCGAACGGTGTCGGGCAAAATGAGCTGCTGGGGGATCACCAGCCGGGTACCGGATTTGGGTAAAAAAGGATCCACCCCCGGGTTCGCTTCCAGCATATTGCTTAGCCCCTGCCCGTATTTCGCGGCAAAGGCCTCAAGCGGTAATGTATTATGATCCGGCACGATAATGACCTGCGAACTCCCTACCAGACGGCTGCCCGCCGGCGGTAAAGGATAGCTCACCGCCTGCACGCTCTGACTGATAAGTAATGCAGCAAGACAGCCCAACGCCTCTTTACGACACATCTTCCCTTCCTCAGTCGCTTCGCTCTTTATTAAGCATAGCGTAGCCGTTTTGCATTACCCATCAGGAAATAAAATCAGTTTGCACAGGCCCCCTGTCGCGGTAGTCTCATAGATTCCGTTTATATGACGGGCGCAATGTGAGTGACCTTTTCTTATACCAATAATTAAAAATAAGTGCAGACAGGACAACTATGGACTCCACCCTCATCTCCGATCGTCCCAACGAGGAGACCCCTTCGCTCAATCGTGCCCGCCGCGCCGCACTCGGCAGCTTCGCGGGTGCCGTCGTCGACTGGTATGATTTTCTGCTTTACGGCATTACCGCCGCGCTGGTGTTCAACCGCGAGTTTTTTCCCCAGGTCAGCCCCGCGATGGGCACGCTCGCCGCGTTTGCCACCTTCGGCGTCGGCTTTCTGTTTCGCCCGCTGGGCGGGGTGATCTTCGGCCACTTCGGCGACCGTCTTGGCCGCAAGCGCATGCTGATGCTCACCGTCTGGATGATGGGGATCGCCACCGCGCTGATTGGCATACTCCCTTCTTTTTCCGCCATTGGCTGGTGGGCCCCAGTGTTGCTGGTGACATTACGCGCCATTCAGGGCTTCGCCGTGGGTGGCGAATGGGGCGGCGCGGCGCTGTTATCCGTTGAGAGCGCGCCAAAAAATAAGAAAGCGTTTTACAGCAGCGGCGTGCAGGTCGGGTACGGCGTAGGGCTGCTGCTTTCCACAGGGCTGGTATCGTTAATCAGCCAGCTCACCACCGACGAGCAGTTCCTGAGCTGGGGCTGGCGCATTCCGTTCATCTTCAGCATCGTGCTGGTTATCGCCGCACTGTGGATCCGTAACGGAATGGAGGAGTCGGCAGAGTTCGAAAAGCAGCAGGAAAAACCGGCCGTCAAAAAGCGGCTGCCGGTGATGGAAGCCCTGATTCGGCACCCAGGCGCTTTTCTGAAAATTATCGCCCTGCGCCTGTGCGAGCTGCTGACGATGTATATCGTCACCGCCTTTGCCCTGAACTACTCGACGCAGAATCTCGGCCTGCCGCGCGAGCTGTTCCTGAATATCGGCCTGCTGGTCGGCGGGATCAGCTGCCTGACGATACCCTGCTTCGCCTGGCTGGCGGACCGGTTTGGCCGCCGTCGCGTCTACATCACCGGCGCGCTGATTGGGTGCCTCAGCGCCTGGCCATTCTTTATGGCGCTGGAGGCGCAGTCGATCTTCTGGATTGTCTTCTTTGCTATCATGCTCGCGAACATCGCTCACGATATGGTGGTCTGCGTACAGCAGCCGATGTTTACCGAACTGTTCGGCGCCAGCTACCGCTACAGCGGCGCGGGCGTGGGTTACCAGGTCGCAAGCGTGGTCGGCGGCGGGTTTACGCCGTTTATTGCCGCCGCGCTGGTGACCTTCTCGGGCGGCAACTGGCACAGCGTGGCGATTTATCTGCTGGCCGGCTGCCTGCTGTCGGCGGCAACGGCGCTACTGATGAAAGAGACGAGCCACCGCTGATCTCACTTTTGTTTCACAGGCGTGTGACATACTATCGGGTAGAGTCGCACACCTGTGGAACAAGGAGACAGAGATGAATAATAAGGGCTCCAGCCTGACCCCGGCTCAGGCGCTGGAAAAACTCGACGCGCTGTACGAACAGTCCGTCAACGCGCTGCGCAGCGCCATCAGCGAATATATTGAAACAGGGAAACTTCCCGACGAAAAGGCCAGAACCGAGGGCCTTTTTGTTTATCCATCGCTCTCTGTGACCTGGGACGGCAGCGCCAGCACGACACCGAAAACCCGCGCCTACGCCCGTTTTACCCACTCCGGCTGCTACAGTACCACCGTTACCCGCCCGGCACTGTTCCGCCCGTACCTCGAAGAACAACTTACGCTGCTGTATCAGGATTACGGCGCGCACATTCACGTTGAACCCTCGCAGCATGAAATCCCTTATCCGTACGTGATAGACGGCTCGGCGCTAACGCTGGATCGCTCAATGAGCGCGGGGCTGACCCGCCACTTCCCGACGACGGAGCTTTCACAGATTGGCGATGAGACGGCCGATGGGATCTATCACCCGGCAGAATTTTCTCCCCTGTCGCACTTTGATGCCCGCCGGGTCGATTTCTCCCTGGCGCGACTGCGCCACTACACCGGCACGCCCGTCGAACATTTCCAGCCGTTCGTCCTCTTTACCAACTACACCCGCTACGTTGACGAGTTTGTCCGCTGGGGCTGCAGCCAGATCCTCGACCCGGAAAGCCCGTATATCGCGCTGTCCTGCGCGGGCGGGATCTGGATCACTGCGGAGACCGAAGCGCCAGAGCAAGCCATTTCCGACCTTGCGTGGAAAAAGCACCAGATGCCCGCCTGGCACCTGATCACCGCCGACGGTCAGGGCATCACGCTGATTAACATTGGCGTAGGCCCGTCAAATGCCAAGACCATCTGCGACCATCTGGCGGTGCTGCGTCCGGACGTGTGGCTGATGATCGGCCACTGCGGCGGCCTGCGTGAAAGCCAGCTGATTGGCGACTACGTGCTGGCCCACGCCTATCTGCGTGATGACCACGTGCTGGATGCGGTGCTGCCGCCGGATATCCCAATCCCGAGCATCGCCGAAGTGCAGCGTGCGCTGTATGACGCGACCAAAGAGGTCAGCGGCATGCCGGGTGAAGAAGTTAAGCAGCGCCTGCGCACCGGTA
This sequence comes from Enterobacter pseudoroggenkampii, assembly GCF_026420145.1. NCBI lineage: Bacteria > Pseudomonadati > Pseudomonadota > Gammaproteobacteria > Enterobacterales > Enterobacteriaceae > Enterobacter > Enterobacter pseudoroggenkampii. The sequence continues at coordinate 2,178,154 of NZ_JAPMLV010000001.1, forward strand.
CGGTCGTCACGACGGATGACCGGAACTGGGAGCTGCGTTACTCCGCCTCCGCGCTGCGGTTCAACCTGAGCCGCGCGGTGGCCATTGATATGGAGAGCGCCACCATCGCCGCACAGGGGTATCGCTTCCGCGTTCCCTACGGCACCCTGCTGTGCGTCTCCGATAAGCCGCTGCACGGCGAAATTAAGCTGCCGGGGCAGGCCAACCGCTTCTATGAGGGGGCTATCTCAGAGCATCTGCAGATTGGTATTCGCGCCATTGACCTGCTGCGGGCGGAAGGTGACAGGCTCCATTCCCGCAAGCTGCGCACCTTCAACGAGCCGCCGTTCCGCTAATAACGATAAGGAAAAACAATGTCCAGCACATCTCCGCTCTCTGCCCTGCGCCACTGGCTCGAGGCCAGCCATCTCGACGGGATGATCGTCCCGCGTGCGGATGCCTGGCAGAGCGAATACTGCGCGCCATACGACGAAAAGCTGGCCTGGCTGACGGGCTTTGACGGTTCGGCCGGCATGGCGCTGGTGCTGAAAAACAAAGCGCTGCTGTTCGTCGACGGGCGCTATCAGGTTCAGGCTCGCGTTCAGGTCAATACGGATGAGGTTGAGATCCACCACCTGCACAACGAGCCGCTGGCAGAATGGCTGGCGGAAAACGTGGAGGCCGGGACGCGCATCGGTTTTGATCCGCTGCTGATGACCAACTCGGAGTTTGAGCAACTGTCTGCCACGCCGTGCGAGCTGGTTCCTCTGAAGGCCTCGCCGTTTGACGCCCTATGGACTGACCGCCCTGCCGCACCGGCGGGGCTTATCCGGGAAATGCCGGTTGAACACAGCGGCGAACGCAGCGCGGACAAACGTCTGCGCGTCGCCGCCGTGCTGGCCGCAAACAATGCTGATTATCTCGCCGTTACGCTGCCGGATAACATTGCCTGGCTGCTGAACGTGCGTGGCGCGGATATCCCTTACAGCCCGGTACCGCTCTCCTTTGCTCTTCTGGGCCGTGACGGTCACGTTGAGTGGTTTGTTAACGACAATAAGCTCAGCGCCCTGCCTGAAGAGGTGCGCAATGCGTTTACCATTGCGCCGCAGGACGCTTTTATCGAACGCTGTCAGCAGATTGCTGCGGGCAAACGGGTGATGATTGATGCCGATTCCGCGCCGGTGGCTCTGCGCTTCGCCATTGAGCCACGGGGAGAAATTGTCTGGCGGACTGACCCCATCACCCTGATAAAGGCCACCAAAAACCCGGTTGAGCTCGCAGGTTATCGCGAGTGTCATCACCAGGACGGTGCCGCCTGGGTCAACTTCCTGGCCTGGCTGAGCCGTGAAGTGCCGCTGCGCGAGGCGGCAGGGAATCCGCTAACAGAGCTGGAGGTTCAGGCGCAGCAGCTTGCGTTCCGTCAACAGCAGCCTGGGTTCATCGAGCAGAGTTTTGCAACCATCTCCGCCTCTTCGAGCAATGCGGCGATGTGTCATTACCATTCGAGCGAGGCCAGCAATAAGCCCATCGGCCATAACCATTTTTACCTGAACGATTCTGGCGGCCAGTATGTGAATGGCACCACCGACGCCACGCGCACGCTGGCATGGGGTAAGGTCGATCCGCAGCAGCGACTGCACTACACCGCCGTGCTGAGAGGCTTCCTGTCGCTGATTACCCTGCAGTTCCCTTCCGGGACTCAGGGGCATCAGCTGGATGCGTTTGCGCGTCGCCCGCTGTGGGAGATGGGGCTGGATTACGATCACGGCACGGGACATGGCGTCGGTCATCAGCTTCTTATCCATGAGAACCCACATCGCATCGCCAAAAAGGTCAACCCGTGGCCGCTGGTGGCGGGCAATATCATGACGATTGAACCGGGCTACTATCTGGGCGACAGCCACGGTATTCGTATTGAAAACCAGGTGGAGATCGTGGAGAGCCGTCCGGGGTTCTGTAGATTTGCCTCGCTGACGCTGATCCCGATCGACTTAAGTCAGGTTGAGCTGCATTTGCTGAGCGAGCAGGAAAAGCAGTGGCTGGATGCGTATCACCAGCAGGTACGCGAGGCGCTGTCACCGCTGGTAAACAGCGATGCGCGTCCGTGGCTGATTGAGGCGACGGCGCCGATTAGTTTGTAATTTCGTGCGGTCTGGTGCCCTCACCCCAACCCTCTCCCACGGGAGAGGGTGCACACACTAAAAACGGCAACAAGGTTGCCGTTTTGCATTTACCTTGCGCAGAAAAGCAAAAAGCCTGCTTTAAAAGCAGGCTTTTCAAATTTGGCTCCTCTGACTGGACTCGAACCAGTGACATACGGATTAACAGTCCGCCGTTCTACCGACTGAACTACAGAGGAATCGTGTGAACGGGGCGCATATTATCGATGCCTCCCCGGGATGTCAAAGGCAGAATGCATATTTCCGATCGTTTGCCGAATTATTCTCCACTTCGCGCAATTGTCAGGCATTTTTTCGCGGATATTTCCACAGCCAGCGCCCGCTGACCATCCGCCAGTAGAACAGCGCGCCCCGCACGGCCCAGTCGAGGAACATCCCCAGCCAGACGCCGACCACTCCCCATCCGAGCATCACCCCGAGCGTATACCCCGCCACGACGCGACATCCCCACATGCCTAGCATCGACACCCACATCGCAAAGCGGGCGTCGCGCGCGCCCTTTAGCCCGGCGGGCAATACCCATGAGGCCGCCCAGATGGGCATAAAGGCCGCATTGAGCCAGATGAGGATCTTAACGACCTCTTTAACGTCGTCTTCGTGGGTATAGAACGAGGCCATCAGCCCGGCAAACGGGGCGGTTCCCCAGGCAATCACGGTCAGTCCAATGGTCGACAGCCAGAAGACGTGCCGCAGCTGTCGCTCCGCCTGGCCTATCTGCCCTTTCCCGAGCCGTTTCCCGGTGATGATGGTTGATGCAGAGCCCAGCGCGTTACCCGGCAGGTTAATCAGTGAGGCAATGGAGAAGGCGATGAAGTTACCGGCAATCACGTCGGTGCCCATGCCGGCGACAAACATCTGCGTCAGCAATTTCCCGCCGTTAAACAACACCGACTCAATGCTTGCAGGAATGCCGATCCCCATCACTTCCCAGATAATGGCGAAATTAAAGGGGCGAAAATAACTTTTCAGCGTCAGACGTAGCGAGGGAGTGATCCCCGCCATCAGCACCCCGATGATGGCAGCCGCACCGATATAGCGTGAAATGGTCAGCCCCAGTCCGGCGCCGACGAAACCCAGCCCGTCCCACGAGAACACACCGTAAATCAGCACGCTGCTGATAATGATATTCAGGATATTCATTCCGCCGTTGATCAGCAGCGGAATTTTGGTGTTGCCCGCCCCGCGCAGCGCACCGCTACCAATCAGCGCAATGGCCGCCGCCGGATAGCTGATGACGGTCATTTCCAGGTAGGTCAGCGCCAGGTCTTTAACCTCATTCGTGGCCTCCCCGGCGACAAAGTCGATAATCTCTTTGCCGAAATAGTGGATCACCGCCGCCAGAACAATTGAAAAAATGGTCATGATCATCAGCGACTGGCGGGCCGCCTCGCGTGCACGTTTGGGGTCCAGCTTGCCGAGGCTAAAGGCCACCACCACCGTCGTCCCAAGGTCAATGGCGGCAAAGAACGAAATCACCACCATGTTAAAGCTGTCCGCCAGCCCCACCCCGGCCATCGCCTCTTTCCCCAGCCAGCTCACCAGGAAGGTACTCAGGACTCCCATCAGCAAAACGCAGGTATTTTCCAGGAAGATAGGCACGGCAAGAGGGGTGATTTCACGCCAGAAGAGAACCCGATAGCTTTTACGTTTTGCATACCATGGCGTGCGCACGATCGCCTGGCGTAAGGAGGCAGTAACGTTCAAAATGGACCTTAGCGAGAAAAGTTGAAACTCCATTTCAAATGATGGGGGAGAAATGCTCATCCTGCAAAGTATTTTCCGGAAAAAGATGTGTGGATTTACAACAAACTGACGACAGAATCAGCAATCAGTCGATTTTCCCTAAGATCAGGTTTGACAAAACTTTTTTCGCCGCTAAGATAAGCCTCCACAACGATTCCTCTGTAGTTCAGTCGGTAGAACGGCGGACTGTTAATCCGTATGTCACTGGTTCGAGTCCAGTCAGAGGAGCCAAATTTAAAAAGCCTGCTTTTAAAGCAGGCTTTTTGCTTTGCGGATGAGGGAAAATGAACGCTCTGTTTGTCTACGGCACGCTGCGCCCGGGCCACTCAAATGCGCATATTCTTGAAAAGATTGGCGGCCAATGGCTGGCCGGTTCCGTATCCGGTACGTTTTACGAACGCGGCTGGGGCGCTGCGGCGGACTTCCCGGGGATCGTGCTCCACCCCGATGGTCCCCGCGTCGAAGGCTATCTGTTTATCTCTGATAGCCTTGCCGCACACTGGCCAATGCTGGATGAGTTTGAAGACGGCTACGATCGGGTTGAGGTCACGGTGACCACCTCTGAAGGCGAGCAGGTTCAAGCCTGGATTTACCAGCTACAGCCGCGTTCTGAACCATAAAAAAAGGCTCTCTGTCACCAGAGAGCCTTTTTCACTATTCGCTGCGATTACTCGCTTTTTGCTTCGCCGTTTTTGATTTCGCCCATCACTTTCAGCTTTTTAGAGATGTCACGACGCTCTTTGGACAGCTCAGCATTTTTGATGATGTAGTCATCAACACGGTCTTCATAGTCGCTCTTCATGCTGGCGATGATGCCCTGAATAGCTTCAACGCTCATGCCTGGCTTGATGTAGTCGCTAAGGTTGTCGAGCAGCAGAACACGTTTCTGGTTGTCACGGATCTTCTTCTCAACGTCCTGGATTTCACGCTGCAGTTTGTTTTTGCGGCGGAACAGGCGGACGAATTCCAGAACATCCTGGAACGAAGGCTTGGTAGTTTCCATTTTTACACCCCTGATAATGTGAGATTCGGATTCGTTAAGGCAACCGTTGTAACAATAACCTTACTGACAGCGGCTGCGAATGACAATGAGTATATCGTTTAAAGCTATCATAACCCCAATTGCTGCTGAATCGAAGCAGCAGCCGTCACATACGCCTTTTATTTGCGCAGCGCCCGGCAAATCAGGTGCGATAACAGCTCAAGCTGCCGCGCCAGTTCCATGCTCAGCCAGACGTAGCCATGAATAGGCGTTTCCGCCACGTTATCGCTCTGGCGTTCATTGATTAACTGCTTCAGCTCCGCGACGATCTCGTTCAGTCGCTCGCTGTTGGCCAGAATCGGCTGCGGGTTCCCTTCATAGAGCGCATGAGCGATGGTCAACAGTGTTTGCTGCGTCATCTGCTGGGTCTCTTTGAGGGTCTGCGCGTTAAGCATCAACAGATGACTTGGGCGCGTGGCCCAGTGGGCGTTGATTTGCAGCTCAAGCATGCAGACCAGATTGCGGCTTACCGTCTGGATGGCTTCAAAAATCGATTTCTGAATATGGGTTTCTTTGCTGGCAGGCGTGATCAGGCCGCGCATTTTGACCACATCGTTAAGGATAGTCTGCAGGTGCTTTTCCAGGCGCGGGCGCTCAACCAGATTAGGGGAAAAACCGGCCTGATAGACGCGGTTAAACGCGGTGACGTAGCTGGCCATCTGAATACGCCAGTGCAGAAAAGCACGCTGCGGCCAGATACCGGTGAAGAGCATCGCCAGCAGTGAACCCAGGATGACATCCCCGCTTCGCCACAGCGCCGTGGTCATATCCCCGGCGGGCGCACCGACCACCACCGCGAGCGTAATACCGATCAGCAGCGCCTGATACGGCTTTTTACCCAACGCCAGCCAGCCGCACAGGAACATGGCGGCACCGCACCATGCCAGCATCACCGGAAACGAGATAAGCTCCAGCTTGAGGGCGATAAGCCCCAGAGCCGAACCTAACACGGTCCCGCCAATGCGCTCCAGGGCGCGCGGAACAACGTTCCCCCAAAACGAGATGGGCCCCATCACCACCACCAGCGTGATCAGCGGCCACGTCCCTTCCGGAACATCCAATAAACGCACCAGTACAAACGTCAGCACGAAAGCCAGCGCGATGCGGCATCCATGCACCACGCGGTAGTGTTTGTACAACCGAATTTCAAAAGGGGTTAATGATTTGTCGGGACGCACACCCGCTCTCCAGCTACACGGCAAATCACAATTGTACTGTGTTTTCAGCCGGGCGGATCGCTCCCGGCTGAAAAACCCTTCACTTAGCAGGCTTAAACCGTTTTATGCTCTACCGCGATATACATTTCGATATCCCAGTAGCCGTCCGCATTGCCGTCATTGAGATAGCGCTCGAAGCAGGGTTTGAGCGCCATCTGGTACTTATTGTCCTGCAGCAGGGAATTGAAGAACTGATACCACGGCGTGGCGAAGTCGTAGTTTTCCACGCGCGCCGTCGCCACGGCATAATCCCCGGCCGCGATTTCCGTCATCATAACGCCTTCGCTGTTTTCCGGGATAACGAAATCATCCGGTACCGTAACGGCCGTATCACAGCGCAGTTTTTCTGGCGGGACTTCATCCGGGTTATCGTAGTAGACCGCCACCCACTCCAGCGGCTCAATGTGACGCCCGTCGACCCACATCACCAGCTGTTCAAAGCCCTGTTTTACCGTTTGTTCCCACGGTCCGACCAAATGAAAACCGGCAATCTTACGTTTCTGTTGCTGCTTAATGCTGTAGTCCATGCTGCCTCCGCTTATTACTGTATATTTATACACTATAAAACCGGATTACTATTATCAGCAAACGAGGAGTGTTTATTATGTGAGCAGACTCGCAACCCTGCCAGTCTGCTCATCTGCCGTTAGAGCGTGTGGTGCAGATAATCGCTCAGGCGAGAGAACAGGCCGCCTTTATCAACGGCTTCCAGCGTCACCAGCGGCCAGTGCGCCACCACTTTGTCGCGGTCGTAGAGCTGGATCTCCCCAACCCGCTGGTGCGCGGCAATCGGCGCTTCCAGCTCTTTTTTATCCAGTACGTATTTGGCTTTGATGTTGGGCACTTCCGCTTTCGGCAGGGCCAACCAGAAGTCCTGGTCGGTACCCAGTTTCACCTGCTCCTTATCGCCGTACCAGATACGCTCTGTCCCCACTTTTTTACCGCTATGCAGGATCTGCACCGTATCGAAATTCTGCTGACCCCAGTGCAGCAGTTTCCGGGCCTGGTCTTCGCGCCCTTTCGGGCTGTCCGCCCCCATCACTACCGCGATTAACCGGCGCTGGCCGTCAACGGCGGACGCAATCAGGTTAAAACCCGCCCCCGAGGTATGCCCTGTTTTCAGCCCGTCCACGTTCATGGTTTTATCCCACAGCAGGCCGTTACGGTTTTGCTGGGTGATCCCGTTCCAGGTCAGGCTCTTTTCGCTGTACATATGATAAAACTCGGGCTCACCGTGGATGATGGCGCGGGAGAGTACGGCCAGGTCATAGGCCGAGCTGTGCTGGCCCGGCGCATCCAGCCCGTGGACGGTTTCAAAATGCGTATCGCGCAGGTTCAGCTTCTGCACGTAGTCGTTCATCATCTTCACAAACTGCGGCTGACCGCCCGCCACGTGATCGGCCAGCGCCACGCAGGCGTCGTTGCCAGAGTCGACAATCAGGCCGCGGCTTAAGTCGCGCACGGAGACGCGATCGCCTTCTTTCAGGAACATCAGCGATGAACCGTCAAACACCGGGTTCCCTTTTGCCCAGGCATCGCGTCCTACGGTGACAATATCGTCCGGGGTAATGCGGTGGCTATCAATGGCCCGATCAACCACATACCCCGTCATCAGCTTGGTCAGGCTCGCCGGATTGCGTTGTTGATGTTCGTTGCCCGCCGTTAAGATCTGACCAGTCGTGTAATCCATCAGCACCCAGGAGCCAGCCTGAATGGCCGGAGGCTGCGGCGAAAAATCCAGTGGTTCGGCCGCAAAAGCAGATGAGACACTCGAAGCGAGTAAAGAAACAGCAATAAACAGACGGCGTTTCAACGGTATATCCTCAGGTCATTAAAAATCGATGACCTTTTTACGGGAGTTCTGATGTCGTTACCTGGCTTAATTGCAAAAAAATGTGACAGAACGCAGATTTTTCTCTGAAGCTGGCGCGCAAATCTGCAACGCGGAGGTGCTTTTTATTCGGTCTCGACCGCACGATCGTTTACCATAGTGACGTCATTTTTTAACAGGATGGTATTACTGGTGTCTGACTCTGCCGCTCGCCCGACTTTTTTATTTCATGACTATGAAACCTTTGGCACTCACCCGGCGCTGGACCGACCGGCGCAGTTTGCCGCCATCCGTACCGACGACGAATTTAACATCATTGGCGAGCCAGAGGTCTTTTACTGCAAGCCTGCGGATGACTACCTGCCGCAGCCCGGCGCGGTGATGGTCACCGGGATCACTCCTCAGGAAGCGCGGGAAAAAGGCGTTAACGAGGCAGAATTCGCCCGACGCATCCACGACCTGTTTACCGTCCCCAATACCTGCGTGGTCGGTTACAACAACATCCGCTTCGATGACGAAGTGACGCGCAATATCTTCTATCGTAACTTCTACGATCCCTATGCCTGGAGCTGGCAGAACCGCAATTCGCGCTGGGATTTGCTCGACATCATGCGCGCCTGCTACGCCCTGCGTCCCGAAGGCATTAACTGGCCGGAAAATGAGGAAGGGCTGACCAGCTTCCGGCTGGAACACCTGACCCGCGCCAACGGTATTGAGCACAGCAATGCCCACGACGCGATGGCGGACGTCTATGCCACCATTGCCATGGCGAAGCTGGTGAAAAGCGCGCAGCCACGACTGTTCGAGTATCTGCTGAGCCACCGCAGTAAACAGAAGTTGACCACGCTGATTGATGTGCCGCAGATGAAGCCACTGGTGCATATTTCCGGCATGTTTGGCGCCTGGCGCGGTAATACCAGCTGGGTCGCCCCGCTGGCCTGGCATCCGGACAACCGCAATGCGGTGATTATGGTGGATTTGGCCGGCGATATTTCGCCGCTGCTGGAGCTCGACAGCGATACCCTGCGCGAACGGCTGTACACGCCGAAGAATGAACTCGGCGATCTGCCTGCGGTGCCGGTCAAACTGGTGCATATCAATAAATGTCCGGTCCTGGCGCAGGCCAATACGCTGCGCCCGGAAGATGCAGACAGGCTGGGCATTAACCGGCAGCACTGCCTCGATAACCTGAAAGTGCTGCGCGAAAACCCGCAGGTGCGCGAGAAGGTGGTCGCCATTTTTGCCGAAGCCGAGCCGTTCGTACCGTCAGAAAACGTGGATGCCCAGCTCTATAATGGTTTCTTCAGCGATGCCGATCGCGCTGCAATGAATATCGTTCTGCAAACCGAGCCGCGTAACTTACCGGCGCTGGATATCACCTTCGCCGATAAACGCATTGAAAAGTTGATGTTTAATTACCGCGCGCGTAACTACCCGGGAACCCTGGATGAAGCAGAGCAGGAACGCTGGCTGCAGCACCGTCGCAACGTCTTTACGCCAGAGTATCTGCACAGCTACGCACAGGAGCTGGAAATGCTTTATGGCCAATATGAAGGGAATGCAGAGAAACAGGCGCTGCTGAAATCCCTGTTCCAGTACGCGCAAGAGATAGTTTGATCGATGGGTATAAAAAAGCCGGAGGCGATGTCTCCGGCTTTTTTTTTGCCCGGTGGCGCTTCGCTTACGCGGGCCTAAGGGAGTGTTGTTTTGTAGGCCGGGTAAGCGCTAGCGCCACCCGGCGAGTCATTACGCGACGTCTTCGTACTGCGGAACCGGGTTACGGAAGCTCTTCGTGACGCAGGCCAGGTAAACCAGGCCGATACCCGCCCAAATCAGGCCAAGCACCATCGAGCTCTCTTCCAGGTTAACCCACAGCGCACCTACGGTCAGGGCACCACACATCGGCAGGAACAGATACTGGAAGTGATCTTTCAGCGTCTTGTTACGCTTTTCACGGATCCAGAACTGAGAGATAACCGACAGGTTAACAAAGGTAAACGCCACAAGCGCACCGAAGTTAATCAGCGCCGTTGCCATCACCAGGTCAAAGTTAATCGCCAGAAGCGCGATCGCACCGACCAGGATAATGTTCATCGCCGGGGTACGCCATGTTGGATGCACGTAGCCGAAGAAGCTTTTCGGGAATACGCCATCGCGGCCCATTACGTACATCAGACGCGCAACGCCTGCATGCGCGGCCATACCGGACGCCAGTACGGTGATGGTGGAGAAGATCAGCGCGCCGACCTGGAACGCTTTACCCGCCACATAGAGCATGATTTCCGGCTGAGACGCATCCGGATCCTTGAAGCGAGAGATATCCGGGAAGTACAGCTGCAGGAAATAGGTCGAGAAAATAAAGATCAGACCGCCAATCAGCGCCGTCAGGAAGATGGCGCGCGGGATCACGCGCTCTGCATCTTTGGTTTCTTCAGACAGGTTGCTGATCCCGTCAAAACCGGTAAAGGAGAAGCACAGAATGGTTGCCCCGGTAATCATCGGGATCACATGCGCATCACCAGACCAGAACGGTTTGCTGCTCGCCAGCGTGCCAGCGCCTTCACCGTGGAACACGCCATAGATCACCATGCCAAGAATAACGGCAATCAGGACAACCTGAAGCACAACGATAACGGAGTTAAAGTTGGCAACGGACTTGATGCTGCGCAGGTTAAAGGCCGTCATAAAGGCCACCAGCGCCACGACGAACATCCAGGATGGAATCGACGGCACCAGCGCTTCAAAATAGATTTTTGCCAGCAGAATGTTGATCATCGGCGCGAACAGGTAGTCGAGCAGCGAAGACCAGCCCACCATAAAGCCAACCGTCGGGCTGATGGATTTCTGGGCATAGGTGTAGGCAGAACCGGCAGACGGATAGCGACGCACCAGCTTACCGTAGCTCAGCGCGGTAAAGAGGATCGCAATCAGCGCGAAGCCATAAGCCGTCGGCACATGACCGTCGGTGAGGCCCGATACGATACCGAATGTATCGAACAGCGTCATTGGTTGCATATAGGCCAGGCCCATCATAACAACCGGAATCAACGTAAGCGTTTTACGTAATTCCACGCGAGAGGTGTTTGGAGTTGCGTTATGCGACATAGTTATTCTCCTTTACGGTAATAACCGCCACGTAAGCGAAAAATTGCCCCATTTCTTTCTTCCTCAGCGACAACAACTGTCGGATTTTAGTAAATATCTATCCGGTACGAAGCCCGGCCTCTTGGTTTTTAGTTTCGTTTCGTACATGCAAAAAAAAATAACCGACGCCTTTTATATCGTCGATTATTCATTTGGTTGCAGCGGCGGCATTTTGCCCCACATCGGATACAAAAGGCAATACTTTGCAACGCAGCGGGTAATTTTCTTTTTCCTAACTGGCTGATTTCTCGACACTGCCCTGAGCATATACAGCGGCGATAGCACTATTTGCTAAAATTTCGTCCCGCCACCAGGCGCTGGCCAGCCCGGAGGTCTGTTCATTCCAGCCCACCCATACCGATTCATGGCTGTTTTGAGCAAGTACCTGTTTTTCAACAAGCGCACCGCTGTCAATGTACCGCTGTGCCAGATAGCGGGGTAAATAGCCGCAACCCAGGCCGCTGATTTGCAGCTCCAGCTTGGTTTTAAAGTCGAAAACGGTGATAGCCTCCTGCTCGTCAAGCAGCTGCGAGGAAACCGCACATTCCGGACGAGAGCTGTCCCCCACCACAATCGCGCGGTAGCCTTTAATCACGCGGCGGTTAAGCGGCTCAGGCTCCTGAGCCAGCGGATGATGGGGCGCCACGGCGAACACCTGCTCCAGCACGCCCAGACGCGCAAAACCAAACTCGCTCAACTGGGGAGGCTCGTGGAGTGCACCGACAAAAATATCCGCCCTACCCTGAGTTAAGGCATCCCAGGAGCCTCCCAGCACGCCGTTTATAAAAATGAGTCGGGTCACGCTGTGGTGTTGATAAAAGGCTTCAATCAGCGGCGTCAGGAGAGAAAAGGGAAAGGTATCATCCACGCCAATCACCAGCTCGTTTTCCCAGCCCTGGTGGAGTTTTACGGCCTGTTTTTCGAGTTCACGAACGGTATGGAGGACTTCGCGTCCCTTTTCCAGCAGCATTTGCCCGGTACGGGTAAACCGCGCGCGGTGCCCAGAGCGATCGAGGATCTGGATATTGAGATCGCTTTCCAGTTTTTGAACGGTATAGCTCAACGCAGATGGGGTTTTGTAGAGCTTTGCCGACGCAGCGGCAAAGCTCCCCTCTTTTTCCAGTGCATCCAGAATAATAAGAACATCCAGCAGCGGTTTCATGCTCGCCCCCTTCTGGTGTGCGATCGTCTCCGCTGCGGGACTTATTCCATGGGCATCACCAGCGGATCGGGATACTGATACTCAAACCCCAGCTCATGACAAATGCGATTGCCATCAACAATTTTGCCTTTACTGTCATCCTTTGCCTCACCAAAGACCGGCGGCGCCAGGCCCAGCTGACGTGCCATCAGCGGGTAAAACGTGCTGCGCGCCGGATGAGACGGTGCACATATATTATAGATGTGTCCACCTTTCGGAGCCTGTAAGAGTAGCTCAATCGCGGCAACAACATCGTCAAGATGCACAAGATTGACAACATGCTGGCCATCTGGCGCAGACTTCCCGGCGAAAAAGCGTCCCGGATGACGGCCAGGGCCCACCAGCCCCGCCAGACGTACGATATCAACCTGCGTGCCGGGAAGATTATGCAGCCAGTCTTCCAGCTCTTTCAGAACCTGACCGCTGGCCGTAACGGGACGGCGCTCGGAATTTTCTTTCACCACGCCCTCAACCTCACCATAGACCGAGGTCGAGCTGGTAAAAATGATGCGGGGAACATGGTGCGCCAGCGCGCTGTCGACAATCTCCTGCATCGCCTGCAGATAAAACGACTCGCCCGGGCCACTGCGCCGTGCGGGGAGAGTGATCACCAGCGCATCGACGTTCATCAGCGTGTCCAGGTCGTCAGCATCACACACCAGTTCCGGTTCAAGACGCAGTTCAACGCCATCAATACCGCACATGCGCGCTGCCTCTACCCCATCCGCCGTGGTTTTGCTCCCGGTCACCTGCCAGCCTTTCGCGGCTAATGACATCGCCAGCGGCATTCCCAGCCATCCTAAACCGACAATCGCGACCTTTTTCATGCGAATTCTCCTGACTCTCACTCGTCTTTTATAAGGCTACGCCAGCCCGGCAGAACACACAATTCATAGCATCAATATGAAATGAATTAATGATCAAAAAAAGCCCTTGCAATATGTCGTACAACTGGTTTACGTTAAAAGACATCAAATGAATAAGCATTCATCGAGAATTTATATGACACGCGTTCAATTTAAACACCACCATCATCACCATCATCCTGACTAGTCTTTCAGGCGATGTGTGCTGGAAGACGTTTGGATCTTCCAGTGGTGCATGAACGCATGAGAAAGCCCCCGGAAGATCTTCTTCCGGGGGCTTTTTTTTGGACCGAATTCAGACAGGTTAAAACAGGTTAACGAGGAATAAAGAATGTTAGATAACTCACGTTTACGCATAGCTATTCAAAAATCAGGCCGTTTGAGTGACGATTCACGCGAATTGCTGGCCCGCTGCGGGATTAAAATTAACCTGCACACCCAGCGCCTGATTGCTCTGGCTGAAAACATGCCCATCGACATTCTACGCGTGCGTGATGACGATATTCCCGGCCTGGTCATGGATGGCGTCGTTGACCTCGGCATCATCGGGGAAAACGTGCTGGAAGAAGAGCTGCTGACCCGCCGCGCGCAGGGCGAAGACCCACGTTACTTCACCCTGCGTCGTCTGGACTTCGGCGGCTGCCGCCTGTCGCTGGCGACGCCGGTTGATGAAGCCTGGGACGGTCCGGCCGCGCTGAACGGCAAACGTATCGCCACCTCCTACCCTCACCTGTTAAAGCGTTATCTGGATCAGAAAGGCGTGCAGTTTAAATCCTGTCTGCTGAACGGCTCTGTTGAAGTGGCCCCGCGTGCGGGTCTGGCGGATGCCATCTGTGACCTCGTCTCTACCGGCGCGACGCTGGAAGCGAACGGTCTGCGCGAAGTGGAAGTGATCTACCGCTCCAAAGCGTGCCTGATTCAGCGTGACGGCGAGATGGCCGACGCTAAGCAGCAGCTGATCGACAAACTGCTGACCCGTATTCAGGGCGTGATTCAGGCGCGTGAGTCCAAGTACATCATGATGCACGCCCCGACCGAGCGTCTGGATGAAGTGATTGCCCTGCTGCCTGGCGCCGAGCGTCCAACCATCCTGCCGCTGGCGGGCGATCAGCAGCGCGTGGCGATGCACATGGTGAGCAGCGAAACCCTGTTCTGGGAAACCATGGAAAAACTGAAGGCGCTGGGCGCAAGCTCCATCCTGGTGCTGCCGATTGAGAAGATGATGGAGTAATGGCCATGAGCTTTAACACAATCATCGACTGGAATACCTGTAGCGACGCACAGCAGCGCGAGCTGCTGATGCGCCCGGCAATTTCCGCCTCTGAAAGCATCTCGCGCACCGTTGCGGAGATCCTGGATAACGTCAAAGCCCGCGGCGATGACGCGCTGCGGGAATACAGCGCAAAGTTTGATAAGACGGAAGTTGGCGCATTACGGGTAACCGAGCAGGAAATCATTGATGCCAGCGATCGTCTGGGCGACGACATCAAGCAGGCGATGGCCGTTGCGGTGAAAAACATTGATACTTTCCACACCGCGCAAAAGCTGCAGACCGTAGATGTGGAAACTCTGCCCGGCGTACGTTGCCAGCAGGTAACCCGCCCGGTTGCCTCCGTCGGTCTCTATATTCCCGGCGGCTCTGCCCCGCTTTTCTCCACCGTACTGATGCTGGCGACTCCCGCACGCATTGCCGGGTGTCAGAAAGTGGTGCTTTGCTCGCCGCCACCGATTGCCGACGAGATCCTGTACGCGGCGAAGCTGTGCGGCGTGCAGGCGGTCTATAAAGTGGGCGGCGCGCAGGCGATTTCAGCCCTGGCGTTCGGCACAGAATCCATTCCCAAGGTCGACAAAATCTTTGGCCCGGGAAATGCGTACGTGACCGAAGCTAAGCGCCAGGTCAGCCAGCGTCTGGACGGTGCGGCCATCGATATGCCCGCCGGTCCGTCTGAAGTGCTGGTGATTGCCGACAGCGGCGCCACGCCGGACTTCGTGGCGTCCGACCTGCTTTCCCAGGCGGAACACGGCCCGGACTCGCAGGTCATCCTGCTTACGCCGGATGCCGATATGGCAAAACGCGTAGGCGAAGCCGTGGAGCGTCAGCTTGCCGACCTGCCCCGCGCCGACACGGCACGCCAGGCGTTAGCGGCCAGCCGCCTGATTGTGGCGCGCGACCTGGACCAGTGCATTGCCATTTCTAACCAGTACGGCCCGGAGCACCTGATTATTCAGACCCGCAACGCGCGCGATCTGGTCGACAGCATTACCAGCGCGGGCTCGGTGTTCCTCGGCGACTGGTCACCGGAGTCTGCGGGCGATTACGCCTCCGGCACCAACCACGTGCTGCCAACGTATGGCTATACCTCAACCTGTTCCAGCCTGGGCCTGGCGGATTTCCAGAAACGCATGACCGTGCAGGAACTCTCCCGCGAAGGGTTTGCCTCACTGGCGTCTACTATTGAAACCCTGGCCGCCGCCGAGCGCCTGACCGCCCACAAAAATGCCGTTACGCTGCGCGTTGCAGCCCTGAAGGAGCAAGCATGAACATTGAAGAATTAGCCCGCGAAAATGTCCGTCGCCTGACGCCCTATCAATCTGCGCGTCGTCTGGGCGGTAAAGGGGATGTCTGGCTGAACGCCAACGAATATCCAACGGCGGTGCAGTTTGAGCTGTCGCAGCAAACGCTGAACCGCTATCCGGAGTGTCAGCCAAAAGCGGTGATTGAAAACTACGCGCAGTACGCGGGCGTGAAGCCGGAGCAGGTGCTGGTCAGCCGCGGCGCGGATGAGGGCATTGAACTGCTGATCCGCGCCTTCTGCGAGCCGGGCAAAGATGCGGTGATGTACTGCCAGCCGACCTACGGCATGTACAGCGTCAGCGCGGAAACCTTCGGGGTGGCGTGCCGCAACGTACTTTCTCTGGAGAACTGGCAGCTGGATCTGCAGGGCATTGCCGACAATCTTGACGGCGTAAAGGTCGTGTTTGTCTGTAGCCCGAACAACCCCACCGGACAGATTATTAACCCACAGGATATCCGCACCCTGCTGGAGATGACGCGCGGTAAAGCCCTGGTTGTGGCCGACGAAGCCTACATCGAGTTCTGCCCGCAGGCGACGCTGGCAGGCTGGATTGAAGAGTATCCGCACCTGGTGGTGCTGCGTACGCTGTCGAAGGCTTTCGCCCTCGCAGGCCTGCGCTGCGGCTTTACGCTGGCCAATAAAGAGGTCATCGACCTGCTGCTGAAGGTGATCGCTCCGTACCCCCTCTCCACGCCGGTTGCCGACATTGCCGCACAGGCGCTGGCGCCGCAGGGCATCAACGCCATGCGTGAACGCGTGGCGCAAATTCTGGAAGAGCGTCAGTACCTGGTGACGGCCCTGAAAGATATCCCGTGCGTGGAGCAGGTGTTCGACTCGGAAACCAACTACATCCTGGTGCGCTTTACCGCTTCCAGCGCCGTATTTAAATCTTTATGGGATCAGGGCATTATCTTACGAGACCAGAATAAACAACCTTCTCTGAGCGGATGCCTGCGCATTACCGTAGGCACCCGTGCAGAGAGCCAGCGCGTGATTGACGCCCTGAAAGCGGAGAAAGTATGACCCAGAAGATCCTTTTCATCGATCGTGATGGCACCCTTATTTCGGAACCACCAGCTGATTTTCAGGTCGACCGATTCGACAAGCTGGCGTTCGAACCCGACGTGATCCCGGTGCTGCTTAAGCTGCAAAAAGCCGGATACAAGCTGGTGATGATCACCAACCAGGACGGTCTGGGTACCGAAAGCTTCCCGCAGGCAGACTTTGACGGCCCGCATAATTTAATGATGCAGGTGCTGACCTCTCAGGGCGTGGTGTTTGATGAAGTGCTGATTTGCCCGCACATGCCAGCCGACGAGTGCGACTGCCGTAAGCCAAAGGTGAAGCTTGTCGAGCGCTATCTGGCAGAGGATGTGCTGGATAAGGCCAACAGCTATGTCATCGGCGATCGCATCACTGATATTACGCTCGCGGAAAACATGGGCATCGTGGGGCTTCGCTACGACCGTAACAACCTTAACTGGGCGATGATTGGCGAACAGCTGACAAAACGTGACCGCTACTCGCACGTTGAACGTAACACCAAAGAGACGCAGATTGATGTGAAGGTCTGGCTGGACCGCGAAGGCGGCAGCAAGATCCACACTGGCGTGGGTTTCTTCGACCACATGCTGGACCAGATTGCCACCCACGGCGGTTTCCGCATGGAGATCACGGTAAAAGGCGATCTTTATATTGACGATCACCACACCGTGGAAGATACCGGCCTGGCGCTGGGTGAAGCCCTCAAGCTGGCGCTCGGTGATAAACGCGGCATCAACCGTTTTGGCTTTGTCCTGCCGATGGACGAGTGTCTGGCGCGCTGTGCGATGGATATCTCCGGTCGCCCGCACCTGGAATATAAAGCAGACTTCAATTACCAGCGCGTGGGCGATCTGAGCACCGAAATGGTGGAGCACTTCTTCCGTTCATTGTCCTACACCATGGGCCTGACGCTACACCTGAAGACCAAAGGCAAGAACGACCACCACCGCGTAGAGAGTCTGTTCAAGGCCTTCGGCCGAACGCTGCGCCAGGCAATCCGCGTGGAAGGCGATGCCCTGCCCTCATCAAAAGGAGTCCTGTAATGAACGTGGTGATTCTGGATACCGGATGCGCCAACCTGAACTCCGTAAAGTCGGCGATTGCGCGCCACGGCTACGAGCCGGTGGTCAGCCGTGACCCGGACGTGGTGCTGCGTGCAGACAAACTCTTTTTACCGGGCGTGGGAACCGCGCAGGCCGCGATGGATCAGATTCGCGAACGCGAGCTGGTCGATCTGATCAAAGCCTGTACCCAGCCGGTGCTGGGGATTTGCCTGGGCATGCAGATCCTGGGCCGCCGCAGCGAAGAGAGCAACGGCGTTGACCTGCTGGGCATTATCGACGAAGACGTGCCGAAAATGACCGATCACGGCCTGCCTCTGCCGCATATGGGCTGGAACCGCGTGTACGCCAAAGCGGGCGACAGGCTTTTTCGCGGCATTGAAGACGGTGCGTATTTTTACTTCGTGCACAGCTACGCCATGCCGGTGAACGTGAATACGATCGCCCAGTGCACCTACGGCGAGGCGTTTACCGCGGCCGTACAGAAAGACAATTTCTTCGGCGTGCAGTTTCACCCGGAGCGCTCTGGCGCCGCAGGCGCGCAGCTGCTGAAAAACTTCCTGGAGATGTGATGATTATTCCCGCTTTAGATTTAATTGACGGCACGGTTGTTCGTCTCCACCAGGGCGATTATGGCCAGCAGCGCGACTACGGAAACGACCCGCTGCCGCGTCTGCAGGATTATGCCGCCCAGGGTGCTCAGGTGCTGCATCTGGTGGATTTGACGGGCGCGAAAGACCCGGCGAAGCGACAGATCCCCCTGCTGAAAAATCTGGTCGCCGGTGTTGATGTGCCGGTACAGGTCGGCGGCGGCGTGCGTACGGAAGATGACGTTGCGGCGCTGCTGGACGCGGGCGTAGCACGCGTGGTGGTCGGTTCAACCGCCGTGAAAGAGCCTGAGATCGTAAAAGGCTGGTTCCGCCGCTTTGGCGCCGACGCGCTGGTACTGGCGCTGGACGTGCGCATTGATGAACAGGGTAATAAGCAGGTGGCAGTCAGCGGCTGGCAGGAAAACTCCGGCGTGACGCTGGAAGCGCTGGTCGAGATGTATCTCCCCGTTGGCCTGAAGCACGTGTTATGCACGGACATCTCTCGCGACGGCACGCTGGCGGGCTCCAACGTCTCGCTGTATGAAGAGGTCTGTGCGCGTTATCCGCAGGTAGCCTTCCAGTCTTCGGGCGGAATTGGTGATTTAAACGATATTGCCGCGCTGCGCGGAACGGGCGTACAGGGCGTGATTGTAGGCCGAGCCCTGCTGGAAGGTAAATTTACTGTGACGGAGGCGATTCAATGCTGGCAAAACGGATAATCCCTTGCCTGGACGTACGTGACGGCCAGGTCGTGAAAGGCGTGCAGTTCCGCAACCACGAGATCATTGGCGACATCGTTCCGCTGGCAAAACGCTATGCTGATGAAGGCGCAGACGAGCTGGTGTTCTACGATATTACCGCGTCCAGCGATGGCCGCGTAGTCGACAAAAGCTGGGTAGCTCGCGTGGCGGAAGTGATCGATATTCCGTTCTGCGTGGCGGGCGGGATTAAATCCGCTGACGATGCGGCCCAAATTCTCTCGTTTGGTGCCGACAAGATTTCCATCAATTCCCCTGCCCTGGCCGACCCGGAGCTGATCACCCGCCTTGCCGATCGTTTTGGCGTGCAGTGTATTGTGGTTGGGATCGACACCTGGTATGACGCCGCAACGGGCAAGTACCACGTCAATCAGTATACGGGAGATGAAAGCCGCACCCGCGTGACGCAGTGGGAAACGCTCGACTGGGTGCAGGAAGTGCAGAAGCGTGGCGCGGGCGAGATTGTCCTCAACATGATGAACCAGGATGGCGTGCGTAACGGGTATGATCTCGAGCAGCTGAAAAAAGTCCGTGCGGTTTGCCACGTTCCGCTGATCGCCTCCGGCGGCGCGGGCACCATGGAGCACTTCCTCGAAGCCTTCCGCGATGCCAACGTGGACGGTGCGCTGGCCGCGTCCGTGTTCCACAAACAGATTATTAATATTGGTGAGCTAAAAACGTACCTGGCCGACCAGGGCGTGGAGATCAGGGTATGTTAACAGAGCAACAACAGGCGCAGCTGGACTGGAAAAAAACGGACGGATTACTGCCGGTAGTTGTCCAGCATGCCGTCTCAGGCGAAGTGCTGATGCTGGGGTATATGAACCAGGACGCGCTGGAAAAAACGATCGACAGCGGCAAAGTGACGTTTTTCTCGCGCACGAAACAGCGTCTGTGGACCAAAGGGGAAACCTCGGGTCATTTCCTGAATGTGGTCAGCATAACGCCTGACTGCGATAACGACACCCTGCTGGTGCTGGTCAATCCGATCGGGCCGACCTGCCACAAGGGCACCAGCAGCTGCTTCGGTGAGACGAGCCACCAGTGGTTGTTCCTGTATCAACTGGAACAGCTGCTGGCAGAGCGTAAAACGGCGGATCCGGAGAGTTCTTATACCGCGAAGCTGTACGCCAGCGGAACCAAGCGTATCGCACAGAAGGTAGGAGAAGAAGGCGTTGAGACCGCGCTGGCCGCGACGGTGCATGACCGCGAGGAACTGACGAATGAAGCGTCTGATTTGATGTATCACCTGCTGGTGCTGCTGCAGGATCAGGAGCTGGATTTGACGGCGGTGATAGAGAATCTTCGTAAGCGTCACAAATAAAAAAACCGGGGTATATCCCCGGTTTTTTTTAATCTGCAAATCAGGCTTTTGGTTTGTAGTTGCGTAAGGCGTTACGGCCAAGCACGAAACCTGAACCGATAATACCACCCAGCAGCACGGCAAGAATCAGAACAACCGCTTTTTTCGGACTGTCACGATGTACTGGGAGTTCCGGCTTCATGACATACCGGTAAACGTGGATCGTGTCAGGGTTTACATTCAGATTCTGGATGTCCAACAGATTTCGCTTGGTCTGGTAATAGGCCGTTGGGAAGACCAGCGGACGAGAAGCCTCATTGTCAATCATCGATTTCAGCCCCTCGCTACCCAGCAGGAACAATGTTTCCTGAGTCACTTCTTGGGTTTGCTGGACCTGCGGCGAGGTTATTTTCGCTGCTTCAGCGTTCTTGAGTGCCTCAGCAATCTGTTTGATACGCAGATCTTTTTGCTCCTGAGCAACCTTCTCCTGGTTTTGCAGGGAGTCATTCAGGGTTTTTATCTGTTCCTTGATGTTGTCCTTAAGGTCAACGGCAAGTTCTTTCGCCGTTTGCTCATCGACCTGCTGGATATACTGCGCCAATTGCTTTTGTGCGGCTTCTGCGGATGTACTGGTATAGGAGACGCTTAATGGTAACGGCTGTCCTTTAACCGTGGGCTCAATGGTAAGTTTTTCAGGCACTGACTGATTTTCCAGCGCCTGCGACAACGCGGAGAATGAGGAGTTAAAACGACCAATAGCACGTGTTTGATTATCAAGCATTGAAGGTGCTGCGGTACCGTAGAGGATATTCAATGCATTAGAATAGCTGGCTATCTGAGCAGCATCAGGTTGTGCAATAATTGCACTTGACGTCCATTTTTCCTTTACAATAGATAAAAAACCAATAGCAAGGGCAATAAAAACAACAACAAAGACTGCTATCGTCCACTTTCCACGCCACAGTTGCAGTACTAAATCAAATAAATCAATTTGCTCAGGGTCATTGCTTCGGCTGACCTGGCTATTGTTGTTTTGTGTCATACAATCCCTAACAGATGAAAAAGGGCAAACATAATGTTGTTCGCATAGTTTATCTATTGCTGGCAATTTTTCTATAAGAATCCGATGAGTAATATCGGAAAGATCGGTTATGTAACTTACCTCCCTTCGCGGTATCATAGAGGCCATGTGATGCGCTATGGCATCTGTAAGAATATAGGCTATGAGGGAAGAGATGAAATTTCTGGTAACGGGTGCAGCTGGTTTTATCGGTGCAAATGTCAGTAAACGCCTCCTTGAGGCCGGTCATCAGGTTGTCGGTATTGATAACCTTAATGAATACTACGATGTCAACCTGAAGCTGGCACGCCTGGAACTGTTAAAATCTGAGAGTTTCACCTTTCACAAGCTGGACTTAGCTGACCGGGAAGGTATGGTCACGCTTTTCGCCAGTGAGAAGTTTGATCGTGTGATTCATCTTGCCGCGCAGGCTGGCGTACGCTACTCCCTTGAAAACCCACATGTGTATGCTGATGCCAACATTATTGGTCATCTCAACGTGCTGGAAGGCTGCCGCCATAACAACGTTCAGCATCTGCTTTATGCCTCATCCAGCTCCGTATATGGCCTCAACCGCAAGATGCCCTTCTCGACTGACGATTCCGTGGATCACCCGGTTTCGCTTTATGCCGCGACCAAAAAAGCCAATGAGCTGATGTCGCACACCTATTCGCATCTCTACAACCTGCCGACAACTGGGCTGCGCTTCTTTACCGTATACGGTCCGTGGGGACGCCCTGACATGGCACTGTTTAAGTTTACCAAGGCGATGATTGAAGGCAAAAGCATCGATGTCTATAACTACGGTAAGATGAAGCGCGACTTCACGTACATTGATGATATCGCTGAAGCCATTATTCGCCTTCAGGATGTTATTCCTCGGTCAGACCCAAACTGGACCGTTGAGGCCGGCTCACCTGCGACCAGCTCAGCGCCTTATCGGGTTTATAACATCGGCAACAGTTCACCAGTAGAGCTGATGGACTACATCACCGCTCTGGAAGAGGCCCTGGGTAAAAAAGCGGAAAAAAATATGATGCCACTCCAGGCCGGGGATGTTCTGGAAACCAGCGCCGATACCCAGCCACTTTATGACGCGATCGGATTTAAACCGCAAACCTCGGTTAAAGATGGGGTGAAGAACTTTGTAGACTGGTACAAACGTTTCTATAAAATTTGAATACATTCAATATGTCTACGCAAAAAGGAACTGCTATGTCTATTCCAGTAATTCACCAGACAGATCTTATCGTAGGTCGCTCTGTTAAACTTCGAAATGTAAAAATCGATGACGCAGCTTTCATTGTTGCGCTGAGAACGAATGAGAAAAAGGGTCGATTTATAAGCACGACCTCTGATGATACTAAGGCACAAGAAAAATGGATCGAAGGTTATCTGAAAAGTGAGGGTCAAGCCTACTTTATCATTACCGATCTCGAAGATATACCTTTTGGTACGGTAAGAATTTATGATCAGCAACAAGATTCTTTCTGCTGGGGATCATGGGTCATTCATGAGGATGCACCTTCACATTTCGCAATTGAGTCGGCGCTTTTAGTCTACTACTACGCGTTGAAATTAGGTTTTACCCGCGCCCACTTCGATGTCCGTAAAGGTAATCTTTCTGTCATTAGGTTCCACGAGCGTTTCGGTGCTGTTCGTCAAAAAGAAACAGAAGATGATATTCTTTTCACTATTTCGAAAGACAGTATTCAGGACTCAATGAATAAATTTAAGAAATACCTTCCTCAGCATATTTTAATTAAATAAAAGACATTTTCCTCAATTAACATCAAATATAAAAAAGGACAGACCATTACGGTCTGTCCTTTTAAAGAACATTTTTTATTAATCACTACCAAACAGATCGCGGGTATACACTTTATCCGCCACGTCAGCCAACTCTTCCGCCATGCGGTTTGAAATGATGACATCGGCTTCTTTCTTAAATGCGTCCAGATCGCGGATCACCCGTGAATTGAAGAACTGATCCTCCGGCATGGCTGGCTCATAGATAACAACCTCAACCCCTTTCGCCTTAATGCGCTTCATGATCCCCTGAATAGAAGAAGCGCGGAAGTTATCGGAGCCACTCTTCATGATCAGACGGTATACGCCGACGACTTTCGGTTGACGCGCAAGGATGGAATCGGAGATAAAATCTTTACGTGTACGGTTAGCATCAACAATCGCCGATATCAGGTTGTTTGGCACAGCCTGGTAGTTTGCCAGCAGTTGCTTGGTGTCTTTTGGCAGACAGTAGCCACCGTAGCCAAATGAAGGGTTGTTGTAGTGATTACCAATGCGCGGATCGAGACACACCCCTTCAATAATCTGACGGGTGTTCAGTCCAAGACTCTCTGCGTAACTGTCGAGCTCATTGAAATAAGCCACTCGCATTGCCAGATAGGTATTCGCGAAGAGCTTAATCGCCTCAGCTTCAGTGGAGTCGGTAAACAACACCTGAATATCTTTCTTAAGCGCCCCTTCCTGAAGCAGCGCGGCAAAGCGCTCAGCACGCTCAGAGCGTTCGCCAATAACAATACGCGAAGGATGCAGGTTATCGTAAAGTGCTCTCCCCTCGCGCAGGAACTCCGGCGAGAAGAAGATGTTATCAATCCCAAACTTCTCTTTGATGGATTTAGTGAAACCAACAGGAATCGTTGACTTAATGACCATCACCGCACGAGGGTTGATCGCGATAACGTCTTTGATCACCGCTTCGACGGTTGAGGTGTTGAAGTAGTTGGTTTTGGGATCGTAGTCAGTAGGCGTCGCAATGATGACGTAATCCGCATCGCGATATGCATCTTCTTTGTCAGTCGTGGCGCGGAAATTCAGCGGCTTATTGCTGAGATAGTCCTGGATTTCTTTATCGACAATCGGCGATTTTTTCTGATTGAGCATGTCCACTTTGGCCTGCACGATATCCAGTGCAACCACTTCGTGGTTTTGAGCAATCAGAATGCCGTTAGAGAGACCGACATACCCTGTTCCGGAAATTGTTATTTTCATTCGCTAATGACTTCTATGAGTTAATTGTACTGATGGTCACCTGACCATCGCGATAAACATAACTGTTGGGCTTTGTACCTCCTGGCAAACAGAACTGTCAAGGCAAACCAGGAGTAATCACTTCGAGTGGGATGAGATTCAGACTACTTCGAATATAAGGCAGCAGTTTTTGCATAAAAAAACCCGGAGACGAGCTCCGGGTTGCGATGACAGCGAGTGCGTTAACTCATTCCATCCACTCGGTATGGAATACGCCATCTTTATCAGTGCGCTTGTAGGTATGCGCGCCAAAGTAGTCACGCTGGGCCTGAATCAGGTTAGCAGGCAGAACGGCCGCACGGTAGCTGTCGTAGTAGGCTACTGCAGCAGAGAAGGTTGGAACCGGAATACCGTTCTGAACAGCGTAGGCAACCACGTCACGCAGCGCCTGCTGGTATTCGTCCGCAATCTTCTTGAAGTACGGTGCCAGAAGCAGATTGGCGATACCGGCATTTTCAGCATAGGCATCGGTGATTTTCTGCAGGAACTGGGCACGAATGATACAGCCCGCACGGAAGATCTTCGCAATCTCACCGTAATTCAGGTCCCAGTTGTTCTCGTCTGATGCCGCACGCAGCTGAGAGAAACCCTGCGCGTAAGAAACGATTTTACCCAGGTAAAGTGCACGACGCACTTTTTCAACGAATTCTGCTTTATCGCCTGCTGGTTTAGCCTGTGGGCCAGACAGCACTTTAGACGCCGCGACGCGCTGCTCTTTCAGGGAAGAAATGTAACGCGCGAAGACAGATTCGGTGATCAGAGACAGCGGTTCGCCCAGATCCAGAGAGCTCTGGCTGGTCCATTTACCGGTACCTTTGTTCGCTGCTTCATCCAGAATCACATCAACCAGGTATTTACCCTCTTCATCTTTTTTCGTGAAGATATCTTTGGTGATGTCAATCAGGTAGCTGTTAAGCTCGCCTTTGTTCCACTCGGTAAAGGTTTCAGCCAGCTCTTCGTTAGAGAGGTTCAGACCGCCTTTCAGCAGGGAATAAGCTTCAGCGATCAGCTGCATGTCGCCGTATTCGATACCGTTGTGCACCATTTTCACATAGTGACCTGCACCGTCCGCACCGATATAGGTTACGCAAGGCTCACCATCTTCAGCCACGGCTGCGATTTTGGTCAGGATAGGTGCAACCAGTTCGTATGCGTCTTTCTGGCCGCCAGGCATGATGGATGGGCCTTTCAGCGCGCCCTCTTCACCACCGGAAACACCGGTACCGATGAAGTTGAAGCCTTCTGCGGACAGTTCACGGTTACGACGAATGGTGTCCTGGAAGAAGGTGTTACCGCCATCAATGATGATGTCACCTTTTTCGAGGTAAGGCTTCAGGGAGTCAATCGCTGCATCGGTACCTGCGCCCGCTTTCACCATTAACAGGATACGACGAGGCGTTTCCAGAGACTCAACGAACTCTTTCACCGTATAGAAAGGAACCAGTTTCTTGCCTGGATTCTCGGCAATCACTTCTTCGGTCTTATCACGGGAGCGGTTGAAAACGGAGACGGTATAACCACGGCTTTCGATGTTGAGCGCCAGGTTGCGCCCCATCACTGCCATACCGACAACGCCGATCTGTTGCTTGGACATTACATACTCCTGTCAGGTGTGAATAGTTGTAATTTCTAAATATGAGATATGGTGATTATACAGTTAAGATGTGAGTTTGGGAACAAAGTATAGCGATGACACTAAACCCTTATTTTTTGTATCTGAATTTTAACCATCGATTTCGCAGTGCTTTATTAACAGGAACCTCGAATAATTTAAATATAATAACAGATCCTAAAACAGACAAAATAAATGCAGTTAAAGCCGTCAACATTATAGCTAAGATATCATCAGCATGATTGTCATTTGTTATTTTAAAAATAACCCTTATGACAATTAAATGAATCATATAAAAAGAGAATGATGCCTCTCCTAAAAGAACAAAACAACGATGCGATAATAATTTAGAAATGACCCCGCCGTCATAAGAAAAAACAAACACCATAAATGCCATTGCGGGTATAAATAGCAAATCATAGCGTAAATTCATATCAGAAATAAAATTAGTAGAAAGATACAACGTCAACCCTAACAAAATAACTGATAATATCTCCATGAAACTAAACATACTTTCAGACAATACAGGCATTTTTGAAACATGCATGCGACATAAAAGCATACCAATAATGAATCCATTAATTCTAAAGAAAGGGTTTATGTAGAACAGCCAGTGATCAGATACTAGGTCTTGTGGGTGAATCAAGAAATAAAATTGAAGCACTAGTATCATTGCTAACAAAATTAGTAAAAAACGAGTTTTTAACACTACTAAAAACACAAAGCCACAATAAAAGAAAAGTTCGCAAGAAAGACTCCAACTCACTGGATTAAATGAAAAATAAACATCTTCCAATGGAATAAATGCATGCAGCAAAAAAAAGTTAAAAATAAGAGCAATGATGTGCAAAAAGTCAAAATTAGAGAAATGGCTAAAAACAAAAAAAGAAAACAACAATGTTAACCAATGGACAGGAAATATCCTAACGACTCTAAAGAAAATAAAATCCTTAGAATCAAAATACCCATCCGCTTTATGTTTCCTGAAGCTATACGATATTATAAAACCGGACAATATGTAAAAAAAAGTAACTCCAGCATAGCCAGAAAAAAAATATCTTGCGAAAGATTTTATTATTGGATTGTCAACTGAATTAAGAACGCCTAGATGATGCAGAAATACGCCAACTGCTGCAAAAAAACGTAGTGATGTTAAACTAAAGATATGTTTATTTAACATTAAAAAATAACCTATGAATTTTCATTGCTTCCGCATGACTGAATATATTTTTCTAAATAGGGTTATTGGCAACAATCTTGGAAGAGAGCGCAACAACAAGATGCACGAAGCGGATAAACAATTTTGAAAACCAAGTTTATGTTTAAGTCTCGCCAGTATTAACTCGCTGTGGATATAAGACAAACCACGACGACGGTTTAACATAGCATTTCCAGTTCTTGCGTAGACTAATATATCAGCTATATTACCTACAGTTTTCCCTTTTGATAAAACTCTTAGCCATAAATTATAGTCCTCCATAAAATGGTGATGCATATAACCACCAACGCTCATAATTTCATCTTTTTTGAACATAACCGTCATATGATTAAAGGGGTTTTTTAAAACTGCATATTTCAAAATATCCACATGCGTTTCAGGTACTTTTCGAACGCCGGTAGAAATATTAATGTCGTTTTCAAATTCGCTGATTGCCCCTCCTAAAATACAAAGTTCAGGGGATTCACTAAACTTTCTTATCTGAAGCTCAAAGCGATTTGGCACACAAATATCATCGGTATCCATTCTCGCAATTAGAGCATGATTACAACTCTTCATTCCAATATTAAGCGCATTGCCTAAACCAACATTATTTGGTAGTGGAACAATATGTAGTGGTAAAATCTCCGCCCACTTATTTATGACGGAGTGTAATTGTTCGTTTATCGGCCCATCCAGCACTACAATAATTTCGTTAGCTTGATAGGTTTGATTAAAAAGACTTTCAAAGCATTGCTCCAAATTACCAGGGGTCTCTTTAGTATATAAGGACATTAGAACACTAAAATCGATCATTTCTTTATTAAATCCCTATAGCAAGCACGGTATTTTGATGCAACGACTGACATGTCATAATTTTGACTAACCATATTATATAAAGACGAAATCAATTCTTCATTGCAAGTATCCATGGAGTTAACTACTTTAACGAAATCTGAAACAGTACCATCAAAGAAACAGATATTGTCATTTTCCAGGAGTTCTCTATAAACTGGCAAATCACGACATATAATTGGAAGCTTAGCAATTATGGCTTCAAATAAACTTAGCCCAAAGGATTCACTTGAACTTGGCATTGCATAAATATCAAATGTCTTAAGATAAGGGAGTGGGTTTGCTCTAAACCCAGTAAATATGCAACGATCATAAACCTTCAAACTAATGGCTAGATCTATTAACTCTTTTTCCCTGGCACCACCGCCGACAAAAATAGCGGCATGATTCGGTAAAAAAGGTAGGGCATGGACGATGGTATCCAGATGCTTCCCTGATGTAATAATAGAAGTTGAACCAATAATTTTCAGATTTCGTTTTACTAAAGAGGCGGCGGCTTCAATATATTCATCTTCAAGAACTGAGCTTTCCTCAATTTTACTTTCAACTGCTAACACATCGATTCCACTGCTAACAATATAAACATCTCCATTTGAAAAAGAACTGTAATAATTTTTCGCTATCGATGTGAATACAAATTTATTAGGGATAAATGAGAGAACAAGCTTCCATAAAAAGACAGATATTCTTGCTTTCATTGGTTTATATCTTGAAAATATATCCTCTTTAAGAAAGTTATGCATTGTTGTTACAAATGCTGCTCTAACTCCAGAGCAGCGCAGCAATACAAGTAATAAATCAGGAAAAAAACCATGGCTGTGAACAATATCGAACCCACGAAATTTATTAATGGTACCTAAAGAAAAATCCACCCTATTTTTCTTTATCCCAACAAAATTGAGTTTGTTCTTTGTGTTTTCACGCAAATAAAATATTTCTACATAACAACCCTGTGCTGTAAGCAGTTTGCACAAAGCTTCCACTTGAATCCCAGGACCACTTTTTGCAAGGCTAGGTAATATCATTGCTATTTTCATAGGTATCATTACTTATCCGATATGAGCTCGCTTGTCACCAGAGCATTTTTGAAATAGGTTTCATATACTAATGAATCATAGTTGACATCATTTAATACAAACGGGATGAAATTAAATGTTAAGTTATCAAAGGAAATAGGAGCTATATCGTTTTTGAAATATGAAGCCATACTAAATAAGCTATAAAACAAAACCAACACAAACTTCAACACAACTTTCCTACCTATCTGAAAATATTTAAAGTAGTTATTAATCGCGACATCATAAAATAAAAATATAATAAAAAAAGTCGACATTCGTGACATGAAAGGTATAAAAATACCGACCAAGAAGACCAAGCCTCCAAAGAAAAGCTGTCTTTTTAAGAATACAACTGAATAATCTCCAGTATATTTTAGCTCTCCAATGTTTTTAAATTGATATAATAAGTAAATAATTGAGAAAATAAGAGAAGGCCCAACATGTAATGTTAAATCTGTGATTTCACGATAAACTTTAATCTTGAGAAAAATAACAGGCAGTAACTGCACACCTATATTCACCAGAGAGTCACTGGTCAGCAACAGCAAAAGAAAGGAGGCTATAGAGAGAGAAATAAATATAAAAGCTTTAGAATTCTTTATGCTCGCCAAAAGAAATGCACATCCGACAATAACTGCTGATGCATGAAATGCTATTGCAAGCAAAAGATAGAAATTAGACTTTTTTTTGTTTAAATTTAATCTAGTAGTTAATGCACATAGTGCTAATATTGCGGAAACAAACTGTCTTAACTGCTCTAAAATTAATGTATTACCAAAACAAATAATAAGCAATAGTAAAAAAAATGGTAAATTACAGTCTTTATTATCAAGGACAAACTTAGTAAGTATAGCAAATGACAACAGGAAAAACAGGAGCGTTGTGATGCCAAAGTTATAATGAGACAAGAATGACAAGCATGAATACAATAAATAAAATCCAGGCTCAAACCATGCAGTTCCTTCACGAGTGAAAAAGTTTACATAATAATTTACCCAATCTTCTCCATTAAGGTAAAAAGCGGTGTAAGCCACGCCCAATAAAAAAACCAAAGAATAAGCGACTATTCTTTTTAAAGAAGCCTTAAAGTTTGGCCAAAGTAATGACAAGAACAGAAGCGGCATACATTGCGATAAAATAAACATTATTTACATAACCTATTATATAAAGATATATACCATTGAAAAAGATCAATATATTTCAAGAACCTCAATCTTTTATTGGAATTAGCTATGATCTGAATTAAGTTATGAACATAAGGAGCTTTGTATCTTTTTCTTACTGAAACATTAAACTTTAATAAATCTTTTTTTAATAACTCGCTGATGCCCGAAGACGTTACCTGGTTTTGATGAATACGATACTTTACAGTTATTACTGAACAATATGAAATACATTCATTATTCGAAAATAATTTATACCAAAGAGGTAAATCTTCTAGCAAGTAATAACTTTCATCATACCCATGATACTTGTCAAATGTTTCTCTGGATATCATTACCCCTGGAGCAACATTTGAAAAACCAAGTAAGAAGAGCCAGTCTGAGTATTTAGAATTTTGTTCCGACTTATTCTTTATTAAATTCCATGTAAAGGAATATGGGAAAACTTCAGTTGAAACATTTTCTCCAAATGTTTCAAATCGGGAAAACACAATACCGGTATTACTTTTTCTTGAAGCCATTAGATCTTCAATTGCTGTAGCTTCTAACAGATCATCTGCACCTAAAAACTTAATCCAGCTACCAGATGAAGCCATCGCACCTCTATTACAATTAGCAGGTATCCCAGCTCGTAGTTCACTAGTGATCACTTTAAATTTAACTTGTGAATTATTTTTTTCATTCCATTGTTTACAACAATTGACAGTATTATCTGCCGAGTTATCATCAGAAACTATAATTTCAATGTTAGAATAAGTCTGTTTTAAACAACTATCTAGCGTTTCTTCAATAAAATCAGCAGAATTATATGTCACTATTACGATAGACACCATTTCTTCATGGTTTAACATTTCGAAATCCATATATAGCCTTAAGTACCATAAACTTGAAGAGAGACCAAGTTAGTAATTTTTTATTATGCTTAGTAATTTCTATTATATTTTTAAGCTTAACTTTCTGAATTAAACTGGAAACCGCCAGGTCCCATTCACTTTTATTATTTATTTTTTTTCGCCAGAGGGACCTTTTTATTGTTAAATTAGTAGCAACTCTGATCATATACAAATGAACGGCAGGAATTAACAAGCTTAATGATGGAGTATCGGTGATGATGTCTGCTAATCGTTGAGCTGTAAATGCCATTTTAAACAAATTTCTATTAACTCTTCTGGTTGTTGAAAGTGTGTTTTCTGCATAATAATACTTCCCTTCAGATAGAGTAATTTTTCGGGCATTTAACATAGCCATCCGAGCTATTAACTCATCATCATTGACATTATTAGCTAAACCTCCAGCAATATTTTTGATTGCATTATAGCCAGCCAGAATCGTCTCTTTCCGATATATACCAAACGCATGAATACCCCATAACGAAATTGTATTCTCGAATGCAGTATATCCAGAAATCGGCCAATTTTGAATTGTGTAGTTAAAACGTGTGGGCTCCTTTTGAGTAGAACACACATAATAATCAAATAAAGCCAGATCAATTTCTTTATTGTTCTCAAATTCGGCCAATGCTTTTTTTATAGAAAATTGATCAAGTTTGTCATCGCAATCACAAAAAACAATAAAATTACTTTCGGAGTTATTAATCCCTACAAGGCGCGCCTCTGCAGCACCTCCATTTTTTTTGCTAATAACCCTGATATTTTTATTATTACGTATAAAAGAGTCATTAGAGATGATCTCAAATGTTTTATCAGTAGAACCATCATCAATGAGTACGAACTGTATTTGAGGGTCATATATTTCACACAGCATGTTTAGAAAAGCATTAATATTTCGCTCTTCATTATATACTGGTGTTATGACTGAACATTTATATGGATATTCTTGACTCATGCTATATCACTAACCTTTTGTAGCCTCTTAATATGAGCAATATATATAAGTATAGAAACTATTAAATAACCTAAATAGGTTATACAGTATGCAATGCTTACCCCAGTAAATGAGAAATACTTTGTTAACCCCCACGTTAATAAGGGAAATAAGATTGAAAATGTGATCTCCAGTATAGCATTAATCTTAAAATATCCCTTAGCTAATAACACTGTTGCAAATAACCAACTTGTTATTCTGAAAACATCACCCAAATTCTGAAATAAGAACAATTGTTTTGCTGCAATAAATTCCGAACTGAATAATATCTTCAATATATATTCTTTACCCCAAAATATACTCATAGCAAACATGCAGGCAAAGGGAATAACAATGAGACTGCCTGTTTTTAAAACAGAAATATGTTCTTTAACTGTCTTGGCGGCTGCTGTTTTGGGGAAATAATATACAGTTAGTGCGGTTGTCAGGACTGCCAGGTAAGCTTCAGATAACTTCGATACAGACTGCCAATAGCCAGCATATTCTGCTGAAAAATCTTTGGTTAAAATAGTCCTCACTAGAATGAGAGATACAGGGCCGGTCAGTGCGCCAATTATGCCCATGAAAAAATAATTTCTCATTTCAGATATATGAGACGAGGTGGTTTTACCAACCCAGAAATGATATTTGAACCAATCGCATTTCATGACTACAAATACAAGCCATAGGCCTGCAATTGCATTATTCAATGCCGCAGCAATCAATGCTCCCTTTAACCCAAAAAGATATACCAATAACATCATAGAGATGGCAGAAAAAACAACAGCACATCCATTAGCAACAAAAAACCTATAATGGTCTCCAAGACCATTGAGCACACCCAAGAATATATTATTTATAACATTTAGCGGTACAACAATCAAAGCAAGTATGACTATCCAATAATAAGCTTTCGTTGAAAATAAAAGCATTGATATATTACTTGATAGAATGCACCCCAGGCAAATGATAAACAGGCATGCTACTACAGAGAGCTTTAAGGCAGCTCTCCAGTAGTATTTTGCACTTTCATAATCATTTTTATTTTCTGCGGAATATCTGTTTATCCCCTGAGAAACCTGAGAGGATACAAAACCATTTATGAACGTCACCAGATTTTGTAATTGCCCTAATCCCGCAATCCCCACTGGACCTGTATATATTGCAACAACTTTTGATATCGCGAAACCGCATAATAGTCGCAGAAGTGTCAATATTCCGCTAAAAATAGTTACTTTTGCAAAATTCAAATTTGCCATCCATTTATTTTTTGAATGACAAAGTCGACCTCATCATCGGTCATAACTGGCGAAATTGGCAAAGAGAGTACGGAATTATGCAACATTTCTGAGACAGGTAAGGATAAATGTGAAATTTCTGAGTAAGCCTTTTGATGATGAGGAGGTATCGGATAGTGTACAAGGGTTTGTATTCCCTGATCATTCAAATAGTTAACAAGACTATCCCTATTTACTGTTTTAATAACATATAAATGCCATACGTGTGAAACATCATTGTCAGGATGAACTGGAAGAGTAATATTTTTGTTAGTAATATTCTCTTGATATTTCTTAGCTATATCTCTTCTGCGTTTATTTTCATTATCTAAATTTGGTAATTTGACGCTTAAAAGCGCTGCCTGTAATTCATCCAGTCGACTATTTACCCCTTTATAGAGATTTTGATATTTTACATGTGAGCCATAATTACGAAGAGCTTTTAGTGTATCTGCTAAGCCATCATCATTCGTTGTGATCGCACCAGCATCACCCAGAGCACCTAAATTTTTCCCCGGGTAGAAACTAAACGCACCTGCATCCCCCCAACTGCCTGCCTTGATTTTAAACTGCTCAGCTCCTTGTGATTGCGCACAATCCTCAAGAACTAATATATTGTTTGCAGCAGCATATTCCTGTATTTCTTTCATCGGTGAAATCTGACCGTAAAGATGAACAGGAAGGATCACTTTTGTTTTTGTCGTAACAGCTGCTTTTATATTTTCTAGAGATAAGTTAAAAGTATTTACATCAGGTTCTACAAGTATTGGAGTTAAATTATTTTCAGATATTGCAAGAATAGAAGCAATATATGTATTAGATGGTACGATAACCTCGTCACCTTCTTGCAATTTACCCATTTCTTTCCAGGCGCGTAAAACCAACACCAGGGCTTCTAAGCCGTTCGCTACACCAATACAGTGTTTAACACCACAGTAATTAGCAAATTCAGACTCAAACTTTTGGAGATGATTTCCCATTACATACCATCCCGAATCTAACACAGATTCGAATGCACTCATTAACTCCGCATGATAAACCTGATTTATTTTTTGAAGATCAAGAAATTTAATCATTTAATAACACACCCTATAATTTGTACTGTATATCAAAAAGTAAATTTTTTTAATGTTGGCTTTTCACTAACCCTAGTCGTTTTAATTTTTGAGGTCAGTGATCGCTTTGAAAGAAGCATAGTCTCGAATATAATCACTTTCATCATAATAATCATCGGCCAGAACCATTAAGACACAATCGTCGCTGAAATCATACATTTCATGCCAAACCATGGGTTCGATTATTAATCCAACCGTCGGTGAATCCAAAAGCACATGCTCAACTTGTTTTCCATCATCAAGCAAGAACTTACAAGATCCCTTAACAGGAACAGCTATTTGCGTTAGTTTTTTATGGGCATGAAAGCCTCTTCTGACGCCTGGTGTCGTATCAAACATGTAGTAGACCCGCTTGATATCAAGCGGTATGTCTTTTTCTTGCTCAATAACTACCAATGCACCCCTGTCATCACCTTTTTTGTTTAGCTGAATCAAATTCATTGTATTTTAATGCCCTTTTACTAATTTTAATAAATACTGTCCATAATGGTTTTTTGCTAATTTAGAACCAATAGCCGTAAGGGTCTCATCATTTAACCATCCATTTCGCCAGGCAATCTCTTCTGGACAAGCTACCATCATACCCTGACGTTTTTGAACTGTTTCGACAAAACTTCCGGCCTCAATTAAACTATCATGGGTGCCGGTATCAAGCCATGCAAAACCGCGACCTAACAATTCGACATTTAAATTATTATTGTTAAGGTAAATTTCATTGACTGTTGTTATTTCTAACTCGCCTCTTGCCGACGGTTTTATATTTTTTGCAATATCAATGACGTTATTGTCATAAAAATAGAGTCCCGTCACCGCCCAATTAGACTTAGGCTGAGCTGGTTTTTCCTCTATACTTATTGCCTTGAAATCACTATTAAATTCAACCACACCGAACCGCTGTGGATCCATGACTTGGTAGCCGAAGACTGTTGCCCCACTTATTCTACTACTCGCCAGCTGTAATTTAGGTGTGAATCCTTGTCCGAAGAAAATATTATCGCCTAATACTAAACAGACTGGCTCTTGCCCAATAAAATTCTCACCTATAATGAAGGCCTGTGCCAAACCATCAGGATTTGGTTGAATAGCGTAACTCAAATTAATACCAAATTGACTGCCATCCCCCAAAAGTCTTACAAAACCGCTCTGATCTTCAGGTGTTGTTATTATAAGTATATCTTTGATACCTGCCAGCATTAAAACGGACAAGGGATAATAAATCATTGGTTTATCATAAACGGGAAGAAGTTGTTTAGATACTCCCAAAGTTACAGGATACAGCCTGGTACCAGAGCCACCAGCGAGAATTATACCCTTCATTCATTATCTCCATATTGTTTTGATAACCAAGATGTGTAAGCACCACTTTTCACATTATTGATCCACCCTTGATTATTGAGATACCATTCAACCGTTTTACGAATGCCACTGTAAAAAGTCTCTTGTGGTTTCCAGCCTAATTCTTCAGCTATTTTGTGCGCATCGATTGCATATCTTCTGTCATGGCCTGGGCGATCAGCTACATAACGGATCTGACTGCGGTAAGATGTCCCTTTAGGTACAATTTCATCCAACAGATCGCAAATCGTATGGACCACGTCCAGGTTCTGCTTCTCGTTATGGCCGCCAATGTTGTATGTTTCACCCGGTTTCCCTTGAGTGACAACGGTGTAGAGTGCACGCGCATGATCTTCTACATACAGCCAGTCACGGATTTGATCGCCTTTACCGTAAATTGGCAGAGCTTTACCTTCCAGCGCATTCAGAATAACCAACGGGATCAGTTTTTCCGGGAAATGGTACGGGCCGTAGTTATTCGAACAGTTGGTGACGATAGTCGGGAAACCGTAGGTACGAAGCCAGGCACGCACGAGATGGTCACTGGAGGCTTTCGACGCTGAATACGGGCTGCTTGGTGCATACGCGGTGGTTTCTGTGAAGAGTGGCAGCTCAGTTGATTCCGGATGTTCATCAGGATGCGGTAAATCACCATACACTTCGTCGGTAGAGATGTGATGGAAACGAAACGTTTTCTTCGCCTGCTCATCCAACGTAGACCAGTACGCTCGAGCGGCTTCCAGAAGCACATAGGTGCCGACGATATTGGTTTCGATAAACGCAGCCGGGCCGGTAATTGAACGATCGACGTGACTTTCAGCTGCCAGGTGCATCACCGCATCAGGCTTGTGTTTTGCGAAAATGCGATCCATAGCGTCTTTGTCGCAAATATCTGCATGTTCAAAGGCATAGCGGTCGCTTTCGCTGACTTCACTAAGCGACTCAAGATTACCGGCATAGGTCAGCTTATCCACATTGACGACGTCGTCCTGGGTATTTTTAATAATATGTCGTACAACTGCTGAGCCGATAAAGCCGGCACCGCCCGTCACAAGAATTTTCACGTTATCTGTTCCGTCTGTTGGAAATGTCTGGATACTGACGCTCTGAAACCTGACCATTTAGAAACGTTTCAGAAATTGAGCACGCTACCGCCCCTGGCTTAACAGCTACCAGTGTACTGAGCGGTGTTTGATTAAATGATTTTTCTTGTCTGGATACAGACAAAAACTGGCGTTAATTGTCGTCCTAAACGACCTTAGAAACAAGCACAAATCGCTACAAACCTGCTCAGGCTTGAATCAGATAACTCAATGTTATCATTAGTATTAATAACGAAAAACGGCAGTCATCATTATGGATATGCTTCAACACACCTTAATGATGACTGCCGCTGGTTCAAGCCGTGGCAGGAATATCAGTCGTTATTAGCCAGCAACTTTTCAATACGGCTTCTGAACTTCGCCCCTTCTTTCAGGTTACGCAGCCCATAATTTACAAACGCCTGCATATACCCCATTTTCTTACCGCAGTCATAGCTATCGCCGGTCATCAGCATGGCGTCCACGGACTGCTTCTTCGCTAACTCAGCAATCGCGTCGGTCAGTTGGATGCGGTCCCAGGCGCCTGGCTCGGTTTTTTCAAGTTCCGCCCATATATCTGCGTTCAGAACATAACGGCCAACCGCCATCAGGTCCGAATCAAGCGTCTGTGGCTGATCCGGTTTTTCAATGAACTCGACGATGCGGCTCACCTGCCCTTCCGTCTCAAGCGCTTCTTTCGTCTGAATTACGGAGTACTCAGAGAGATCGCCTTTCATGCGTTTAGCCAGGACCTGGCTACGCCCTGTTTCATTGAAACGTGCCACCATTGCCGCCAGGTTGTAACGTAGCGGATCGGCAGAAGCGTTATCAATGATGATGTCCGGCAGCACAACGATGAACGGGTTATCGCCCACCACTGGACGGGCACACAAAATCGAGTGGCCGAGACCCAGCGGCTGCGCCTGGCGCACGTTCATAATAGTCACGCCTGGAGGACAAATAGACTGAACTTCCGCTAGCAGCTGGCGTTTGACTCGCTGCTCCAGCAACGCTTCGAGTTCGTAAGAGGTGTCGAAGTGGTTTTCAACCGCGTTCTTAGACGAGTGGGTAACCAGGACGATTTCTTTGATCCCTGCAGCAACAATCTCATCGACAATGTACTGAATCATTGGCTTATCGACGATCGGCAGCATCTCTTTTGGAATGGCTTTTGTGGCTGGCAGCATATGCATGCCCAGACCTGCTACCGGAATGACTGCTTTCAAATTGATCATTATCTCTTCCACCTTAAAATGGTTGACGAAGTATAAACCGTGTCAGGAAAAATGCCTGATAAAGAAAGTCTACTGCGTCGAATGCAAATCACGTTTAGTTCAGAACGCTGATTACTTAAGTTCATTACGCTATAAGTGTGACCCAGAATCGTCAAAAACCCTATCAATAAAGAAGCCGTAGAGTCTGTTTCCGACAAATCCCAGATCAGCAGCCGCTATTCAGAAACGAACGTGATGTCATCTTTCTTCTCATGAACGAACTCATACTTCAACGTACGGTCCAGCCCTTGAGATAAGGTATAAGGCGCTTTAAAACCTGATGTGTGTACTTTCGTGGCATCAAATTGAGTGGTGGCACAGAATTTTTTGACACGAACGGAACTGATCGCATACTTTTTACCAGTCACTTTGCTAAGAATATCAAAACAAAAGCCACCAAGCATACCTAAAGGATAAGGGAGATGAACTGATGGGATTTTTTTGCTAAGGCTCTTTTCCACCTCAGCAACCAGCTGATTCATATTCAGATCGGGCTTATCGACATAATTGTATACATCGTAGCCAGGTTTGACGTTGCTCAATCGGAATTTGATAAACTCCACAATATTGCCGACATAAGCCATGGACTTGTAGTTAGTTCCGGCCCCCACCATTGCGAATTTGCCACCCGCAATTTGCTTAAGAAGATTGAAGACATTGCCACGATTGCGTTCACCAAAAATGACCGTTGGACGAACAATTGTCAGAGATCGCTCTTCTGGAGCTTTGTTGAACCATTCACGCAGCACCTCTTCCGCCTGCCACTTACTTTTACCATAGTGGTTAAAAGGATCGTGCGGGTGAGATTCGTCAGGATTGACTTTATTGAGACCATAAACAGCAACTGAGCTGGTAAAAATAATGTTCTTAACATTATTTTTTTCCATCGCTGCCAGTACATTACGTGTACCCTGAACGTTTACATCATAGTAGAGCGACGTTGGGCTGACATCATCACGATGCTCGGCGGCGAGCAATACCACCGTGTCGAAACCGGCAAGCGCCTGATCGAGTTGCTCCTGATTACGTACATCTCCGGAAACAGTAATCTCAGGGTAGAAATGGCTTTGCTGTTTGTCGAAGTTGGTGACATCAAACTCAGCCTTAGAAATCTCGATCAAACGAGTCCCAACGAAGCCGGACGCGCCAATAAACAAAACTTTATCGTTCATAAACCACTCAGTGCATTTGTGTTTGGCAAACCTCCGGTAATCTCTGCATTCCCTGAGGTATCGCTAATGATAAGACAGAACTGACGAAAATGTGGCACGGATTATAAACCCTAAAATCGCTGAGTTCAGTAACAAATTTTAGGGGTTACCGCGCACTCAATGAGATATGATGTCAAGACTTACTTCCTGAAGGAAGGAAGCGCAAAGTTCAGCCTTTCCACATTCACCACCTGCTGGTCGACACGGTCAATATCCACCGAGCTTTGCCCCTTCTCATTAACGGCTTTTATGTTCGCCAGCGACAGCAGCGTCTCGTCTTTCGCCATAAATTTACCCCGCACATCCTTGCGCAGGTCGAAGTTGATCTTCAGGGCGGGCCCTACAGCGGCTTCCTGCATCACATTGATGTTGCGTAAAAAAAGATGTTGCGGCTTGTTGTGCAGTTCAAGCGTAGCACGCTGCATATCCACGTTGGTTATCGCCACAAACGAGGTCGCGTTACCGGATGAAATCTGTATTCCACGCAATTTATAGGCAAGCTGGCGGTTATCGAGGCGAATATTGTTGAGCTTGAAGTTCTGCGGGATGGACAAATAATCGCCTTTTATCACCCCATAGCCAATTAACATTCCGGCACTGTTCACCATATCGACATTATCAATAATGAAATTATCACAGCCATAAATGGCCACCGTGGCGTTGTCTATTCCCGCCTTTTTACTGAAGTCGGGAGTAATATTTTTGGCCTTAATATTGCGGATAACAAAATGTTTGCCGTTTTCAACATGCACCAGCTGGCGACAGTTGCTGCCGGTAATGTTGGCCACCACGAAGTTCTTGACGGTTTGCTTCTCCGGATAGTCATTATCGTAGGTGCTGCCGGCGAGGCCAATGCCGATGCCCCAGTTGATCTTGCCGTTGGTGCAGTTGATGTTGTCGATGACATGATCGGAGATCAGGATATTGCGATCGTTGATGGCGACGTTCCACTCGATCGCATCGCCCTGCAGGTGACTAAATTTGCTGTTGGTGATGCGCGCTCCGTCCACCTGGTTATGGAAACCCTGACGCAGGATGGCGTAGTTGGCCTGGCTTACGCTGATGTTATCAATCAGCAAATTGCGCATCACGCTGGGTTTCTTGCCGCCGATGTAGATCTGCGTCACCGGGCCAAACCCGCTCATGGCCAGCCCTTTGATAACGCAGTCAGAGCCGCGAACGTCGAGCGTAATGTTCTCCGTGCGGCCCCCTCCTTCACCTATCACTTTGCTGCCTTCCTGAAGCACAAAGCGGCCGCGCCCGTTACCGGTTAACGCCCCGCGGATCAGCAGCGTTTTACCGTCGGGAATGAAAATACCCGTGTTGATGTTTTCGCAGGTGAGCCCGGCAGGGACCACAACCGT
Organism: Enterobacter pseudoroggenkampii; assembly: GCF_026420145.1. Classification (NCBI taxonomy): domain Bacteria; kingdom Pseudomonadati; phylum Pseudomonadota; class Gammaproteobacteria; order Enterobacterales; family Enterobacteriaceae; genus Enterobacter; species Enterobacter pseudoroggenkampii. The sequence goes on from NZ_JAPMLV010000001.1 coordinate 2,219,210, forward strand.
GTCGCCATCAGTAAACGCCTGCTTAAAGGCGGCGATCCAGTCGTTGTTATTGTACTGATTAACAGAGACCGTTTTTCCAGCAGCCGCTCGCGCAATGCGTGACGACAGCAGCGGCGTGGCCGCCAGAACGGACAGAGAAGAGACAAAGGTGCGTCGGGTAATCTTTTTCAGCATACATCCTCGGCGTTACAACGTTTGCAGCAGGCTCGCTAACTGGCGATTAATCACCTGCTGGTTAAAATCGGTTTCAACTTTTTGCCGTGCATTATGAAGCAAGGGCTCTAGCGTCTGCTGGTCGATGTCGCTGAAGGCAGCTAATCGGTCCGCAAGGGCTATCGCGTTATTCTCCGGCACCAGCCAGCCGGAATGGTCAGACTTAATCAGCTCCGGGATCCCGCTGTGCAGGGTCGATACCACAGGAATACCTACGGCCATCGCCTCCATCAGCGCCACCGGAATGCCTTCCATATCACCATCGGCACCCGTTACGGAGGGCAGCAGAAACACATCTGCCTCGTCGAGCATGGCCTTGACCTCGTGGCTCGGCTTGAAGCCGGGCATCTCTACGACATCTTCCAGCTGATACTGTTCGATAAGCGTGCGCAGACGACGCTCCCACGGCCCAATCCCGAGAATGCGGTAGTGGAAATCCACCCCGCGCGCTTTCAGCTGGCGGCAGGCTTCAATCGCCACATGCAGCCCTTTCTTCTCGGTCAGACGCGCGACGGAGATGATCTGCAGCGGTGTTCCCGGCACCTTTACAGGACGACGCGTGAAGCGCGTTAAATCCACGCCCATACGCGAAACGGCAATTTTCTCTCCCGGACAGCCCATGTTTTTCAGCCGTCCGGCCCACAGGTCGCTGATCGGCAGCATCATGTCGCCGCGTCGGAAAAGCTGCTGATACTCCGGGGTGTAGTGGTTAAGCACTTCACGGCTGGAGATGTCGATACCGTGGAAGATGGTCGCAATTTTACCGTCAATCACCCCCAGTTCACGCAGCTTCGCGGCGGTGACGCCCGCCGGGCCAAAGTGGGCGATAAACACGTCGGCACGATACGGCTGCGCCGTTTGCCCGCAGATGGCCGACAGGATCAGATTGCGTGACTCCGCCCCATAGCGGGAAACATTCAGCGCCCGCCACGTCGATGCGCGGTGGATCCCGCGTAAGGTCTGGCTGGCCCGGTGGCGCAGCTTGCTCAGCTTCCCGGACGGCTCATCCTGCAGCCAGCGGGTTTTCGCCTCCAGCCCATACTGGGTATACGCCGCATGGGTGTTTTGGGTATCGCCCTTTTGCAGGGCGATAATCTCCACGTCATATCCCATATCGATAAACGCGGTGATTTGGTTCAGAACAAACGTTTCGGACGACAGCGGAAATTTCAGTAAGAAGAAACCAACCTTCATTTCCCCTCCCGTACGCGATCGAGTACCGATTTCACCATCCCAATGCCCTTCTCGCGCTCGGCTTTCACCGCCACCGCCAGACGTTCATTGATCGCAGGCAGTTGGCCGAGCGTGTCCCCCACCATCGCACCGAGCGATCCGTCCAGCAGATGACGAATATCCACCGCCATTTCCGGCATACCGAGTTGCTGCATAATCCCGGCGGACTTGTGCTCATAGTTAATGGCAATGGCCGGCGTGCCGAAGTTCATGGAGATAATGGCGGAGTGCAGACGGGTGCCCACCGTCAGGTCGCAGGCGGAGAGCAGCTTGCCCATCTCCAGGTCGTTCAGTTCGTCCATCACCACGTGATAGCGGGACGGATCGTTCACAAGATTGCGCAGGTTCAGCGCCACCATACGGTCGTCTTTGTTGTAACTGTCGATACCGGTGCAGGTTGAGAGCGCCAGCACCTGGTAACCGCTGTCCAGCACGCGGTTCACCACGTCGGCGAAGGCTTTCTCATACGCCGCCTGCGTCGTGCCTAAACGTTTATCAAAGGGCGCCAGCTCGCGCAGGGTGATTGCGACGGTTTTCTGTTTCGCCGCCACGTCGAGCCAGTGCTGCACCGCGTAGCTCGCCTGGAAGCTGTCTTCCTGGTGATCCACCAGCCAGGCGGTGTCCACGCCGTGCTCAACTTTCGACGTGTCAATTTCGCTGCGCTTCATCATGTCGAGGCTGACCGACTCGCGCAGGATCAACGCATCGCAGTGGCCAAACACATAGTTCGCCAGCTGGTTAAACTGCGGATCCTGGAATGGCCCGACGCTGTGGCCAATCATAAACAGCGGTTTTTTCGCCATGAACGTGCACAGCGCATGCTCAAACTGCGGCACGCCGTAGAGATCGACGAAGAACGAACCGCCGACCTGGATAATGGCGTCATAGCCGGACAGCAGGCGAACAAAGTCGGTAAAGCCCTGCGCGATAGCGATGTTGCGCAGCTTGCCGGTATCGGTCACACGGGAAAGCAGCACCTGGTGCTGATAGCGACGACGCAGCACTTTCTTCACGCGGCCCATCACGCCCGCGGCGTTGTTATGCTGTTTCATCTGGCTGTAGAGCGGGTCGCCCATCACCGGGCGGTTCAGTAACCAGGATGAGCTGACCGGATAACGGCTCATCACGTCCACTTCGGTCTCAGGCTTAAGGGTGTTAATTGCATCCAGTAAACCGCGCAGGATGGCGCTGTCGCCACGGTTGCCGCAGGTGTGGTTGCCAAGAATTAATAATTTCATAATGGCCTCTTAAATAACTAGCCTGCGCGAAGCAGCGTTTTCATTTTTTCGTTACGGCAAAACTGGCGCTTCATCTCTACCACCAGCGCATTGCGAGAAAGTACGATCATCACGACGAAGGCCAGCGCCCCCGCGGCAACCTGCACCGCCAGCAGCGCGGCCAGCGGCAGATGGCCGCTGAGGATGATGCCCAGGCCGTAGCTCACCGCCAGGGTTGGCAATGAGAGATAGAACGGCAGCCACAGGCTCAGGATGTACTGACGGTAGCTGGAACCCAGCACCGGCTTGATCATGATGAAGTAGCTCAGAACGGTATTGACGATCTGCACCAGCAGGAAGCCCAGCGTCACGCCGATGGCGCCCGCCATATGCCCGCCGACGATAATCGCCGGAATAAACAGGAAGGTTTTGAACACGTTGAACTTAAAGCTGATGTCCACGCGCGCTTTTGCCATCAGCAGGGACCCAATTGGATTCCCCACGGAGCGCAGCAGCCCTACCACGCACAGCAGCTGCAGGATCGGAATGATACCGTTCCACTTTTCACCAAACACCAGCGGCACGAAGTTGCTGGACACCACCATCAGCCCCAGCAGCACCGGGAAGTTAATAATCCCCACCACGGAAAGCAGCTTGTAGAAGTTGACGCGCAGCTTCTCGGTGTCGTCCTGGATCTTGGCAAACGCCGGGAACAGGACGCGGGTGATAATAGGGTTCAGCTTCATCGGCGGCACCACCGCGACGTTGTAGGCCAGGTTGTAGCCCCCCGCCACGCTCGCGCCAAGAATACGCGCCAGCACCAGCGTCGACAGGTTGGTATTCACATAGTTGATGATGCTGTCCGCCGTCAGCCACGCGCCAAAGCGCAGGTTGGACGAGACGGACGCCAGCGAGAAATGCAGCCCCGGACGGTAGATCTTGCGGCCAAAGTAGCCGAACAGCAGCGTACGTACGGCAGAGTTAACCAGGTATCCCAGAATAGCGGTCATCGCCAGCGGCCAGAAATGGGCGCTCACCACGGTGAAGGTAAAGCCCGCCAGAACGGCGCTGGTCTCAATCATGCCGATCTTGTTGAACTCAAGCTCTTTCTGCATCAGCGCGCGGAACTGCTGTCCGTGCGGGATCACCACGAAAGCAAACGACAGCGTGCGCATCAGCGGAGCGAGATCCGGGTTGTGCAGCACGCTGGCGATGGTATCGCTCAGCAGGAACACCAGCACAAACACGAAAATCCCCAGCCCCACGTTCAGCCAGTAGAGCGTGGTCAGCTCCAGATGGCTAATCTCTTTGCGCTGGATAATCGAGTTGGCGATACCAAAATCAGACAGCGTATCGGCCAGCGCGATAATCACCAGCGAGACGGTCAGCAGGCCGAACTGGTGATTATCGATAATGCGCGCCAGCACGGTCATCTGCACCAGACCGAGGCCAATGATGACGATGGTCGCCATCGCTGACCACTTCGCCCCGCTGATGGTTTTTTCACGTAAGCTCATCTTAGTACGCCGCTTTGTTCACGAAACCTTTGAAGATGGTCAGAAAAACAATCTTGATATCGAACCAGATGCTCCATTCGCGGATGTACTCCAGATCGAATTCGATACGTTTTTCCATTTTTTCCAGCGTGTCGGTTTCGCCGCGCCAGCCGTTGATCTGCGCCCAACCGGTGATGCCCGGCTTCACCTTATGGCGCAGCATGTAGCCCTCAATCAGCGAGCGATACTGCTCGTTGTGCGCCACCGCGTGCGGACGCGGGCCAACAATCGACATGCCGCCGGTAAAGACGTTGATAAACTGCGGCAGTTCATCCAGCGAGGTGCGGCGCAGGAAGTTCCCCACGCGGGTCACGCGCGGATCGTTCTGCGTTGCCTGGGTCACCACTTTGTCGTTTTCCATCACCTTCATGGAGCGGAACTTCCACACCATAATCGGCTTGCCGTCCATACCGTAGCGGGTCTGGCGGAAGATAACCGGGCCGGGAGAGCTCAGCTTCACCGCCAGGGCAATGCAGCACAGAACAGGCGAAATCAGCAGCAGGATCAGTGAAGAGAGCACGATATCTTCCACGCGCTTCAGCACGCGGTTAATGCCCGACAGCGGCGTGTCGTATAGCGGTACCACCGGCACGCCGTTCACCTCTTCAATGCGGGAGTGAAGGATGTTGAAGGTAAACACGTCCGGGATCAGGATCACGGAGCAGGTGGTGTCCGCCAGCTCGCGCATCAGTTGCTTAATGCGGGATTCGTCTCTCATCTGCATGGCAATGTAGACGTTGTGAATTTTGCCGGCTTTCGCGTCTTCAATAAGCTGGTCGTAATTACCCGCCCAGTCCGCAGGCACGCCACCCGGCTTCGCGTCGTGATAGATCCCCACCACTTCAAAACCTAACCACGGCTCTTTGCGGAAGCTGTCGAGCAGTACCTTCCCGACCGGCAGATCGCCCGCCACGGCAACGAAGCGACGGTTATAACCCCGGTTACGCAGCCAGCCCGCACCAAAGCGGATCAGGGAGCGGCACACCACCATGCCGACGCTGGTTAACAGATACCAGCAGAGATAGGTGACGAGGCGATTGTCAAAATCATGGCTGAATGCCACCAGGCCTGCGCTGAAGATCAGGCTCAAGGTCCAGTTCTGCAGCAGCAGCATCAGTTCGGTGGTCATTTTGACGCCGCGCCACGAGCGGTAGAAATCGGTCATTCCGCCGATCATTTGAAACACGACCAGCGCAATCAGGGCCATCAGCAGATGCATATATAAGAACGGCAGCCCGCTGATCCGACACACCGCCCACAATCCACCGACCATGATGGTGATATCAGAAAAACGCTGCACCATAGAGATTAACGATGCATTCGTTCTCGCTCGTTCGCGTTTTTTTAGATTCGTCATCGTTGTTCCTGTATTCGGTTCCCCCTCCCACCGGGAGGGGCAATTATTACTGATTCAACAGCGCCAGAATGTCCTTCGTTCGGGCTTCCATCAGCGCGGTATCAGCACGGGACTCCACGTTCAGGCGCACCACCGGCTCGGTGTTGGACGAGCGCAGGTTAAAGCGCCACTGCGGGAACGCCATGCTGATGCCGTCCGTACGGTCAATTTCCAGCGCGTGGATCGCAAAGTGCTGCTCCACGCGGGCAATGGCCTCGGCCGGCTGCGCCAGCTTGCTGTTGATCTCCCCGCTCGCCGGGAACGCCGCCATGCGGTCACGCACCAGCTCGCCCAGCGTCTGCCCCTTCAGGCACAGCAGCTCGGTGACCAGCAGCCACGGGATCATCCCGCTGTCGCAGTAGGCAAAATCACGGAAGTAGTGGTGGGCGCTCATCTCGCCGCCGTAGATGGCGTCTTCTTCGCGCATGCGCTCTTTGATGAAGGCGTGGCCGGTTTTGGACATCACCGGCGTGCCGCCCGCCGCGGACACCACGTCGACGGTGTTCCAGGAAAGGCGCGGGTCATGAATGATTTTCGCGCCCGGGTTTTTCTCGAGGAACGCTTCCGCCAGCAGCCCGACAATGTAATACCCCTCGATGAACTGCCCTTTCTCGTCGAACAGGAAGCAGCGGTCAAAATCACCGTCAAAGGCGATGCCCATGTCCGCACCGTGCTCAATTACCGCGTTGCGGGTGTCGTCGCGGCACTCCGGCAGCAGCGGGTTAGGAATACCGTTCGGGAAGTTGCCGTCCGGGGTGTTGTGCACTTTCACGAAGGTCACTGGAACATTCAGCGCCTTAAAGCGCGCTTCAAGGGCATCGACAACCGGGCCGGCCGCGCCGTTACCGGAGTTGATCACCAGCTTCAGCGGCTTGAGGTTCGCCACGTTGATGTAGCCCAGCAGGTGGTCGATGTACTCTTTCTGCAGGTTGATTTTTTTGTAGCTGCCGCGCTTAGCCTCGTTCACCGGCGGGAAGTCGTTGGCTTCCGCCAGACGCTGCACGTCGCGCAGGCCGGTGTCGCCGCTGATAGGGCGTGCGCCCTTGCGCACCAGCTTCATGCCGTTGTAGTCCATCGGGTTGTGGCTGGCCGTCACTTCGATACCGCCGTCCACGCCCAGGTGGAAGGTGGCAAAGTAAATCTCTTCGGTGCCGGAAAGACCGATGTCCAGCACGTCCACGCCCGCGTCCTGCAGCCCTTTCGCCAGGGCCAGCTTCAGGGATTCGCTGGTCAGACGCACGTCGCCGCCCAGCACGATGGTCTGCGGTTTTAAATATTCGCCGTACGCGCGGCCAATGCGCCACGCAATGTCTTCATTCAGCTCTTCGCCCAGCTTGCCGCGAATATCGTAGGCTTTAAAACATGTTAATTTTTCCATGATGACCCCTTTTTCAGGCAACAGTCGGCCCTGACCACTAAATGGCCAAATTAATTTTTTTGTCATTCGTAGGCCCGGTAAGCGCAGCGCCACCGGGCATAATGCAGAGTGCTACACCCGCCCGTAGCGGTCCTGGAAGCGCACGATATCGTCCTCTTCCAGATACGAGCCGGAACGCACCTCAATTAAGTCGAGAGGAATTTTCCCCGGGTTCTCCAGACAGTGCGTCGCCCCCAGCGGAATATAAATGGACTCGTTTTCACCCAGCAGTTTGACTTCACCGTCGATAGTGACTTTGGCGGTACCCGCCACCACCACCCAGTGCTCGGCGCGGTGATGGTGCATCTGTACCGACAGCCCCTCGCCCGGCTTCACGGTGATGCGTTTCACCTGATAGCGGTCACCGGAATCAATGGAGTCATATTTCCCCCACGGACGGTACACTTCGCGGTGAATATGGTGCTCGTGGCGACCATCCGCCTTAATTTTCTCCACCACTTTTTTAACGTCCTGCACGGCGTTACGGTCGGCAATCAGCACGGCGTCTTTGGTCTGGACAACCACCAGATCTTTCACCCCGACCGTGGTGACCAGGCCGGACTCGGCGTAGACGTAGCTGTTTTCCGTTTTGTGGCTAATGACATCGCCGTGATGGACGTTACCCTCCGGGGTATGGGCGCTGATCTCCCACAGGGAGGACCAGGAGCCCACATCGCTCCAGCCCGCATCCATCGGCACCACAACGGCATCTGCCGTGCGCTCCATCACCGCGTAGTCAATGGACTCTTCCGGGCAGGCGAGGAACGCCTCTTCATCCACGCGGATGAAGTCGAGATCCGGGTCCACCACCGCCATCGCTTTCTCGCAGGCGTTCAGAATATCCGGGCGGTATTTGCGCAGCTCTTCCAGATAGCGTCCGGCGCGGAACAGGAACATCCCGCTGTTCCAGTAATACTCACCGCTGGCAACGTAGGCCTGCGCGGTTTCAAGATTCGGTTTTTCGACAAACTGCGCCACGTCAAACGCCACGCTGTCGCCTTCACCCAGCGCCACGCTGCCGCGACGGATGTAGCCGTAGCCGGTTTCCGGCAGATCCGGCACGATGCCGAAGGTCACCAGTTTGCCGCTTTCGGCGTAAGGAATGGCCGCACGCACCGCGTCGCGGAATGCGTCTTCCTGCTGGATAACGTGGTCTGCCGCCAGAACCAGCATCAGCGGGTCACAGTCCGGGCTGCTACGTTTTGCCGCCAGCGCCGCCAGGGCGATCGCAGGCGCGGTGTTACGACCGGCAGGCTCCAGAATGATGTTTTCAGTAAGTTTGTTCAGCTGGCGCAGCTGCTCGGCAACAATAAAGCGGTGCTGTTCGTTACAAATCACCACCGGGCTTTCACACTCAACGCCGTGCAGACGGTTTACCGTCGTCTGCAGCATGGTGAGATCCCCTTTCAGACAGAGGAACTGTTTTGGATAGAGCACGCGGGACAGCGGCCACAACCGGCTACCAGAGCCACCAGCCATCACAACCGGATACAAAGTGGTTTGACTCATGATTTATCCCCGTATATCTGCAATAAATTGGCTCAGCACGTTCTCTTTCTCGAGCGTGCGTTCGGCATATTCACGTGCCACCGTGTTCACTTTTGGCATGGCAAGTGCCTGCTCAATTCCGGTGACCAGCGCCGGGACCGATTCCGGCTCCACGCACACGGCAATGCCCGGATAGCTGTCACACAGCTGGCCTAATTCTGTTTCGGCTTCTGCCGTAATCACCGCGTTGCCGCCCACTGCCAGAATGTTGGTCAGCTTGGACGGCAGCACCGCATCCGCGGCACCGCGTTTTTGCACCACCAGATGGCAGTCACCCATCTTCAGCAGCGCAGGCAGTGCCTCGTAAGACTGAAGCGGGAAAAATTTCACGTTGGTCAGGCCGCGTTCGCCGACCATTTTTTCCAGCCGCGCTTTTCCACCACCCTGCCCGACAATCACAAACGTCCACGGATGTTGGTTCAGCAGTTGGGCCGCTTCAATCACACTCTCCAGCCCCTGCTTTTCGCCGATGTTGCCTGAGTAAAGAATGATTTTTTGATCTTCAGGCAAGCCAAGCTGCGCGCGCAGCGCCTGAGCGTCTTGCTCAGTCACGTCGCGAAAACGCGCCACTTCGGACCAGTTCGGGAAGAAGATCACCTTTTCCGCCGGGACGCCCTTCTCCTGCGCCTTGTTCATCATCGAGCGCGAAATCGTTGAGACGTAATCCACGTTGTGTAAGCCACTGCGCTCAAACGCGCTGGCGAGCTTAGCCACCTTGCCGCCCTTGCTTTTGCCTGCCATCCCCAGGCCCAGCATGGCGTCAACTTCATAATCCTGAATGTGCAGCAGGGTGCGCGCGCCGGAGAGTTTGCCCAGCAGGCGCATGCCCGGCGTGCAAAACAGCGTTGGCACCACGCCGATGATGCGATCCGGCTTCCAGCGGCGCTGCGCCATCAGCGGGAAGAAACTGCTCAGGGCAAAGCTGCCGAGATGAATCAACCGTTTCAGCGTCGAGGGCTGCTTAGGCACATACAGCGGGCAGCGCCAGACGGTCGCTGCACCCTCTTCGCGACGGTAGCGCCAGCTTGAGTAGCGCTCCCCGACTTTCCATTCCGGGTAGTACGGCGGCGCGGTAATGACCCGCACGTCATGTCCCTGGCTCGCCATCCACTCGACCATCTCGCCGGTGTATTTCCCGATGCCGGTTAGCTCCGGCGAGTAGTTGATTCCGTACACTAAAATTTTCATAAGCCCGGCACTCCGGACTGACGATCGGCCAGGAAATAGGCACGGCTGTTGTCGTGCACATTGTCGCTGGCCAGCAGCGCCTCTGGCGTCTGCCAGCGGTAGTCGTCATGCTGAGAATCAGGCAGACGCAGGTCTGCCTCACTCACCTTCAGGCGGAACCCCAGCACGATGTAGTGCGTGGAGAACCCGGTGCCCGAAAAGTTATCGTCATAGAAGTGCTGCCAGACCCCGTAAAACTGGCCCGCCGCCATCGGCAGCTGCAGGCCCAGTTCCGCCAGAGTGAGACGCTCAAACGCATCGCTCAACGTCTCATCCTTCTGCACGCGCCCGCCGGGCACGAACCAGAAGCCCTGTGCAGGACGGTTGGTTCGTTTCCCCAGCAAGAACTCGCCGCGTTCGTTCTCCACGATCAAATCAATTGAGATGAGCGGAGTGGAACGCACTACCGTGGCAAAATCTTCCTGACTTAAAAACATCGTTACCCCCGGAAGCGGTGCTGGTTTTCCAGGAACCACTGGTAGGTACTGGCCAGTCCCTGCTCCAGTGACACCTCGTGATACCAGCCCAGCTGATGCAGACGGGTCACGTCCAGCAGCTTGCGCGGCGTACCGTCCGGCTTGGTGGCGTCAAACACCACGCGACCTTTGTAACCCACTACCTGCGCGATGGTTTGCGCCAGCTCGCGAATGGTGCAGTCCACGCCGGTACCGACGTTGATATGCGACAGCATCGGCTCGGTGTTCTCCTGCCACACTTCGCGATCCAGCTCCATCACGTGAATGCTGGCGGCAGCCATGTCGTCCACGTGCAGGAATTCACGCATCGGCGTACCGCTGCCCCACACCACCACGTCCGGTGCGTTCTCGGCGGTCGCCTCGTGGAAGCGGCGCAGCAGCGCCGGGATCACGTGCGAGTTGCTCGGGTGGAAATTGTCGTGCGGTCCGTACAGGTTGGTCGGCATCACCGAACGATAGTCGCGGTTGTACTGACGGTTATAGGACTCGCACAGCTTGATCCCGGCAATCTTGGCAATCGCGTACGGCTCGTTGGTTGCTTCAAGCGTGCCCTGCAGCAGCTCGCTTTCGGCGATCGGCTGCTTCGCCATTTTCGGGTATATACAGGATGAGCCGAGGAACAGCAGCTTGTTCACGTTGTGCAGATGCGCCGCGTGAATGATGTTGCTCTCGATCATCATGTTCTCGTAGATGAAATCCGCCGGGTAAGTGTTGTTGGCAACAATGCCGCCCACCTTCGCCGCCGCCAGATACACCTGGTCAATGCGTTCGTTAGCAAAGAAGTCCTGTACCGCACGGCTGTCGAGCAGGTTCAGCTCGTCGCGGGTGCGGACAATCACTTCTACGTCACCGCGCTGCTCGAGCTGGCGCACAATCGCGGAACCCACCATTCCGCGATGACCGGCGACAAAAATACGTTGTTTTGTCATTCTCAGGACTCCAGCGCGATGGCAACCTCGTAGCCATGAGACTTGAGCAGGGAGTGTTTTTTCGCTGCTTCAAGATCTTTGGCAACCATCTCGGAAACCATCTCCTGCAGAGTGATTTCTGGTTTCCAGCCCAGCTTCTCGTGCGCTTTGGTTGGGTCGCCCAGCAGGGTTTCTACTTCAGCAGGACGGAAGTAGCGCGGGTCAACCTGCACAATCACGTCGCCTGGCTTCACGCCCGGTGCGTCGTGGCCGGTCACGGACACAACGATACCTTTCTCTTCCACGCCGGTACCTTCAAAGCGCAGTTTGATGCCCAACTGTGCCGCGGCCATTTCAACGAACTGACGTACGGAGTACTGCACGCCGGTCGCAATGACGAAGTCTTCTGGCTGTTCCTGCTGCAGCATCATCCACTGCATTTTCACGTAGTCTTTGGCATGGCCCCAGTCACGCAGGGAATCCATGTTGCCGAGGTGCAGGCAAGACTCCAGACCCTGCGCGATGTTGGCGATAGCGCGGGTGATTTTGCGGGTCACGAAGGTTTCGCCACGACGTGGAGATTCGTGGTTGAACAGGATGCCGTTACAGGCGTACATGCCGTAGGATTCACGGTAGTTCACGGTGATCCAGTAGGCGTACAGTTTTGCAACCGCATACGGAGAGCGCGGGTAGAACGGCGTGGTCTCTTTCTGTGGGATTTCCTGCACCAGACCGTACAGCTCAGAGGTGGATGCCTGGTAGAAGCGAGTTTTCTTCTCAAGGCCGAGGAAGCGGATCGCTTCCAGCAGACGCAGCGTACCCATGGCATCAACGTCAGCGGTGTATTCCGGGGACTCGAAGGAGACCGCTACGTGGCTCATCGCGCCCAGGTTGTACACTTCATCCGGCTGCACTTCCTGCAGGATACGGGTCAGGTTGGAGGTATCGGTCAGGTCGCCGTAGTGCAGGTGGAATTTCGGGTTCGCCGCGTGAGGATCCTGATAGATATGATCCACACGTTCGGTGTTGAAAGAAGACGCACGACGTTTAATACCGTGCACTTCATAACCTTTTTCCAGCAGGAACTCTGCCAGGTAAGAACCATCCTGCCCGGTAACGCCGGTGATGAGAGCGACTTTAGACATGTTTATATTCCTCTACTTATGAATTTAATCAGTTTCAACGCGTTCGCGTATCACCACTGCGGGGTTGCCACGGCAAACTTTATTTGCCGGTAGCGATTTAAAAACGCTGCTGCGGGCACCGACTACCGTGCCATCGCCAACAGAAACACCCGGTGCAACAAAAACATCCGTTGCCAGCCAGCATTTTTCGCCAATCACAATAGGCGAAGCGGTAATATCAAAATGCTGACTCATAAAATCGTGGCTGCCGGTGCACAAATAACATTTCTGTGAAACCACCGAATTTGCGCCAATCGTAATCTCGCCCAGGGTATATAACACCGCGTCATCCCCTACCCAGGCGTAATCCCCAAGCGTTAATTTCCACGGATAGGTAATTTTTACCGAAGGTCTGATGACTACGTTTTTTCCTATTTTTGCGCCAAACAGGCGCAATAAAAATGCTCGCCAGCGGTACAGTATTTGTGGAGACCAGGCAAATAAGGTGGCCTGAACGGCCCACCACAGCTGCACTTTAATACCGCCCGCGCCCCGAAAACCTTTCGGTACGGAGAAACCTTTCAGATCCTGCATTACGTTTCCTTATATTCAGGCTTTGTTATATAAGGCTTTCGTTTTACCCGTGGTGCGCACGCGTAATAAATAAGACAATTCCGCCCAGAATGCCGGCACGCGTAATATTTTACGCTGTACGTTTTTGGCATCCTGGCACAATTCCAGATTATTAGACGTTGACACGCCGCCCATTGAGAATTCAGATACCAGCCCTTTAATTCGACGGAACGGGTAACCTGATTTGTACAGGCTGGCAGCCAGTGCATAATCGGAAGACACTTTATACTGCAAATCGTAAGGCTGTTTTTTCAGACCTTTTACCGGGAAGAAAATAGCCTGATGGCTGGCCGGTAAGCTGTGATAGATATACCAGCCTGGCTTCGCGCTACGGCACACTTTATGTCCGTCGCCAAAATCGAGCAGTGCATCGCCAATATACATGGCATCCTCTTTCTGGCGCGCCAGCTGACGGGCAAACAGCGCCACGTCATCATGGAAAATGTCACCCGAATTCAGGAAGATGGCATAACGGCCTTGTGCCATGTTGATGCCTTTATTCATCGCATCGTAGATGCCTTTATCTTTCTCGCTGATGTAGCGTAAGTTGAACTCACCGTTGAGTTTTTCCAGAAACTCCGCCGTGCCATCGTTCGAGCCGCCGTCGACCACAATCCACTCAAAGGTGAGGCTTGGATCGCGCGCCAGGTTGCGCAGCGAGCGCCAGGTTTTTACCACCCCTTCGTAATTACGAAAAGCGACAGTAATGACGCTAAGAAACATAAATCACCTCATTTCGTCATACGTTCGTAATATTAAGCGCCTTGCGCAGAATAAACGGACAGACAATCAAGAAAGCATATTCCGGGCTAAATATTGACCCGGTAAAAAACAGCGACACCGGAGTAAAAAGATAAAGCTGAACGCGAAAGTTCTGGTTATCACCAAACGCGTTAATCATCATTTTGAAAACTTTAAACAGATACCACAGGGTCAACAGTACGGCGAACCACGAAAAATAAATAATTAACAGATACAGACCATTGTCTATGGTTTTACCGACATCCGCACCGTTAAAGATTCCGAATGATGCAACATATTCGTAAAGTGAGCCGAATCTTACTACCCCATCAATATGGGTTAATGAATAACCCACCATCACCAGTGGTCCAATGATGCGATAATAGGACGAAGACCCTTCCGTTCCCAAATCACCCAGACGTTCTGAGATGTACGGGAAGGCAAATATCACGCCTACCATAAATACCGTCAGAGAGATAATCGCCAGCGGCAGTTTTTTCTTAATCGCATCTTTGTTCAGGTACTGGAACGCCCACTCCAGCAGGTAAAACAGGATAAATGTCATTACCCCTGAGAACGATCCAGACAGAACAATTCCTGCAAGAATCATAGCATCGGTCTTAGGCGTTTTGATACCAAACTGTTTGATGCTGAGCCAAATTGAGATTAACGCCAGAGCGAAAAACGCCGGTTCAAAATAGAGGGCTGTAGTACGCTTCCCGCCAAACTTGATGAAGTTCAATACATAGCTGTTACTGTAAATGAGATATTTCGAAATTATCTCCATCAGGCTGCTGCCACCGGTCAGAATAATTTGCGCCATCTCCAGTGCGGCAAGCATAACAATTAACGCAACGGCAATATAAAAGAACCTAAGGATTTTCCGATAATTGTGTGGAGAAATAGTTTTAAACCGAATACTCCAGACCATACCGATAATAATGACGATATAAACAAACAGCATGGTTGACGTAACGTATTTACTGGCATCCAGCGACTGGCCAAAGATGTAGTTAAACAGCGTCAGGCCCGTGCCCAGCCCTAAGGCAATCATCAGCTTCTTCAGGTTGATTTTATCGACATACAGCAGAAGCAGAACGGGCAAGAAGGTCACGATGGTTATCGGGAAGCTTTCGCCGAGCTGGGCAATTTTGACGTTGACCAGCAGGTAGATCAGCGGCAGCAGCAGATAACTACAGACTCTGATAGAACGAGACATACTCCTCCAGCATCTGTTGTCCACTGTAGGCCTTGCGGCTGCGGTTGCGGAACGATTCCAGGTCAGTGCCAAAAACGATCTCAGCAATCTGCGCCTTCGGCAGCTGTACCAGGGGCAGGACCTCCTGCTCCGTGAAGGTTTTCCCGCCGGATTTTTCCAGCACTTCACGTGCCGCATCGCTGTGGGTGGCAATCACCGGCACGCCGATTGAGAGCGCTTCGCAGAGGATCAGCGGGTAGTTATCCACGCGGGAGCTGAACACCAGCGCGTCCATTTCATTCAGCGCGCTCATCAGCTTGCGCTTGTCGGTCTCAAACCCGTGGTTCACCACGTTGGCCCCTTCGAACGGTGAAAACTTGCCGAAGGTATGAAGCTCTATCTTGTCCCCCAGCGCCATCATGTCGCGCACCAGCTGCTGGTTGGTTTTACCGTCGTAGCGCAGGTCATGCGCTACGATAGCGATTTTCGGTTTGCCTGCGGTTTCCGCCACCGGGGTCAGCTCCGCAAGAATGGCTTCCGTCGCCACGTCGATGCCGTTGTTGATAATCTGACAGCGCCCTGCCCCGTACAGGCTGTTGAAGGCATCGGCCACGTGCTGGCTTGGAGAGATAAACGTACAGCCGAGCGAGAGCATGTCGCGGAACAGCTGACGCTTTCCGGCCACCAGCTGATGCGCGCGATCCACCTTCACCGGCGGATAGTTGCTTAACGTCGGGCACTTCTGGCAGTTATCTTTCCAGCCTTCGCAACCGTCGGTAAACGCGCAGCGCCCGGTTACGCTCCAGTGATCGTGCAGCGTCCAGACAAAGCGGGTGTCGGGCTTGTGGGCCTGCACCTTCTGACAAAACGCCACCACCTCTTCCAGATTCAGCCAGTAGCTGTGCAGCACGTGAAAATGCAGCACAACCGGGCCCGTGGTGCGGGTCACCGTGCGGTAAAGATTGTTCAGGTTGCCAAACAGATCGCGGTTAAACAGGCGGAACAGCGCGATGTTGGCAATCGAGGTCAGACGCGGCGTGTGCTTGTGCACCTGCGGGAAGTTATCGTGGCTGACGCTTTTCTTTCCGCCTTTGCCGTAGCCATAAATAAAACGCGACTGAAGTCCTTTTTGCAGCGCGCGCTGGTGCAGATCCAGGGCCACGCCTGCCGCTCCGCCTTCTGCGAGGCGTACGTTAAATTGCAGAATGTTCATTTAATCACCTTCACGCGGGCTTTTTCTCCCACCACCAGCGCGTTATCCGGAATGCTGTCCAACACCACGCTGCCAGCACCAATCGTGACGTTATTACCAATCGTGATGTCACCGATGATCACCACGTTAGCCCCCAGCTCGACGTTATTGCCGATGACCGGGCAGGCCAGGCTGTCAGGCCCACGGTTGCCAATGGTGACCGCATGACGAATGGTGAAATCATCCCCGGCGACCACGAACTTGTTGATCACCACCGCATAGCCGTGGTGGATGGTAAAGCGGCGGCCAATGGTGGCAGCGGCCTGGATTTCATAGCCAAAAAAGCATTCGGTGATGATGCGATACAGCACCAGCACGGGTGCCGCCCAGATGTTGTTCAGGACGTTTTTCTTACGCCACACCGAGCAAAAGTGCGCGATGCGGTACGCCAGAACCATGCAGCACGGACGCAGGCTCCAGCTGTTAGCGCGGCAATCTTCCAGAAACATTATTTCCCCCGAAGCCCGTCAGCCAGGCGCTTGCCGTTACGCACGGAAAGCAGCGTCAGCAGCGTGCGCCAGTTCATGCGCTTATTGCGGATCTGATAGAGGGTAAAGAGCTGATATTTACGGCTGGCACGGTCAAACTTGTCCTTGTGCTTGCGGTAAAAATGGAAGTAGCCGGAGAACTTTTTCGGCGAGGAGGTGATTTGCATCTCCCCGTGGTTGATGTGCAGGATCTGCGTGGCCTCTTCCACTTTCCACGGTTCACCGTATTCCACCACCATGCGCAGGAAGATATCGTAATCCTGCGCGGCCTTGAGTTCGGTATCGAACAGGCACTCTTTGAAACGCCACGCCCAGGTGAAGACCTGGTTACCAATAATGTTGCGCTTGTAGAACAGGCGGCGAGAATAAGGTGATTTCGGATACAGCGGCAGACTGGCGGGCTGCGAATAAACTTCGCCCTGGCAGACATAGTCGTTGGCATACAGGAAAGCGTGCGTAACCAGCTGTTCTTTATGCGACAGGAAGATAGACAGGCGGTTCGGCGTCCATTCGTCATCGTCGTCGATACCGGTCAGATACTGCCCTTTGGCCTGCATAATCGCCTGATTACGCACCGCACATGCGCCGGAGTTAATGGCGTTATGCGTATAGACCACCCGCGGGTCGTTGAGGTCAGTCACAAACTTTTGCAGCTGTTCATACGAGGAAGAGCAGTCATCAACGATGATCAGCTCCCAGTTATCGTAATCCTGACGTAACACCGACTTGATTGCGCGGATCGCCAGCTGCTGACGATTCCATGTCGGCATATAGATTGAAACTAAAGGGCGTTGTGTGGTCATTTTTTCCCCTCACCCCGGCCCTCTCCCCAAAGGGGAGAGGGTGAAAGGCAGCCAGTGGTTATCATTACGTTCGTCCCCCAAATCCAGCACCGAACAGTCCCCTCTCCCCTTTGGGGAGAGGGTTAGGGTGAGGGGTGTGGGGTGTGTTTTTTTATTTACTGTCAGACTTATATTCGTACTCGTAATACCCGTAATCCTGGTACCCGGTCGCGCGGCGGAAGATGGAGTTCAGGATCACCCCTTTCACCTCAATGCCGTTCTGCTCGAAGCGGCTCAGGCTGGTTTCCACCTCTTTCAGTGTGTTCACCGCGTAACGCGCTACCATCAGCGTGGTACCCGCATGGCGGCCAACAACGGCCGCGTCGGTCACGGCCAGAATTGGCGGCGTATCGATCAGCACCAGGTCGTAATTTTTGCTCGCCCACTCCACCAGCTCGGTGAAGCGTTCGCTCATCAGCAGCTCGGACGGGTTAGGCGGCACCTGACCGCGTGGGATCAGGTCAAATTTCGGCACCGTTGTTGGTTTCGCGCTCTGGCTAATGTCGCCTTTGCCGAGCAGGATTTCCGACAGGCCGTTAACGTTGTTGGTGCCCAGCAGTTCGTGGGTATAGCCCTTGCGCATATCGCAGTCGATCAGCAGCACGCGCTTGTTGGTCTGGCTGACCACCGCCGCCAGGTTGGCGCAGACGAAGGTTTTACCGATTGACGGGCTAACGCCGGTTAACATCAGGACGTTGTTTTTGGCCTGCATCATGGCGAAGTGCAGACTGGTACGCAGGCTACGGATCGCTTCGATAGCGAGGTCGGTCGGGTTACCCACCGCCAGCAGCTGGCTCTGTTTGTAACGCTTAACGCCCTTGATGGTTTTGACACTGTCACGGGATTTTTGCCACTCAGACAGCGGAATGCTGGCATAGACGTTGATACCGCTCTCTTCCAGCACCTGCGGGCTTTCGATACCGCGGTTGAACAGGGAACGCAACAGCACGCCCACGATGGAGAGCATCAGGCCGAGAATAATGCTGCCGAGAATGATCAGCGCTTTCTTCGGCTTCAGTACGCCAGGCTGGGTAATAGCCGGGTCGACGATGCGCACGTCACCCACGGTACTGGCTTCGGTGATTTTCAGCTCCTGCTGCTTGTTCAGCAGCTGCATGTAAACCTGCTGTCCGGACTCCACGTCGCGGGTCAGACGCACGATCTCCTGCTGCGTTTTCGGCATCGCGGTCACGCGGTCATTGAGCTTCGCTTTCTCTTCTTCCAGCGTACGGCGTTTCTCCAGCAGCGTGCGGTAGGCCGGGTGACGTTTGGTATAAAGCTTGGAAATCTCCGCCTCTTTGAAGGTCAGTTCGTTGAGCTGCGCATCAATGTTAACCATCGAATCGAGGACCGATTTCGCTTCCAGCGGCAGGTCAACGGAGTCTTTATCCTGACGGTAGGCGTTCAGCTTGTTCTCGGCATCATCCAGACGGCCGCGTACTTCCGGGAGCTGTTTCGCAAGAAAGGCCAGGCTTTTCGCCGCTTCCGCCGATTTACGCTCAACGTTCTGCTCAAGATAGTTGCGGGTAATGCTGTTCAGGATGTCGCGGATCTGATCCTTATCTTCACCGGTAAAGGTCATGCTCAGCACGCCGGTGTCCTTACCGTTTTCGGTGACGGTCAGGTTGTTCTGCAGATTGTTGATCATCCCCAGCGTGGAGAATTTGGTGACGGTGAATTCACCGCCCTCCTGGGCGTTGATCGCGCTGACCATCATGCTGACGCCGTCTTTGGTCAGCATCTGCCCTACTTCACCGCGCGCGCTAAAACCTGCGTCGCTGGTTAGCTGGTACTGTTTCGGACCAAGCACCGTCAGGGTAAACGTCTGATCGGCAGCCCCTTTCGGCAGCACGAAGTCAGTCACTTTCACCGTGTCGTTGCTTCGCCCCATCAGACGATCCCAGCCGGCACCAAAGACCGGGAAGGTATTTTTGGTGACGGAGATATCGAGCCCGAGGTCGTGAACCGTTTTACCCAGCACCAGACGTGACTGGATGAGCTGAATTTCGGCGTCGGATGCCGGCGGCTTGTTCGCCAGCGCGGAACCGATGTCCTGCACCAGCGAGTTGCCGGTATTCTGCTCGATCTGCACCAGCGCGTCGGCGCTGTAGATAGGGGTGGCGAACAGCGTGTAGACGACGGCCGCCGCGGCAAATACGGCGGTAATGCCAAGCACCCACCACTTTGCCTCTACAACAGTGCCGACCAGGCGCCCAATATCAATTTCATCACTGCCCGAAATCGGGGCGGCAGAAGGTCTTGTTTTTTCTGTCATTGTTATCCCTGCTGAACTTTCAGTGCCTGCGCCCACTGTTGGGCAGACTGGTCAAGTAAGGTGTAAACCGCCTCAAAGGCCTCATGGCTTTTGCGATACGGATCGGGGATTTCACGTTCATTGTCCCAGTGACCAAACAGCATCACCTTGCCGCGCATCTCCGGAGCGATATCGCACAGCGCATGAATATGGCGTTTTTCCATCGTCAGGATCAGGTCATACTCCCGGCACATGCGGCCAGTGACCTGGCGGGCCACGTGGCCGTCGAGAGAGAGGTGATGATCCCGCGCCACGCTCGTAGCGCGCTCATCGGCACCTTTACCGACTAGTGCACCCAGCCCTGCCGAATCAACGGTCAGTTCGGGCTGGTAGTGTTTCAACAACCGTTCAGCCGTGGGGGAACGGCAAATGTTCCCCACGCATACCACCAGAATTTTGTTAAACATCGCGGATTACCAGGTATGAATGTCGCGCGCCGTATCCGTCATGTAGCGAACGCCACTGATGGTTGGCAGCAACTGGTTGATCAGACGGTTCCAGCGGGCAACCGGCGCGGTGGTGACGTACACCACATCGTATGGCTGAAGACGGAACTCCGTCGCCATCACCAGAGAGGTCGCATCGGACATATCCAACTGGTAGATGTTGGCAATCTTGCCTTTCGCACTGCCCTCACCTTTAAGCGGACGGATCACGAAGATACCGGTCGCGTTAGAGGTCGTCAGATCGATACCTTCAGCATTGCCCAGCGCTTCGGTCAGGGTCATACCGCTGAAGTCCATTTTGAGGGTGCTCTGTTTCTTCACTTCACCCATCACGAAGACTTTCAGATCGTCATTGCGCGGTACGTAGAGAATGTCGCCCGGATAGAGCAGACGGTTCTGGGTCAGATCGCCGTTTTGCATCAGCGCCTGCAGCGAAATGCGCTGCTCCTTCCCATTGTGGGTGAGTACCACGTTGCGCCAGTCGGCGCCGTCGGTTAACCCGCCCGCGGCGTTAATGGCATCCAGTACGGTCAGAGGAACGTTGGTGATGGCCTGCTGGCCGGATTTGTTCACCTGGCCTGAGATATAGGCTTTTTGCGAGCGGAATGCGGCGATATTAACGTCCACCTGCGGATCGGCGATGTACTGCGCTAAGCGGCCGGTAATATCACTACGGATCTCGGCAAGCGTTTTCCCTGCAACATGGACTTTACCAATGTAGGGATAGAACATGGTGCCATCTGACTGCACCCAGTTACCGGTGTCGCTTGAGCTGCGGTACTGGCCCGCTGGCGTGGTCAGTTCCGGGTGGTCCCAGACGGTCACGTTGATCACGTCACCCGGCCCCACGCGGTACTGGTAGGACGCAATTTCCTGGTCCAGCGACATATTCGGCTGGGCAACATTCGGACGTGGACGTAATTGTTCGACCAGACGAGGCGTAAGTGGATAAACATTCACCATTTTGTCGAGATCAAAATCGGCATCCTGTTGCTTGATCACATCCTTACCCATTGTTGACATATTGCTGCCGGGAAAGACCGTGCAACCACTCATCAAGGTCACAGACACCAATAATGGCATCAATTTCATTTTGGATTTCATCATTGATTATTTATCACTTTGGCAGAGTAATTACCCTGTGCAATTTAAATAAGCTCGAGTCGTATTGGGTTTCAGCATGCAGTTAATCAAATAGAAATATAACTGGCATCAGTCCTAAAAAAAGCTTATTCATCCATTGGCTATTGACAGAATAATCGGGGCTGATTCACACGCTTTCAGGCACGCTACCGCCCTTGGCTTTCAGTTACCAATCCACTGACTAAACAATGTGTTATGGATAGACACCCTCTTGAGCAAGGTCTTCTGGAAATATATCAGCCGCTTGAGAAACCAGACGGATAATGAATAACCATCCCTGAAGACCGAACATTAATAGCAACACCGAGATTTAACATTTGATGCTGGGAGAATTGTTGCAGCTAACCTAATAGCAGGCAAGGAGACAACTGTCCTAATATCAGTTTTTAAGATTAATATTAAGAGCAAATTTTTGACCTTTTAGGAATTTCTTTATATTGACAAAAAGAGACTAAAAACCATTATCTGCGATATATCCTAAAATGCTTTCTTTGTAATTAAATATACGTATTTCGCTTATTTACACCCTGTTGAGAATGCTCTCTTTTTTACCCCTCGTATTAAGAGAAATCTCAGCCCGGCATTGCAATTTCCCCCAGCTTTATCCATGATCGAAGTGTGACATTCGTCATATAACAGAAGGTATTACTATTACTATGGAATGGATTGCCGATCCCTCAATCTGGGCCGGGCTGGTTACGCTGGTCGTCATCGAGTTAGTGCTCGGGATTGATAATCTGGTCTTTATCGCCATCCTCGCTGAAAAACTGCCCCCTTCCCAGCGCGACCGCGCGCGCGTGACGGGTCTGCTGCTGGCGATGGTGATGCGGTTACTGCTGCTGGCCTCTATCTCCTGGCTGGTCACGCTCACTCAGCCACTGTTCTCCATTCACGGTCTGAGTTTTAGCGCCCGCGATCTCATCATGCTCTTCGGCGGGTTGTTCCTGCTGTTCAAAGCCACCGTGGAACTCAACGAGCGGCTGGAAGGCAAAGACAGCGAGAACCCAACCCAGCGCCGCGGGGCGAAATTCTGGCCGGTGGTAGCGCAGATCGTGGTGCTGGATGCGGTCTTCTCCCTGGACTCGGTGATCACCGCCGTCGGGATGGTGGACCACCTTGCGGTGATGATGGCCGCGGTGATTATCGCCATCACCCTGATGGTGATGGCCAGCAAGGCGCTCACACGGTTTGTGAACAGTCACCCGACAATCGTCATCCTCTGTCTGAGCTTCCTGCTGATGATTGGCTTTAGCCTGGTGGCCGACGGTTTTGGCTTCCATATTCCGAAAGGCTACCTGTATGCCGCCATCGGGTTCTCCGTCATGATTGAAGCGCTTAACCAGCTGGCGATATTTAACCGCCGCCGCTTCCTGTCCGCGAATCAGACCCTGCGTCAGCGTACGGCCGACACGGTTATGCGCCTGTTAAGCGGTAAGAAAGAGGATGCGGAGCTGGACGCCGAATCCTCAGCCATGCTGGCCGACCACAGCGACGGGCTGATCTTTGATCCGCAGGAACGGCGGATGATCGAGCGGGTGCTCAATCTGAACCAGCGGACGGTCAGCAGCATCATGACCTCACGACATGACATTGAACATATCGACCTGACGGCACCGGAAGAGCACATTCGCGCCCTGCTGGATAAAAACCAGCACACCCGCGTGGTGGTGACCGGCGGTGAAGAGGAAGAGGAGCTGCTGGGCGTGGTGCACGTTATTGACCTGCTCCAGCAGCAGCTGCACGGCGAGCCGCTCAATCTCCGCATCCTGGTACGCCAGCCGCTGGTCTTCCCGGAGGGGCTACCGCTGCTCTCCGCCCTTGAGCAATTCCGTAACGCGCGCACGCACTTTGCCTTTGTGGTGGATGAGTTTGGTTCGGTGGAAGGACTGGTCACGCTCAGCGACGTAATGGAAACCATCGCCGGTAATCTGCCAAACGAGGTGGATGAGATTGATGCCCGCCACGACATTCAGAAAAACGCAGACGGTTCGTGGACGGCTAACGGCCATATGCCGCTGGAAGATCTGGTGCAATATGTCCCGCTGCCGCTGGATGAAAAGCGGGAATATCACACCATTGCCGGTCTGCTGATGGAGTATTTGCAGCGTATCCCGCAGCCGGGGGAAGAGGTTCAGGTGGGCGACTATCTGCTGAAAACCCTGCAGATTGAAAACCATCGCGTGCAGAAGGTTCAGCTCATTCCGCTGCGGGATGAGGAAGAACTGGATTTTGAGGTATAAAAAAGCCGGGTGGCGCTTCGCTTACCCGGCCTACGATGTTCGGTTTTTGTAGGCCGGGTAAGGCGGAGCCGCCCCCCGGCGCAACAGGCATCACAGCTTATCCAGCAGCTTTTTCACATCCTTGCCGTCCTGTGAATCTTTATTACGATCCGCCCAGCCGCTAAGCCGACGTTTCGCTTCATCCTGCAGATGCTTACGCAGGATCTGATCCACCTGCAGGCTGTAATTCAGGGCCTGCCATTTACCATATACGGTCAGCGGAACCGGCGTCTCTTTCAGGAAGTCGATGAGCTTGCTCTCACCCTGCCAGCCGGAAAGTACCCGCACGTTAAAGCGCGTGTCCGCCGTCTCTTTCACCAGATCCAGCTTACCGTCACCCGTCATTGATAACAGTGAAGAGGTGCCCTGCATTCCGTCGAGAGAAAGTTGTCCGTTGTCCAGCGTCAGGTCCGCGGTGAAGCTGTCGAGGCGCGTGGCGCTGTCATAGTTATCCTGCGCTTTCACATCGCTGCTGCGCTCAACCGCCTGCTGCACCAGCTGCTGGAAGTTAAGCCCTTCCATACGGGAGTTTTTCAGATCAAGATGCGCCTGCCCCTGCCACTCGCGGCGGAAAGCATCGGCATCAATTTTCGTGCCTGAGAAGTCACCCGCTAGCGTCAACTGCCCCGTCAGGGATATCGGGTAGTTAAACGCTTTCAGGATGGTACCTATCTCAACGTTGTCGAGACGCGGCTGGAATTCCGCGCTGGCAACGTCTTTACGGACATCCAGCGTGCCGGGCAGCGAGAGGTTCCCTGCGCCCATCTTACCGCTCAGTTCGGAGATCACCAGCAAACCGTTATGGTTAAACATCTGGCTGCTCACGTCGGTAAAATCAATACCGCGCCAGCGCAGGCTATTGGCTTTCAGCAGAATATCCGCCGTGAATCCGCGCAGGGCGTTATAGTCAGGTTGATCAAGATTAGACGAGATAACCGGACGCGATACCGGTGCCTGGCTTTGCCCCGTCTGCGTGGCATCGCTGTCGGTGGCGCTGGCTGGCAGCGGCGGCAGCAGGTTTTCCAGATTGAGCTTGTCAAACTGCAGATTCAGCACCCACTTCGGCTTCTCTTCGAGCGTAACGCTCGCCTGCCCCTTCAGGCTACTGTCATTTGCCTGCAGGTTGAGATTATCCAGCTCCAGCTGCTTTTGTTCTTCGCGCCAGACGGCCTGCAGCGTTCCCTGCCCGGTGATCCCCTGAGTGGGAAGATCGGCCCCCGTCAGCTGCCAGTCCAGTTGCTGAATGTCAGCGGTGAGCTGGTGCGGATAGTCTGAGGCATTGACGCTGGCATTCAGCGACAGGGTCAAATCACGCTGATCGCGATTCACGCGCCCGCTAAACGCCACCGACGCAAGATGGTGATCGTCCTGTTCCATCTGCAGGTTAATGTTGCGAACGGTCACCTGCTCCTGGTGCTCATGCTGGAAAACCAACACGCTATCGGCCACTTTCAGCTTGCCGATATCAAAGGACCAGCCTGTATCAGACGGCTCATCAGGCAGGGTATTTTCGCGCGGCGCAACCGGCGCATTTGCATCGCGCACGGCTTCGGATTGCGGGGTGAGCTGAATCACCGCGCCTTTCAGCATCACCTGTTTAACCTGCAGCTGATGGGAAATGAGCGGGAACAGCGCCACATCAAGGCGCATGTTGTCTGCAGAGACCAGCGGCTGGGACGCCCCCGGTGCCGTAAGCGACATGCGGCCAGAGAGAATGCTGAGCTGCGGCCAGACGTGCCAGCGCAGCGGCCCGTCAAGCTTCAGTTGATAACCACTGCGTGCCTCGACCTGCCGCACCATGTAAGCGCGGAAATCGTTGGGGTTAACCAGCAGAACCAACGCCGAAAGGCCGGCCACCAGCACCACCAGCAAAATCATCAGCGTTGTCAGAACTCTTCTCATGGCATCCTCAATGGGCTAACGATCAGTCTTTATCAATACGGCTGGCAACCGCGCCCTGCTGGTCGCGATATTTTGCGTCCTGCCGACGGTTATAAGGACGATCTGCCGGGCCTGACAGCGGTTCAAAACTCAACGCGCCGATCATCATCCCCGGGCGCAGCGCCAGCGGCAATTTACCGGCGTTGAAGAACTCCAGTACGATACGCCCCGACCAGCCTGGATCGATACGGTGCGCGGTCACGTGGACCATCAGTCCCAGTCGTGCCAGCGAAGAACGGCCATCAAGCCAGCCGACCAGGTCAGGAGGCAGGGTGACGGATTCAAAGGTCACCGCCAGGGCCAGTTCACCTGGGTGCAGATAAAAGGCTTCGCCCTCGTCGATAACGATTTCGTCACTCATCACGCGATCGAGCGCGGCGCTGACTTCGTCCTTCGGCCCGCTAAGGTCAATGAACGGTGCGGTATGGCCGCTAAAGGTGCGGAATTTATTACCTAACCGTACATCAACGGTCACGCCATTGATACGCTCAACAGGTGGACGTGGGGTAATAGACAAACGGCCTTCATCCAGCCAGGCTTCTATATCGCGATCACAAAGACGCATGGCACTTTCTCCTTTCATGCATCGTACCCTGAAGCGGTAAGCGCTCAGGGTAAAACCAGGTTATCTCTGAACGGTACACAATTCACGCGGCTTATTCAAAAAACTGGCTGATTTTCGCTTTTAAGATATCAATAGCAATGCGGTTTTTACCCCCGCGCGGCACGATGATATCGGCGTATTGTTTGGATGGCTCAATAAACTGCAGGAACATCGGGCGGACCGTTTTCTGGTATTGCGCCATAACGGAGTCCATCGAACGTCCACGTTCATTCACGTCGCGCTTGATGCGGCGCATCAGGCAGATATCCAGCGGGGTATCAACGAAAATCGAGAAGTTCATGGATTCACGCAGGCGGGCGTCGGTCAGCAGCAGGATGCCTTCAAGGATAATGACCTTTTTCGGCTCGATGCGGATCGTTTCCTGGGTGCGGGTGTGTTCTACGTAGCTGTAAACGGGCAGCTCAATCGCCTGGCCGCTCTTAAGCGCTTCTAAATGCTGGAACAGCAGGCTGTGATCCATCGCATTGGGGTGGTCATAGTTGGTTTTGACGCGTTCTTCCATCGACAGATGGGATTGATCTTTGTAATAGCTGTCTTCGGGAATGACGCCGATATGCTCATCACCTACTTGTTCACGCAGTTCGCGATAAAGCGTACTGGCAATTAGACTTTTACCTGAAGCCGATGCGCCGGCGATGCCTATAATGACGCACTGATGAGACTTATCAGTCATAAATTTAGCGACCTGATTAACCTGGATGTTAAGGAAGGACGACGCCGGAGCGTCAAACGCGGCAATTATAGGGATTTCGCGGGCGTGATACCAGTCGAATGCACAGGTTCTGCGAGACTGGCCGAAAAGTGACGTTTTATTCCCTGAGTGAAATTTAAATGAACGTTTTTTCAGCGTTTAATCGTTTTTTTTAACGGAGTAAGTATTTAATAAGTCTATGGTGTCAAATTCTGAGCGGTCACCATATGAATTGTAAATTGTTTGTACTAGCATAAACCAAATTATCAAATTCACGCGTTCGGACATCTTCCCTGACGGCATGACGTCTCTGGATAAAGCGGTAATGAATAAACAATACCAGCGGGTTTTGGTTACCACCCCACATCCTCTAATACGACTTGTCTGTCTGGGCCTGGTCACCTTTATCTTTACCTTATTTTCGCTGGAGCTCACCCGCTTCGGTACCCTGCTGGCCCCGCTCTGGTTCCCCACCGCCATTATGATGGTGGCGTTTTACCGCCATGCGGGGAAAATGTGGCCGGGAATCGCCCTGGCCTGTTCGTTCGGCAATGTTCTGGCCTCGTGGATGCTGTTTTCATGGGGGTCGGTCAGCTTCATCTACCCTTCTATCAACGTCATTGAGGCCGCTATCGGCGCGCTGTTTCTGCGCAAATGGCTCCCGTGGTACAACCCGCTGCAGAATCTGAACGACTGGATCCGCGTGGCCATCGGCAGCGCGCTGGTTCCGCCGCTGGTGGGCGGTATTCTGGTGTCTCTGCTGGCACCCGGCCCTGAACCCCTGCGCAATTTCTTCGTCTGGGTGTTGTCAGAAGCCATTGGCGCGCTGGCGCTGGTGCCGCTGGGCCTGCTGTTTAAACCCCATTATCTGCTGCGCCACCGTGACCCGAGATTGCTGCTGGAAACGCTGACCACGCTGGCCGTAACGTTAGCCCTCAGTTGGGCAGCCATCACCTGGCTGCCGTGGCCTTTCACCTGCGTGATTGTTCTGCTGATGTGGAGCGCCGTGCGCCTGCCACGGATGGAAGCGTTCATGGTGTTTCTGGTCACCGTAATGGTTGTGTCGCTGATGATTGCCCGTAACCCTCTGGCGCTGACCACGCAGCACGCCGGGCCGATGCTGAACGCCCCCTGGCTGCCGTTCCTGATGCTGCTCCTGCCCGCTAACGTGATGACCATGGTGATGTACGCCTTCCGCGCCGAGCGCAAACACATCACCGAAAGCGAGGAGCGCTTCCGCAATGCGATGGAGTATTCGGCCATCGGTATGGCGCTGGTCAGCATTGAGGGCAAATGGCTTCAGGCTAACAAGGCGCTGTGCAATTTCCTCGGCTACAGCCAGACTGAGCTCCAGTCGCTGACCTTCCAGCAGCTCACCTGGCCGGAAGATCTGCACACCGACCTGGAACAGCTTGAACAGCTGGTCAATGGCGATATCAATACCTATACCCTCGAGAAGCGCTATTACACCCGCGACGGGGAAGTGGTCTGGGCACTGCTGGCCGTCTCCGTCGTGCGTCATGCCGACGGCTCGCCGCTCTATTTTATCGCCCAGATTGAAGACATTAACGACCTGAAGCAGACCGAATGGGTCAATAAGCGCCTGATGGAGCGCATTACGCTTGCTAACGAAGCGGGCGGCATCGGCATCTGGGAGTGGGATCTGGAGCCAGACATTATCAGCTGGGACAAGCGGATGTTTGAGCTGTATGAAATCCCGCCGCACATCAAGCCCACCTGGCAGCTCTGGCATGACACGATGCTGCCGGAAGATCGCGCCCACGCAGAGAAGGTGCTGCGGGACTCTCTGATTTCCCGTCTGCCGTTTAAGCTGGAATTTCGCATTCGCGTGAAGGAAGGCGTGCGCCATATTCGCTCCCTGGCGAACCGGGTGCTTAATAAGCAGGGTGAGGTCGAACGGCTGCTCGGCATCAACATGGACATGACCGAGGTTAAGCAGCTCAACGAAGCCCTCTTCCAGGAAAAAGAGCGTCTGCACATCACCCTCGATTCTATCGGTGAAGCGGTACTGTGTACCGATATCAACATGAACGTCACCTTTATGAACCCGGTGGCAGAGAAAATGAGCGGCTGGCTGCAGACCGAGGCTATCGGCCAGCCGATCCTGAAGGTGTTGCACATCACCTTTGGTGAAAAAGGGCCGCTCATGGAGAATATTCACAGCGGCGATATGTCCCGTTCCGATATCGATCAGGACGTGGTGCTGAATTGCCGTACCGGTGGAAATTTCGATATTCATTACAGCATTACGCCGCTCAGCACGCTGGATGGGCAGAATATTGGCTCAGTTATCGTGATTCAGGACGTGACCGAGTCGCGCAAAATGCTGCGCCAGCTCAGCTATAGCGCCTCCCACGACGCCCTGACCCATCTGGCAAACCGGGTCAGCTTCGAAAATCATCTCAAACGCCTCCTGCAGACCGTTCGCGAAACGCGCCAGCGTCATGCCCTGGTCTTTATCGATCTCGATCGCTTCAAAGCCGTCAACGATACGGCAGGCCACGCGGCGGGCGATGCCCTGCTGCGGGAACTCTCTTCCCTGATGTTGACCATGCTCCGCTCCAGCGACGTGCTGGCGCGTCTGGGCGGGGACGAGTTCGGCTTACTGTTACCGGACTGCAATATTGAAAGCGCGCGCTATATTGCCGGTCGCCTGATCCACACGATCAATGACTATCACTTTATGTGGGAAGGCCGCCTGCACCGGATCGGCGCCAGCGCCGGCATCACGCTGATTGATGAAAATAACCATCAGGCGTCGGAGATCATGTCGCAAGCGGACATTGCCTGTTATGCCTCAAAAAACAGCGGGCGCGGCATGGTGACGGTTTATGAACCCCAGCAGGAGCGTGATCACCACACGCGCAGCATGATGTCGCTTGATGAACAGTGGCACATGATTAAAGACAATCACCTGATGATAATTGCCCGCAGCGTCGCCTCCCCGCGCATCCCGGAAAGCAGTAATTTCTGGCTGCTGTCGTTACGCCTGTGGACCAGTCAGGGCGAAGTCCAGGAAGAGCATGCTTTCCGCTCGGGCCTGGCGGAACCTGAGCTTTTGCACGCCCTCGACAGACGTATTTTTAGCGAATTTTTCCGGACCTATGCAGCCCAGATCGCCAGTAAAGGCATGGGTGTGGCACTGCCGCTTTCTGAGGCCGGTTTAGCCAGCGTGACGCTGGTCGATGAGCTTCTCGACCTGCTGGATAAAAGCCCCATGCCGGGTCGTTTGCTACATCTGGTTATCTCTGCCGATGTGGTGTGCAGCCCGGATAAAAACCTGCAGCGGAGTCTGCAAAAGCTTCGCCAGGCGGGCTGCCGCGTGATCTTCAGCCAGGTGGGACGCGATATGAACGTCTTTACCCACCTGACCGCGAATATGGCCGACTATCTGATGCTGGACGCTGAGGTGGTAAGCAACGTGTATGGCAATCTGATGGATGAGATGATGGTGACCATTGTGCAGGGCCACGCCCAGCGTCTGGGAATGAAAACCATCGCGGGCCCCTGTAACCAGCCCATCATGATGGATACGCTCTCCGGCATCGGCATTGATTTTATCTTTGGTGACACCATCGCCGAGCCGCAGCCGCTGGATCTACTGCTCAACACCAGCTATTTCGCCATCAACTGACGGCGCCCAGCCGTCGGTGTACCAGATGTGCAGCAGCGCGTAAGAGCGCCACGGCTGCCAGCGCTCGGCATAACGACGAATTTGCGCGGGCGTCATCCCGGCAAAGCGTTGTTTAATCAGGTAATCATCCGGAAGAAATACATCTTTCGCCTGCCAGCCGCGCAGGGCCAGATAATTTGCCGTCCAGCGCCCTATCCCCGGCCGCTGCTGTAGCGCCTTCATCCCCTCCTCTATGTTCGCGGGTGGGAAAAGCGGAAACGTCCCGTCGATGACCGACTGCGCCAGATGAATCAGCGACTCCGCGCGCTTTACCGGCATACCTAACGCTTTCAGCGCCAGAGGATCCGCTGCCGCCAGCGCCTGCGGCGTGGGGAAGCAGAGATAGCCCGGGCAATCGGCCACGGGTTCGCCGCATAACGCCACCACGCGCGACGCCAGCTTCGCCGCCATCGCAACGCTCACCAGCTGTCCGAGAATCGCCCGGACGCCCTGCTCGTACGCATCCATCGCTCCCGGCAAACGCAAGCCCGGCCGGGCAGCACCGAGAGTGCCCAGCGTATCCGCGATGTGCTGCGGATTGCAGGCAAGATCGAACAGGCGTTCGATGCGTTCAAGGCACGTCTGCGCAACCGGAATTAACCCCGGGCTGAGGGTCACGGTCAGCGTATGGGTGGCGATATCCGGCGTCACGCGGAAGATCCCCTGATGCCCTTCGCAGGCAAAACTGCGCTCGTAGTAGTCGTGCGTGACGGTTTCAATGCCCGTTACCGCACGCGCGCCAAGAAAGTCAAACATCCACTGCCAGTCATAAGGGGGAAGCCAGGTGAGGGTATACATCGTTACTCCTTTTTTAGTGTTATCAGCATAAACGGAAAGACCCTGTATTGCCTTGCTTTCATATTCCTGTTGTCGCCATGCAGACATTTCGTTAAAGTCTCGCCCCTTCTCACCGGCATGGGGATTCATCGTGTTTATTGGATTTGACTACGGTACGGCAAACTGCTCGGTTGCGATTATGCAAAACGGGCAGCCACGGCTCCTGAAAATGGAAAAAGAGAGCACGCTGCTGCCGTCTATGCTCTGCGCACCGACGCGTGAAGCGGTGAGCGAATGGCTGTTTCGTCACCATCAGGTTCCGGCCACGGCGGCGGAGACCCAGGCGCTGCTGCGCCGGGCGGTCAGCTTTAACCGCGAGGAAGACATCGACGTTACGCCGTCCAGCGTGCAGTTCGGTCTCTCTTCGCTCGGGCATTACATTGAAGACCCGGAAGAGGTCTACTTCGTTAAGTCACCAAAATCCTTCCTCGGTGCCAGCGGCCTGAAGCCACAGCAGGTCGCGCTGTTCGAAGACCTGGTGTGCGCGATGATGCTGCATATTCGTCATCAGGCGCAGACGCAGGTCTCCAATGCGATTACCCAGGCGGTGATTGGCCGTCCGATCAACTTCCAGGGGCTGGGCGGCGACGAGGCCAACCAGCAGGCGCAGGGGATCCTTGAGCGTGCGGCGCACCGCGCGGGCTTCCGCGACGTGGTGTTTCAGTATGAGCCGGTTGCCGCGGGGCTGGACTTTGAAGCCACACTGACTGAAGAAAAACGCGTATTAGTCGTGGACATCGGCGGGGGCACGACGGACTGCTCGCTGCTGCTAATGGGCCCGCAGTGGCATAACCGTCGCGATCGTGAAAACAGCCTGCTCGGGCATAGCGGCTGCCGCGTAGGCGGTAACGATCTTGATATCGCGCTGGCATTTAAGAGCCTGATGCCGCTGCTCGGCATGGGCGGCCAAACGGAAAAAGGCATCGCCCTGCCGATCCTGCCGTGGTGGAACGCGATTGCCATCAACGATGTGCCTGCGCAAAGTGATTTTTACAGCACCGCCAACGGCCGCTTCCTGAACGATCTGGTGCGTGATGCGCAGGACGGTGAAAAAGTCGCCCTGCTCTATAAAGTGTGGCGCCAGCGTCTGAGCTACCGCGTGGTGCGTACCGCGGAAGAGAGCAAAATCGCCCTGTCCGATCGCGCTGAACATGCGGTCTCCCTGCCGTTTATCAGCGACGAACTGGCAACCGCCATTTCGCAGGACGGGCTGGAGGCGGCGCTCGCGCAGCCGCTGCAGCGCATTCTGGAACAGGTGCAGCTGGCGCTGGAAAACGGCAAAGAGAAGCCGGACGTTATCTACCTGACCGGGGGTAGCGCCCGTTCGCCGCTGATTAAAAAAGCGCTGGCGGAACAGCTGCCGGGTATTCCGATTGCGGGTGGAGATGACTTTGGCTCCGTTACCGCAGGGCTGGCACGCTGGGCGCAGGTGATGTTTAGCTAGCGTTGTTGCGGTGCGGTCTGGTGCCCTCACCCCGGCCCTCTCCCACAGGGAGAGGGAGAAAACACCCAAAACGGCAACGGATGTTGCCGTTTTGCGTTTACCTCCATTCAGACCATTCCTGACAGTCTTCCATATTTCCTCCATTTTTCCGCTGTGTTGCCTGACTAAACTAGTATCATTCCCCGAAGTCTTCAGGATGAGAACGTATAACGATGAAAGGCAGTAATAAATCCCGCTGGGCAATCGCCGCTGGCATCATTGTGGTGGTCCTTGCCGCCGCCTGGTACTGGCACAGTCAATCCGCGAATTCCGCCGCACCCGCTGGTGCCACCAGCCAGGCTCAGCGCCCAACAGGCGGAGGGCGCCACGGCATGCGCGGCGGCGCGCTGGCGCCGGTCCAGGCGGCGACGGCGGTGAATAAAGCCGTTCCTCGCTATCTCACAGGTCTCGGGACCATTACCGCCGCCAACACCGCCACGGTGCGCAGCCGCGTCGACGGCCAGCTGATGGCTATTCACTTCCAGGAAGGACAGCAGGTTAAAGCGGGCGATCTGCTGGCCGAAATCGACCCGAGCCAGTTTAAGGTCGCCCTCGCCCAGGCGCAGGGGCAGCTCGCGAAAGACAACGCGACCCTCGCCAACGCCCGTCGCGATCTGGCCCGCTATCAGCAGCTGGTGAAAACCAACCTCGTGTCTCGTCAGGAGCTGGATACCCAGCAGTCGCTGGTCAGCGAAACGCAGGGCACCATCAAAGCCGACGAAGCCGCGGTAGCCAGCGCCCAGCTGCAGCTGGACTGGAGCCGCATCACCGCGCCGATTGACGGACGCGTGGGCCTGAAACAGGTCGATATCGGCAACCAAATCTCCAGCGGCGACACCACGGGCATCGTGGTGATCACCCAGACCCACCCGATTGATTTAGTCTTTACCCTGCCGGAAAGCGACATTGCGACGGTGGTGCAGGCGCAAAAAGCCGGTAAAGGCCTGGTGGTGGAAGCCTGGGACCGCACCAACAAGCAGAAGCTGAGCGAAGGCTCTCTGCTCAGCCTGGATAATCAGATCGACACCACCACCGGCACCATCAAGCTGAAGGCGCGCTTTAATAACCAGGACGATGCCCTCTTCCCGAACCAGTTTGTCAACGCGCGAATGCTGGTCGCCACCGAAGAAAACGCGGTGGTGATCCCCACCGCTGCGCTGCAGATGGGTAACGAAGGCAACTTCGTCTGGGTGCTTAACAGCGACAATAAGGTCAGCAAGCACCTGGTGAAAACCGGTATTCAGGACAGCCAGACGGTGGTTATCAGCGCTGGCCTTTCCGCAGGCGACCGCGTGGTTACCGACGGCATTGACCGTCTGACCGAAGGGGCCAAAGTGGAAGTGGTTGAACCTGCGAAACAGGGAGAGAAATCCTGATGCAGGTTATGCCCCCAGGCTCTACAGGTGGGCCGTCACGCCTGTTTATCCTCCGTCCAGTCGCCACCACGCTGCTGATGGTGGCGATCCTGCTCGCCGGGATTATCGGCTATCGCTTCCTGCCCGTGTCGGCGCTGCCGGAGGTGGATTACCCCACCATTCAGGTGGTGACGCTGTATCCCGGCGCCAGCCCGGACGTGGTGACGTCCGCCATTACCGCCCCGCTGGAGCGCCAGTTCGGCCAGATGTCGGGGCTAAAACAGATGTCCTCCCAGAGTTCAGGCGGGGCGTCCGTCGTGACGCTGCAGTTCCAGCTGTCGCTGTCGCTGGACGTCGCCGAGCAGGAGGTACAGGCCGCTATCAACGCCGCCACCAACCTGCTGCCGTCGGACCTGCCTAACCCGCCGGTCTACAGCAAGGTGAACCCGGCGGATCCGCCGATCATGACGCTTGCCGTCACCTCCTCCGCCATGCCGATGACCCAGGTCGAAGACATGGTCGAAACGCGCGTGGCGCAGAAAATTTCACAGGTCTCCGGCGTTGGCCTCGTCACCCTGGCGGGCGGCCAGCGCCCGGCAGTGCGCGTCAAGCTTAACGCGCAGGCCATCGCCGCGCTGGGGCTCACCAGCGAGACCATCCGCAGCGCCATCAGCAATGCCAACGTCAACTCGGCGAAGGGCTCGCTGGACGGCCCAACCCGCGCCGTCACGCTCTCGGCGAACGACCAGATGCAGTCCGCCGACGAATATCGTCAGCTGATTATCGCCTACCAGAACGGCGCGCCGGTGCGTCTGGGCGACGTGGCGACCGTAGAACAAGGCGCGGAAAACAGCTGGCTGGGAGCCTGGGCCAACAAGCAGCAGGCGATCGTGATGAACGTGCAGCGCCAGCCGGGTGCCAACATCATCGAAACCGCCGACAGCATCCGCACCATGCTGCCGCAGCTGATCGAAAGCCTGCCGAAATCGGTCAGCGTGAAGGTGCTTTCCGACCGTACCACCAACATTCGCGCGTCGGTCACCGACACCCAGTTCGAGCTGATGCTGGCGATTGCGCTGGTGGTGATGATCATTTATCTGTTCCTGCGCAACGTTCCGGCGACCATTATTCCCGCCGTCGCCGTACCGCTCTCGCTGGTCGGCACCTTTGCGGTGATGGTGTTCCTCGATTTTTCGATCAACAACCTGACGCTGATGGCGCTCACCATCGCCACCGGGTTCGTGGTGGATGACGCTATCGTCGTCATCGAGAACATCTCGCGCTATATCGAGAAAGGTGAAAAACCGCTGGCCGCCGCGCTGAAAGGCGCAGGAGAAATCGGCTTTACCATTATCTCGCTGACCTTCTCGCTGATTGCGGTGCTGATCCCGCTGCTGTTTATGGGCGATATTGTCGGGCGGCTGTTCCGCGAATTTGCCGTGACGCTGGCGGTCGCCATTCTGATCTCCGCCGTGGTGTCGCTGACCCTGACGCCGATGATGTGCGCCCGCATGCTGAGCCATGAGTCCCTGCGCAAGCAAAACCGCTTCTCGCGCGCCTCCGAGCGCATGTTCGAGCGCATTATTGCCGCCTACGGTCGCGTGCTGGCGAAAGTCCTCAACCACCCGTGGGCCACGCTCGGCGTGGCGCTCGGCACCCTGGCGCTCAGCGTGATGCTGTGGATTTTCATTCCGAAAGGCTTCTTCCCCATCCAGGACAACGGCATTATTCAGGGCACGCTTCAGGCCCCACAGTCGGTCTCTTTTGCCAATATGGCGCAGCGCCAGCAGCAGGTATCTGACATCATCATGAAGGATCCGGCGGTAGAGAGCCTGACCGCTTACGTCGGCGTGGACGGCACCAATCCGTCGCTGAACAGCGCGCGTCTGCAGATCAACCTCAAGCCGCTGGATGAGCGTGACGATCGCGTCAACGCCGTCATTGAGCGGCTGCAAAACGCCGTGGCCCGCGTGCCGGGCGTTGAGCTTTACCTGCAGCCGATTCAGGATTTGACCATCGATACCCAGGTCAGCCGCACGCAGTACCAGTTCACGCTGCAGGCCACCACGCTGGATGCCCTCAGCACCTGGGTGCCGCAGCTGGTGAATAAGCTTAACACCCTGCCGCAGCTCGCCGACGTCAGCAGCGACTGGCAGGACAAAGGGCTGGCGGCGTATGTGAACGTCAACCGCGACGCCGCCAGCCGTCTGGGCATCACCATGGCGGACGTGGATAACGCCCTGTACAACGCCTTCGGTCAGCGTCTGATCTCCACCATCTACACCCAAGCCAACCAGTATCGCGTGGTGCTGGAGCACGACACGGAAAACACGCCCGGCCTGTCGGGGCTGGACTCGGTGCGCCTGACCAGCAAAGACGGCGGCATTGTGCCGCTGAGCGCTATCGCCACGGTGGAAGAGCGCTATACCCCGCTGTCGATCAACCATCTGGATCAGTTCCCGTCCACCACCATTTCCTTCAACGTGCCGGACAATTATTCTCTTGGCGAAGCGGTGGAGGCCATTCAGGCGGCTGAAAAAGAGCTCAGCTTCCCGTCCGACATTCAGACCCAGTTCCAGGGCAGCACCCTGGCGTTCCAGGCTGCGCTGGGCAACACCATCTGGCTGATCGTCGCGGCAGTTGTGGCGATGTACATCGTGCTCGGCGTGCTGTACGAAAGCTTTATCCACCCGATCACCATCCTCTCTACCCTGCCGACGGCGGGCGTGGGGGCGCTGCTGGCATTAATGCTGGCGGGCAGCGAGCTGGACGTGATTGCCATCATCGGCATCATCCTGCTTATCGGGATCGTGAAGAAAAACGCCATCATGATGATCGACTTTGCCCTGGCCGCCGAGCGCGAGCAGGGCATGTCGCCGCGCGATGCGATTTTCCAGGCCTGCCTGCTGCGTTTTCGTCCGATCCTGATGACCACGCTGGCCGCCCTGCTGGGTGCGCTGCCGCTGATGCTGAGCACCGGCGTCGGCGCGGAGCTGCGTCGTCCGCTGGGTATCGGCATGGTCGGCGGTCTGCTGGTGAGCCAGGTGCTGACGCTGTTCACCACGCCGGTGATCTACCTGCTGTTTGACCGCCTGGCGCTGTGGACCAAAAGCCGCTTCCCGAAACGTGAAGAGGAGGCATAAGTGAAGTTTTTCGCCCTCTTCATTTATCGCCCGGTGGCGACGATCTTAATCTCGCTCGCCATTACCCTCTGCGGCGTGCTGGGCTTCCGGCTGCTGCCGGTGGCGCCCCTGCCGCAGGTGGATTTCCCGGTGATCATGGTCAGCGCCTCGCTGCCGGGCGCCTCGCCGGAAACCATGGCCTCGTCCGTTGCCACGCCGCTGGAGCGCTCGCTCGGGCGGATTGCGGGGATCAACGAGATGACCTCCAGCAGCTCGCTGGGCAGCACGCGCATTATTCTGGAGTTCAGCTTCGACCGGGATATCAACGGTGCGGCGCGCGACGTGCAGGCGGCCATCAACGCCGCACAAAGCCTGCTGCCGAGCGGGATGCCGAGCCGCCCAACATACCGCAAGGCCAACCCGTCCGACGCGCCGATCATGATCCTGACGCTGACCTCGGATACGTACTCGCAGGGGCAGCTTTACGACTTTGCGTCTACCCAGCTGGCGCAGACAATCTCACAAATTAACGGCGTCGGTGACGTGAGCGTCGGCGGGAGCTCCCTGCCCGCCGTGCGCGTGGGGTTAAACCCGCAGGCGCTATTCAACCAGGGCGTGTCGCTGGACGACGTGCGCTCCGCCATCAGCAACGCCAACGTGCGTAAACCGCAGGGGGCGATTGAGGACAACAGCCACCGCTGGCAGATCCACACTAACGACGAGCTGAAAACCGCCGCGGAATACCAGCCGCTCATCATCCACTATAACAACGGCGCCGCGGTGCGCTTAAGCGACGTGGCCAGCGTCACCGACTCGGTGCAGGACGTGCGCAACGCCGGGATGACCAACGCCAAGCCGGCGATTCTGCTGATGATCCGCAAGCTGCCGGAAGCGAACATTATCGAGACAGTGAACAGCATTCGCGCCCGTCTTCCGGACCTGCAGCAGACCATCCCGGCAGCAATCGATCTGCAAATTGCCCAGGATCGCTCCCCGACCATTCGCGCCTCGCTGGAAGAGGTGGAGCAAACGCTGGTGATCTCCGTCGCGCTGGTGATCCTGGTGGTCTTCCTGTTCCTGCGATCCGGCCGCGCGACGCTGATCCCGGCGGTGGCCGTGCCGGTATCGCTGATCGGTACCTTTGCCGCCATGTACCTGTGCGGCTTTAGCCTTAACAACCTGTCGCTGATGGCCCTGACGATTGCGACGGGCTTCGTGGTGGATGACGCTATCGTGGTGCTGGAGAACATTTCCCGCCATCTGGAAGCGGGCGTGAAGCCGCTGCAGGCTGCCCTGCAGGGCACGCGCGAGGTGGGCTTTACGGTGCTCTCCATGAGCCTGTCTCTGGTGGCGGTATTCCTGCCGCTGCTGCTGATGGGCGGGCTGCCGGGCCGGCTGCTGCGCGAGTTTGCCGTCACCCTCTCCGTCGCCATCGGCATTTCGCTGGTTATCTCCTTAACGCTGACGCCAATGATGTGCGGCTGGATGCTCAAGCGCAGCAAACCGCACTCGCAGCCGCGCCGCAAAGGCTTTGGACGTTTCCTGATGGCGATGCAGGAAGGCTACGGCAAATCGCTGAAGTGGGTGCTGAACCATACGCGGCTGGTTGGCCTGGTGCTGATCGGCACCATCGTGCTCAACGTCTGGATGTACATCACCATCCCGAAAACCTTCTTCCCGGAGCAGGACACCGGCGTGCTGATGGGCGGGATTCAGGCGGACCAGAGCATTTCGTTCCAGGCCATGCGCGGCAAGCTGCAGGACTTTATGAAGATCATTCGTGAAGACAAAGCCGTGGATAACGTGACCGGCTTTACCGGCGGGTCACGCGTTAACAGCGGGATGATGTTTATTACCCTGAAACCGCGCGGCGAGCGCAACGAAACCGCCCAGCAGGTGATTGACCGCCTGCGGGTGAAGCTCGCCAAAGAGCCGGGGGCCAACCTGTTTTTGATGGCCGTTCAGGATATCCGCGTCGGCGGCCGTCAGGCGAACGCCAGCTATCAGTACACGTTGCTCTCGGACGATTTAGCCGCCCTGCGCGAGTGGGAGCCGAAGATCCGCAAGGCGCTGGCCGCCCTGCCGGAGCTGGCGGACGTCAACTCCGATCAGCAGGACAACGGCGCCGAGATGGCCCTGACCTACGACCGTGAAACCATGTCGCGGCTGGGCATCAACGTTGAAGCCGCCAACAGCCTGCTGAACAACGCCTTCGGCCAGCGCGAGATCTCCACCATCTACCAGCCGATGAACCAGTACAAGGTTGTGATGGAAGTTGACCCTCGCTATACCCAGGACATCAGCGCCCTGGACAAGATGTTTGTGATTAACAACGACGGCAAGGCGATTCCGCTCTCCTATTTCGCCAGCTGGCAGCCTGCCAACGCGCCGCTGTCGGTGAACCATCAGGGGCTGTCGGCGGCGTCGACCATCTCGTTTAACCTGCCAGTTGGCTCATCACTTTCGGAGGCCAGCGACGCAATCAACCGCGCGATGACCCAGCTTGGCGTGCCGTCCACCGTGCGCGGCAGCTTTGCCGGGACCGCGCAGGTGTTCCAGGAGACGATGAACTCGCAGGTGATTTTGATTCTGGCCGCCATCGCAACGGTCTATATTGTGCTTGGCGTCCTGTATGAGAGCTATGTGCACCCGCTGACCATCCTCTCGACGCTGCCGTCGGCGGGCGTGGGGGCACTGCTGGCGCTGGAGCTGTTCGGCGCGCCGTTCAGCCTTATCGCGCTCATCGGGATCATGCTATTAATCGGCATCGTGAAGAAAAATGCCATCATGATGGTGGACTTCGCGCTGGATGCCCAGCGCAACGGCAACCTCTCGCCGGAAGAGGCGATCTTCCAGGCCTGCCTGCTGCGCTTTCGTCCGATTATGATGACCACCCTGGCGGCGCTGTTTGGCGCGCTGCCGCTGGTGATCTCGGGCGGTGACGGCTCAGAGCTGCGCCAGCCGCTGGGGATCACCATTGTCGGCGGCCTGGTGATGAGCCAGCTGCTGACGCTGTACACCACGCCGGTGGTCTATCTGTTCTTCGACCGCCTGCGGCTGCGCTTTTCGCGTAAAAACAGAACCACGGTGACTGAGTAGATGACAGATCTCCCCGCTAACGTTCGCTGGCAATTATGGATAGTCGCCTTCGGCTTTTTTATGCAGTCGCTGGATACGACCATCGTCAACACCGCCCTCCCCTCCATGGCGAAAAGCCTGGGGGAGAGCCCGCTGCATATGCACATGGTGATTGTCTCCTACGTGCTGACGGTTGCCGTGATGCTGCCCGCCAGCGGCTGGCTGGCCGATAAGGTCGGCGTGCGGAATATCTTCTTTACCGCCATCGTGCTGTTTACCACCGGCTCGCTGTTTTGCGCGCAGGCCAATACCCTCGACCAGCTGGTGATGGCGCGCGTTCTGCAGGGCATCGGCGGGGCGATGATGGTGCCCGTCGGGCGGTTAACGGTGATGAAGATTGTGCCGCGCGAGCAGTACATGGCGGCGATGACCTTTGTCACCCTGCCCGGTCAGGTGGGGCCGCTGCTGGGCCCGGCGCTGGGCGGCATGCTGGTGGAGTACGCCTCCTGGCACTGGATCTTCTTAATCAACCTCCCGGTAGGCATCATCGGCGCGATGGCCACCCTGACGCTGATGCCGAACTACAAAATGCAGACCCGGCGCTTTGATTTCTTCGGTTTTATCCTGTTGGCCGCCGGTATGGCCACGCTCACCCTGGCGCTCGACGGGCAAAAAGGACTGGGGATTTCGCCCCTGACGCTCGGGCTCCTGATCGCGCTCGGTGTTACCGCCATACTGTGGTATCTGTGGCACGCCAGAGGAAACGACAAGGCGCTGTTCAGCCTGGCGTTGTTTAAAAACCCCACTTACCGTCTGGGCCTGTCTGGCAGCTTCGCCGGACGCATCGGCAGCGGGATGCTGCCGTTTATGACGCCCATTTTTCTGCAAATTGGCATGGGTTTTTCGCCATTCCACGCGGGCCTGATGATGATTCCGATGGTGCTCGGCAGCATGGGAATGAAGCGCATTGTGGTGCAGGTGGTGAACCGCTTTGGCTATCGACACGTGCTGGTGGCGGCCACGCTGGGGCTGGCGCTGGCCAGCCTGCTGTTTATGGCCGTGGCGCTGATGGGCTGGTACTACCTCCTGCCGCTGGTGCTGTTCTGCCAGGGGATCATCAACTCCATGCGCTTCTCGTCGATGAATACCCTCACGCTAAAAGACCTGCCGGACGATCTGGCGAGCAGCGGCAACAGCCTGCTGTCGATGGTGATGCAGCTCTCCATGAGCGTGGGCGTGACTATCGCGGGGTTACTGCTCGGCATGTACGGTCAGCACCACCTCAGCGTCGACACGCCGGTGGCGCATCAGGTCTTTATGTATACCTACCTCAGCATGGCGATCATCATCGCCCTGCCCGCTTTCATCTTCGCCAGAGTGCCGGATGATACCAGCAAGAACGTCGTGATTAGGCGCGGCAAAAGGAGTGGCTCATGAAATTCTGGCGTCCGGGTATTACCGGCAAGCTCTTTGTAGCGATCTTCGCCACCTGTATTGTCCTGCTGATCACCATGCACTGGGCGGTGCGGGTCAGCTTCGAGCGCGGCTTTATTGATTACATCAAGCATGGCAATGAGCAGCGTTTGCAGGGACTGAGCGATGCGCTGA
The DNA here is from genome assembly GCF_026420145.1 of Enterobacter pseudoroggenkampii. Taxonomy (NCBI): domain Bacteria; kingdom Pseudomonadati; phylum Pseudomonadota; class Gammaproteobacteria; order Enterobacterales; family Enterobacteriaceae; genus Enterobacter; species Enterobacter pseudoroggenkampii. The sequence continues at coordinate 2,261,295 of NZ_JAPMLV010000001.1, forward strand.
GTGAACAGTACGCCCAGCACGGCAACTGGCGTTTTCTGCGCAACAATGATCGCTTTATTTTCCAGATCCTGCGCTCGCTGGAGCACGATACTGGCGACGATCGTCCGGGCCCGGGCATGCCGCCGCACGGCTGGCGCACCCAGTTCTGGGTAATCGACCAGGATATGCGCCCCCTGGTTGGCCCGCGCGCGCCGATACCGCCGGACGGCACCCGGCGGGCGATTAAAGTCAATAACGCCACCGTTGGCTGGGTGATCGCCTCCCCGGTGGAGCGCCTGACGCGCAACACCGACATCAACTTTGACCGCCAGCAGCGTCGCACAAGCTGGCTGATTGTCGCGCTCTCCACGCTGCTCGCCGCGCTCGCCACCTTCCCGCTGGCGCGCGGTCTGCTCGCCCCGGTGAAACGCCTGGTGGAAGGCACGCACAAGCTCGCCGCCGGGGATTTCACCACCCGCGTCGATACCCGCAGCCAGGACGAACTGGGCAAGCTGGCGCAGGACTTTAACCAGCTCGCCAGCACGCTTGAGAAAAACCAGCAGATGCGCCGCGACTTTATGGCCGATATTTCACACGAGCTGCGTACGCCGCTGGCGGTGCTGCGCGGCGAGCTCGAGGCCATTCAGGACGGCGTGCGCCAGTTTACGCCCGAATCGGTGGCTTCCCTGCAGGCGGAGGTGGGCACGCTCACCAAGCTGGTGGACGATCTCCACCAGCTCTCTATGTCCGACGAAGGCGCACTGGCCTACCAGAAGGCGCCCGTAGACGTCATTAACGTGCTGGAGGTGGCGAGCGGCGCCTTCCGCGAACGCTTTGCCAGCCGCAACCTGAAAATCGACCTCTCCCTGCCGGACAGCGCGGTGGTGTTTGGCGACAAAGACCGGCTGATGCAGCTGTTCAACAACCTGCTGGAAAACAGCCTGCGCTATACCGATAGCGGCGGCGGGCTGCTGATTTCCGGCAGACAGGAAAACGGGCGCTTTGCCCTTACCTTCGCGGATTCCGCACCCGGCGTGCAGGACGCGCAGCTGGAAAAACTGTTTGAACGTTTTTACCGTACCGAAGGCTCCCGCAATCGCGCCAGCGGCGGATCCGGTCTGGGGCTGGCGATTTGCGTTAATATCGTCGAGGCGCATAATGGCACGATCCGCGCCGCCCATTCGCCTTTTGGCGGGGTTAGCATTACAGTAGAGTTACCTCTGGAACGGGATTTATCGAGAGAAGTATGACCGAGTTACCGATTGACGAAAACACGCCGCGCATTTTGATCGTCGAAGACGAACCCAAGCTGGGACAGCTGCTGATCGACTATTTACGCGCGGCCAGCTATGCCCCGTCACTGATAAGCCACGGCGACCAGGTGCTGCCGTACGTGCGCCAGACCCCACCTGACCTGATCCTGCTGGATCTGATGCTTCCCGGGACCGATGGCCTGACCCTGTGCCGGGAAATTCGCCGCTTCTCCGACGTCCCGATCGTCATGGTCACCGCCAAAATTGAAGAGATTGACCGCCTGCTGGGGCTCGAAATCGGCGCGGACGACTACATCTGCAAGCCCTACAGTCCGCGCGAGGTAGTCGCCCGCGTGAAAACCATTCTGCGCCGCTGCAGGCCGCAGCGCGAGCTTCAGGTGCTGGACGCCGAAAGCCCGCTGATTGTCGACGAAAGCCGCTTCCAGGCAAGTTGGCGCAGCAAGCTGCTGGACCTGACCCCTGCGGAGTTCCGCCTGCTGAAAACCCTCTCCCACGAGCCGGGAAAAGTCTTCTCCCGCGAACAGCTGCTGAACCACCTGTATGACGATTACCGCGTGGTGACCGACCGCACCATCGACAGCCATATCAAAAACCTGCGCCGCAAGCTGGAGGCGCTGGACGCCGAGCAGTCTTTTATCCGCGCGGTGTATGGCGTGGGGTATCGCTGGGAAGCGGATGCGTGCAGGATTGCGTGACCTTTCGACGAAGAAACCCGCCCTAAGGCGGGTTTTTCTTTTCTGGAATCAATTCAGGAATCAACCATACTCTTTTTACCGGTTCGCTTACTGATAACTGGTGCCTCTCATTTTACTTTCGATCAAGGAGTTCCTATGTCTGGTTGGTTCGAATTAAGTAAAAGCAGTGATGGTCAGTTCAGGTTTGTGCTGAAGGCTGGAAACGGAGAGATCGTTCTGACCAGCGAGCTTTACACCAGCAAAAGTGCCGCCGAAAACGGCATTGCCTCCGTACGCACGAACAGCCCCCTGGACGAGCGCTATGAGAAGAAAACGGCCTCTAACGGTAAGTTCCATTTCAATCTAAAGGCGGGCAACCATCAGGTGATTGGCAGCAGCCAGCTTTATGCAACGGAACAATCGTGTGATAAGGGCATCGCCTCGGTCAAAACTAACGGGTCTACCCAGACGGTAAAAGACAACACCTGACAGCACGACGCGCGCCGGGAGAGCGGTGACGCGACCCGGCGCTTTACCTCCCCGCCCCGCAGCGCTACAATGCCCGCCCTTAAAGTGGGGGATCTCCCCTTACCGCTGCACCTGGTGCCGCGGATCTGACCTGTCATCAGAACGAGAACAAACATGTTTAAACCGGAACTCCTTTCCCCGGCGGGAACGCTGCAAAATATGCGTTACGCTTTCGCCTATGGTGCCGATGCTGTCTACGCGGGCCAGCCTCGCTATTCGCTGCGCGTACGTAACAACGAATTCAACCACGAGAACCTGCAGCTCGGCATCAACGAAGCGCATGCCCTGGGCAAGAAATTCTACGTGGTGGTCAACATCGCGCCGCACAACGCCAAGCTGAAAACGTTCATTCGCGACCTGAAGCCGGTGGTGGATATGGGGCCGGACGCGCTGATCATGTCGGACCCGGGCTTAATCATGCTGGTTCGGGAGAATTTCCCGGAGATGGATATTCACCTCTCCGTACAGGCTAACGCCGTCAACTGGGCGACGGTGAAGTTCTGGAAGCAGATGGGGCTGACCCGCGTCATTCTGTCTCGCGAATTGTCCCTTGAAGAGATCGAAGAGATCCGCACCCAGGTGCCGGATATGGAAATCGAAATCTTCGTTCACGGCGCGCTGTGCATGGCCTACTCTGGCCGCTGCCTGCTCTCCGGCTATATCAACAAGCGCGACCCGAACCAGGGCACCTGCACCAACGCCTGCCGCTGGGAATACAACGTCCAGGAAGGCAAAGAAGATGACGTCGGCAACATCGTTCACAAGCACGAGCCGATCCCGGTGACCAACGTTGAGCCGACGCTGGGCATCGGCGCGCCAACCGACAGCGTGTTTATGATTGAAGAAGCCAAACGTCCGGGCGAGTACATGACAGCCTTTGAAGACGAGCACGGCACCTACATCATGAACTCGAAAGATCTGCGCGCCATCGCCCACGTCGAGCGTCTGACCCAGATGGGCGTGCACTCCCTGAAGATTGAAGGCCGCACCAAATCCTATTACTACTGCGCGCGTACCGCGCAGGTATACCGCAAAGCCATCGACGATGCGGCCGCCGGTAAACCGTTCGATACCAGCCTGCTGGAAACTCTGGAAGGCCTGGCGCACCGCGGCTATACCGAAGGCTTCCTGCGCCGTCATACCCACGACGACTACCAGAACTACGAGCACGGCTACTCCGTTTCCGAGCGCCAGCAGTTTGTCGGTGACTTCACCGGCGAGCGCAAAGGCGCGCTGGCGGCCGTCGCGGTAAAAAACAAGTTTACCAAAGGCGACAGCCTGGAGCTGATGACCCCGCAGGGCAACATGAACTTCACGCTGGAACATCTGGAAAACGGTAAAGGTGAAAAGATTGAGGTGGCACCGGGTGATGGTCATACCGTCTGGCTGCCGGTTCCGGAAGAGGTGGAGCTGAAGTTCGCCCTGCTGATGCGTAACTTCAACGGTGAAAGCACCCGAAACCCACACGGCAAATAGTCAATCAGGGAAATTTTTTCGCGCTGGGATAATTCTTAGAATCGGATCACATACCGCTTCGTTCAATACGGGTATTATCCCTCCGCTGAAAAACATAACCCATAAATGCTAGCTGTACCAGGAACCACCTCCTTAGCCTGCGTAATCTCCCTTACGCGGGCTTATTTTTTTGTACAATTCAGTCCACTTAGTCAGAATGAAATTGCACCGCCCCACCAAATGAAGGGTGTTGATTCGCGCCAGCGTCTGCTGGAATATCTTTTAGGAAAATCGGGCGGGTATATGATATCCATCACAATTTTCATTGGTTCTGGCAGGATGGCTCGTTATTCGGATCATTCCTAATTCCCGTCCATAACATGCCCTTTACTCTTGATTTCTTAGCGTTATACGATTTCACACGGACGGAGAGACAACATGACTTTTCCTGGTCAGATTTCAAAGGATATTCCGGATTACGAACTCGCCCGCAGTCTGGGTCTAGCCTCCGGGGGCGATATTAATTTCACCGCCCTTGCCAATCAGCTGGACTGTAGCCGTAACTTTAGCCAGGTTGGGATCATCTACTCAGACGGTGCGCGTCAGTGGTTAGTGAGACCCTCAAGACGGATTGCGACGCCAAACGAAAGCTCGGTGAGTCATGTCGTCATCACTAAAGTAAACGCCTCATCAAGTAATCCTCTCCAGGCAACGACGACGACGATTCAGTCACCTTCATTAGCGACTGAAATAGGTTCTACGGCGATTTCTTGCGGAGCTGCCATTCTCACTGTCGTACTTGCTGCAGGTGCAGGTATGGCCATTCCTCTCACCGCAGGTTCTTCCGGCGCTGTTGCCGCTGTGATTGTCGCTGGTGGTGTAGCAACAGGAATTCAGTGTGCAAACGGGCTTGGCCGCTTGTCACTTATTGCCATGAATCATAATGACTATGTTGTGTGGATGGATTCCCAGGAGTGGTATACCGCAACCAATACTGCTCTTGATGCGATTTCACTTGCCGGGGCTGCTGCGGGTCTAAAAAGCGCTGTATTAACCTACCGCCTACTTAATCGCTCAACGTCTGAAAGTTTACTCTCGTTATTACAAAAAATGAGCCGGGCAGACCGCACGCGGTTAACTGAGGAAATCATTCGTATCCGAAATCCCGGGATCTCTAATTCAGGGGTTAAAGCAGCGATGAAAGCTGGCGTTTACCCTAAACGTTACCCCTCGGAAGCGCTGCAGCTGCTCTTACAGCGAGAGCTGTTGAATGCTATTTCAAACTCCTCAGCATTTGTTGGCAGTGCTGTCTCGGGTACAATCCGTAATCCTCAGAATATTACACAATCTGGTAAATACGTTTTTGGTTTGATTCAGTCTTTTTCGTTTACAGGAAGTTATTGACCCGGACATGATAAATTACATCAAAAAGAGCCTTTCATTAAGTGCTGTGATAACAGGTGAAATGGCGACTGACGATTGCCAACGGCTTGAATCATTGAAAAATCGCTTAAAAGGTCAGTTCGGTGTTCCTGTGGGTGTACATATGACAGGTATTCCCTTAGCAATAAGTACCTTACTCACTATTTTTTGCTACGCTATGCTACAAGTTTCTGTCTGGATGTTGCTATTTCGCCTGCTCGGCTTACCTGAATTTAAGGTAATGATGGGAGTATTCCTTGCAGCAGTGGTGTATTGCATGATTGTAATGAGCACGATGTTTTTAACGGCCAGAGGTTCCTTAACGGGATATAAACTGCATATTTCTGTCATTACACTGACCGGCTTGATGAGCATCGTGTATTTTATCTGGACATGGATTTCACTTTTATTCGGCTCTGTAGAGAATTACACACCGCAAATAACCTCACTATTAGGATTGGGATTTTTCGGCCTGAATATCGTGTGGATGAATACGTCAGTCTTTTACCGTTCAATTGCGCTAACGCTACATAATCGGGTGTGGCGTAAACAGTTGAAAATTGAGAACAGGCAAATGGCAGGGCTCAAACGTTGACACCAAGCGTCAATTGAGGGACCAGCGTATAAAAGGTAAACGCCACGAAGGGGGATAAATCCCCTTTCCGCAGCCTTATTTTTTTCCTTTCATCCTGTTCTTACCCGCTTTTTTCCTCTCTGCTATACACTCTTACTAACGCTAAAAAAGGGAGCAGCGCGGATGGCAACCTATCAAGACAGTTTATTGATTCTCAATGGCAAAAGTGCGGGCAACGATCTGCTGCGTCAGGCAATTCAGGGTTTACGTGACGACGGCGCGCGCATCCACGTAAGGGTAACATGGGAAAAAGGCGACGCGGCACGCTATATCAATGAAGCCCTCGGGCTTGGCGTCAACACCATCATTTCTGGCGGTGGCGATGGCACCATCAATGAGATCGCGTCAGCGCTGATCGACCTGCCCCCGGCAAACCGCCCGGTGATGGGTATTTTACCGCTCGGCACCGCCAATGATTTTGCCACCAGCGCCGGGATCCCCGAGGAGTTAGAGAAGGCGCTCCAGCTGGCGATCCTCGGCAAGGCCACCGCTGTGGATATTGCGCAGGTGAATGATAAAACCTGTTTTATCAATATGGCGACGGGCGGGTTTGGCACGCGCATCACCAGCGAAACGCCGGAAAAGCTAAAGGCGGCGCTGGGCGGCGTGTCGTATCTCATCCACGGCCTGATGCGCATGGACACCCTCAAGCCTGACCGCTGCGAAATTCGCGGCGAGGATTTTCAGTGGCAGGGTGACGCGCTGGTGATTGGCATTGGCAATGGTCGCCAGGCAGGCGGCGGGCAGCAGCTCTGCCCGGAGGCGCTGATCAATGACGGCCAGCTACAGCTGCGTATTTTTACGGGCGACGGCCTGCTGCCCGCGCTGTTTACCACGCTGACGCAGCCGGAAGAGAGTCCGAATATCATTGACGGTAAATCCGCATGGTTTGAGGTGAATGCGCCGCACGGGATGACGTTTAACCTCGATGGAGAGCCGCTGAGCGGAACACAGTTCCGCATTGAGGTGTTGCCCGGCGCGCTGCAGTGTCGGCTGCCGCCGGACTGCGTGCTTTTGCGCTGATGTTTCACACGGTGCGCGATGATGCCCTCACCCCACCCCCCTCTCCCACAGGGAGAGGGAGATGGAGGCGTCAGGCAATCGTGACTTTACTGTCCAGATAGACGTCCTGTACCGCATTGATCAGCTTCACGCCGTCGGCCATCGATTTCTTAAACGCCTTACGGCCAAGGATCAGCCCCATGCCGCCCGCGCGTTTGTTAATAACCGCCGTACGTACCGCGTCTGACAGGTCAGTATCGCCGCCCGCCGCGCCGCCGGAGTTAATCAGCCCCGCACGGCCCATGTAGCAGTTCGCCAGCTGGTAGCGCACCAGATCGATCGGGTTATCGCTGGTCAGCTTGCTGTATACGCGGTCATCGGTATAGCCAAAGTTCACCGCTTTATAGCCGCCGTTATTCTCGGCCATTTTCTGCTTCACAATATCTGCGCCGATGGTCGCCGCCAGGTGGTTCGCCTGCCCGGTCAGGTCGGCCGACACGTGGTAATCCACGCCGTCTTTCTTGAACGCATTGTTGCGCAGATACGCCCACAGTACGGTGACCATGCCCAGCTCGTGCGCGCGTTCAAACGCCGCGGAGATCTCTTCAATCTGACGACGAGACTGCTCAGAACCGAAATAGATGGTCGCCCCTACCGCCACCGCCCCCATATTGAACGCCTGCTCGACGCTGGCGTAGAGGGTCTGGTCATATTCGGTAGGGTAGCTCAGAGTTTCGTTGTGGTTGAGCTTCACAAGGAACGGAATGCGGTGGGCATAGCGACGCGAAACCGAAGCCAGCACGCCGTAGGTGGAGGCTACACAGTTACAGCCCGCTTCAATCGCCAGCTCAACAATGTTCTTCGGATCGAAGTAGAGCGGATTCGCCGCGAATGAGGCGCCCGCCGAGTGCTCAACGCCCTGATCTACCGGCAGAATAGAGAGATACCCGGTGCCGCCGAGCCGCCCGGTGTTGTAGAGCGTCTGCATATTTCGCAGGACCGCAGGCGGACGGTTGTTATCGATCATCACGCGATCAACGTAGTCATGACCAGGCAGATACAGCTGGTCGGCTGGAATGGTCATACAACGATGCTGTAAAAGGCTGTCGGCGTCTTTGCCAAGCAACTGCGCAATATCAGTCATGTGATACTCCCGTAAGTCCGACGTCGTGTCGGTGTGTGTTTATCCAGTCCCATCTTTTATGGGCAGACTAAGCCTGGTACCGACTTAACAGATTTTCCACCCTTTGCATTTTTTTTCAGCACAATCTGCTGGCTCGATTCGTGTACAACAAAACTGTTACATTGATCAAACAATCGCCGCAAAGGTATTTAAAAGGTATTATTAAGTGGTATGTTAAAGGCGTACCCTCTCTGACATGCAGGATTAAAAAATGAAAACGAAAGTCCAACTGTCATTCATGATGTTTGTTGAATGGTTTATCTGGGGCGCGTGGTTTGTGCCGCTGTGGCTGTGGCTAAGCAAAAGCGGTTTTACCGCCGGGGAAATAGGCTGGTCTTACGCCTGTACCGCCATTGCCGCTATCCTCTCACCGATTCTGGTCGGCTCGCTGACGGACCGCTTCTTCGCCGCACAGAAAGTGCTGGCGGTACTGATGTTCGCCGGCGCCATTCTGATGTACTTCGCCGCACAGCAAACCCAGTTCAGCACCTTCTTCCCGCTGCTGCTGGTTTACTCCCTGACCTATATGCCGACCATCGCGCTGACCAACAGCATTGCCTTCGCGAACGTAGATGACGTCGAGGCCGATTTCCCGCGCATCCGCGTGATGGGCACCATCGGCTGGATCGCCTCCGGGCTGGCGTGCGGATTCCTGCCGCAGATGCTGGGCTACAGCGATATTTCCGATACCAATATTCCGCTGCTGATGACCGCAGCCAGCTCAGCCCTGCTCGGCGTGTTTGCCCTGTTCCTGCCGAACACCCCGCCAAAGAGCACCGGCAAGCTGGACTTCAAGGTGATGCTGGGGCTGGACGCGCTGATCCTGCTGCGCGACAAAAACTTCCTGCTGTTCTTCTTCTGCTCGTTCCTGTTCGCCATGCCGCTGGCCTTCTACTACATCTTCGCTAACGGCTATCTCACCGAAGTGGGGATGAAAAACGCCACCGGCTGGATGACGCTCGGCCAGTTCTCCGAAATCTTCTTTATGCTGGCGCTGCCGTTCTTTACCAAACGCTTTGGTATTAAGAAGGTCTTACTGCTGGGTCTGATCACGGCCGCTATCCGCTACGGATTCTTCGTTTACGGCGGTGCAGAACAGTACCTTACCTACGCCCTGCTGTTCCTCGGCATTCTGCTGCACGGCGTGAGCTACGACTTCTACTACGTTACCGCGTATATCTACGTGGATAAAAAAGCGCCGGTGCACATGCGCACCGCCGCGCAGGGCCTGATTACGCTGTGCTGCCAGGGCTTTGGTAGCCTGCTGGGTTATCGCCTGGGCGGCGTGATGATGGAAAAAATGTTCGCATACAAAGAGCCGGTGAATGGGCTGACCTTCAACTGGGCCGGAATGTGGGCGTTTGGTGCAATCATGATTGCCGTGATTGCCGTGCTGTTTATGCTGTTTTTCCGCGAATCGGATAAAGAGATCACCGCAATTGAGGTGGTTGATGGCGATGCCGCGCTGACACAAGGGGAAGTTAAATGAAACAAGAACGTGTTCTCGGGGCCCTTTACGGGCAGGCGTTAGGGGATGCGATGGGCATGCCGTCGGAGCTGTGGCCGAGAAAGCGCGTCAAAGCGCACTTCGGCTGGATCGACCGCTTTTTACCCGGCCCGGCAGAGAATAATGCGGCCTGCTATTTCAAACAGGCAGAGTTCACCGACGATACCTCAATGGCGCTGTGCCTGGCGGACGCGATCGTCGAGTGCGACGGGGAGATTAACCCGGACATTATCGGCAAGCATATTCTGCGCTGGGCGCTCGACTTCGACGCGTTCAATAAGAACGTGCTCGGCCCGACCTCCAAAATCGCGCTTAACGCGATTCGCGACGGGAAACCGGTTAGCGAACTGGAAAACAACGGCGTGACCAACGGGGCGGCGATGCGCGCCTCCCCGCTGGGCTGCCTGCTTCCGGCCACGCGTCTGGAACACTTTGTTGAGCAGGTGGCGCAGGCCTCCAGCCCGACCCATAAATCCGATCTCGCCATTGCCGGCGCGGTGGTGATTGCCTGGGCGGTTTCCCGTGCCATCGACGGCGAAAGCTGGCAGAACATCGTCGATGCCCTGCCGGGTATTGCCCGCTATGCGCAGGAGGCGAAAACCACCACCTTCAGCGCGTCGCTGGCGGCGCGTATTGAGCTGGCCCTTAAGACCGTGCGGGAAGCCAACGGTATTGAGTCCGCCAGCGAGCAGGTGTACCAGCTCGTGGGGGCCGGAACCAGCACCATTGAGTCCGTTCCGGCAGCTATTGCGATGGTCGAACTGGCGGGAACCGACCCAAACCGCTGCGCCATTTTATGCGCCAATCTGGGCGGCGATACCGACACCATTGGCGCGATGGCGACGGCCATCTGCGGTGCGCTCCACGGCGTGCAGGCGATTGACCCGGCGCTCAAAGCCGAACTCGACGCCGCCAACCGGCTCGATTTCGGCCACTATTGCGAGAAACTGCTGCACTTCAGGGAGCAAAGGGAGGGCGTATGAATGCATTTGCCCAACGTCTCGACAATCTGCACGCCACGCGCCCGGTGACGGTGCTGGGCGCAGCGGTGATTGACGTCATCGCCGACGCCTACGCCCTGCCCTGGCGCGGGTGCGATATCGAGCTCAAACAGCAGGGGGTGAATATCGGCGGCTGCGCGCTGAACATTGCCATCGCCCTGAAACGGCTCGGCATTACGGCGCAAAACGCCCTGCCCGTCGGCCACGGCGTGTGGGCGGACATCATTCGCAACGCCATGGCGAAGCAGGATCTGCACAGCGCCATTGAGGCCGAAACCGGCGATAACGGCTGGTGCCTCGCGCTGGTGGAGCCAGACGGCGAGCGCACCTTTATGTCCTTTAGCGGCGTGGAGAACCAGTGGCAGCAGCGCTGGCTTGATGTGCTTAATATCCCGTCGAACAGCCTGGTCTATTTGTCCGGCTATCAGCTGGCCTCGCCCAGCGGCGAGCTGCTGACACGCTGGCTGGAGGGGTTACCGGACGTGACGGTCTTTATCGATTTCGGTCCCCGCATCGCGGATATTCCCGACGCGCTGATGGCGCGGATTATGGCCTGCAGGCCGATTGTGTCGCTTAATCGTCAGGAAGCAGAGATCGCAGCCGAGCGACTGGGTGTCGCGGCTGAAGATCTGGGTGCGGAGTGGCCGCTGCGTTTCGGTGCCGCGCTGATTGTGCGGCATGATAAAGACGGCGCCGCGTGGTATGACGGTAAGACCTCGGGCGTTGTTCCGGCGTTCCCGGCGACGGTTGTGGACACCATTGGCGCTGGCGACAGCCACGCGGGCGGCACGCTTGCCGGGCTGGCGGCGGGATGGTCACTGGCAGACGCCGTTCTGCTGGGGAATGCCGTGGCGTCCTGGGTAGTCAGCCACCGAGGCGGAGACTGCGCCCCGACTCGCGACGAATTACTCCTCGCACACAAAGACGTATAGATCGCTGCGACAGTAGCTGATGCTGTACTCAATCGGCCGGTGCTGCTGGTCAAGCGCGACCTGCTTGATCACCAGCACCGGTATTTTTTCGTCCATCTTAATGTGCGCCTGAAACTCGCTGTCCGGCATACGGGCGCTGACCCGTGAACGGGTGCGCTGCGGGAAAATATTCTGACTGCGGAAGTAGTCGTACAGCGAAATACCAATCGCATCCGGATCGGGAATGAGCCCAACCGGCACCCAGGACTCTTCAATCGACACCGCATCGTCATCCACATAGCGAATGCGCTTGAGCAAAAAGACCTCGCTGTCCGGAAGAATCGACAGGTGGTTTGCCACCTCTTCCGGGCACTTCACCACCCGCTTGTTGACCCATAGCGTATTGGGCTTTTGACCGCGAAGCACCACCTGCTGGGAAAAGCCGCGCGCCTCTTTAAGCGAATATTCAAAGATGTTGTTGATTTGCGTGCCATAGCCACGGGAACGCGTCACCACGCCCTCTTCCTCCAGCGCCTGCATCGCTTTTCGCACGGTAATGCGCGACACCCCGGTTAACTGGCTCAGATCGCGCTCGCCGGGCAAAATATTCCCGTGCTCCAGCATGCCGCTGCGCACCGCGTTTTTTACCGTTTCGGCAAACTTCAGGTACAGCGGCGTGTTATCGGGCGCGGCGATCCGTTCATTCAGTTGAGCGATTAACCGGGTATGCGCTTGTTCCATCTCTGTTTTCTCAGGCGTGGTGTTTTCTGCCAGTATACTGGCTTACCACCATGCATGAAAATGATGAACCGGCCCAATACCGTGACCGACTTCCAGAGTATCGGCTTTTGCCAGCGCCGCCGATAGCCAGGATTTCGCTTCGCGCACCGTTTCGGCCCAGCCTTCATGCCGGGGACGCAGCGCCGCCAGCGCGGCCGAGAGCGTACAGCCTGTGCCGTGGGTATTTTTGGTGTGCACGCGCGGCGCGGTAAAGCGCACTTCGCCGTCGCGGGTGAAGAGCCAGTCCGGGCTTTCCGCGTCATCCAGATGCCCACCCTTCATCAGCACCGCCCCGCAGCCCATCGCCAGCAGCGCGTTCCCCTGCGCTTTCATCTCGCGTTCCGTTTGCGCGTGCGATGTGCCCAACAGCGCGGCGGCTTCCGGCAGATTGGGCGTGATGAGCGCCACCTGTGGCAGCAGCTTTTTGCGCAGCGTTTCCACGGCAGAGGCGGAGAGCAGCGGATCGCCGCTTTTCGCCAGCATCACCGTATCCAGCACCACGTTTTGTACCTGATAGCGTTTAAGCCGCTCGGCCACCGCTTCAACGATATCCGTTTCGGCCAGCATGCCGATTTTGGTGGTATCGATGCGCACGTCGCTGAACACTGAATCCAGCTGCGCGGCAACAAAATCCGGCTCGATACGGTAGACCGACTGCACGCCGCGCGTGTTTTGCGCCACCAGCGCGGTGATGACCGAGCAGCCGTACGCGCCAAGGGCTGAGAAAGTTTTCAGGTCAGCCTGGATACCCGCGCCGCCGCTGGGATCGGTGCCGGCAATGGTCAGGGCGTTAATTCGCTTCATGCCTGTTCCTCCAGCGTGTAGAGCGCATCCAGGAACGCGCTGGCAAAACTGCCCGGGCCACGCGACTGCACAACCGCGACCGTTCCGGCTCGTTTCATCCATCCGCAGGCGGCAGCGATGTTATCCAGCCGGTCACCCGGCAGCGAGCAGCTCGCCGCCACAACGGCAGAAAGCGCGCACCCGGTGCCCACCACGCGCGTCATCAGCGGGTCACCGCCCGTAACCGTTCGGGTACGTTGCCCGTCCGTGATGTAGTCCACCTCGCCGGTGACCACCACAATCGTATTGATCTGCCGGGCCAGCGCCTGGGCAGCAGGCACCGCGCTGGCGGCGGTATCGGTCGTATCGACGCCGCGCCCGCCGGCGCTAATCCCGGCAAGAGCAAGGATTTCAGAGGCATTGCCGCGAATGGCCGCCGGTTTCAGGGCAAGAATTTGATGGCAAAAACGGGTGCGGAACGCGATCGCGCCAACGGCAACCGGGTCCAGCGTCCAGGGTTTGCCTGCCGCCACCGCGCTTTCTATTGCCCGACGCATCGACTGGGCGCGCGGCGCGGTCAGCGTGCCAACGTTAACCAGCAGCGCATCGGCTATCGCGGCAAACTGCTCGGCCTCTTCGGCCTCGATCACCATCGCCGGTGATGCGCCAAGCGCCAGCAAAACGTTGGCCGTAAAGGTCTGTACAACATCGTTGGTCATACAATGGGTCAGTGGAGAACGGGTTCGGAAGTGGTGTAAAACGTGTAAATCGAGCAGGTCAGGCTGCATGGGTTCGCTCCTGCCTTGCGTGAAGAAGCGATACCGGGAAGGCATCTGACTTCCCTACGCTGGCATTATCCAGATCAGGTAATACGGGTATTTCTCAGCCTTCAACGAAGAAGGGCACCCCGAGTCATTTGGTAAGCATTAGCTTACTTTTTGCCAGATTAGGGGAAGTTGCTTGCTCAAGCAAGCACACTCTTTCGGATAATGATTCTTCACGCAAGGCAGGAGCGAAAGACTTCGAATACTCAGAAAGAACAACGACACCCAATTACTCTCTGTCTTTTTAATTAAACGACTAAAAGATCCTTCACAGAAAAGAAAATAATTAACATTTTAATAGATGGTATTGAGCAGTAGCTAATGAATTCCCTTCTCTTTCCCTTATATAATTCACTGGTATCCGACTGTCTCAATGTATAGCCTGCACACATAACCTTTATCATTTAGCCAACAGCACTTTGATTTTAAGTGCTTTTTCATAAAAACAGCTTCCCCTTTGTACTTGCACGCAGTACGATTAATCAACATGTTACCTGAAACTAAAGGGTTACTGATGGATACAGTTGAAGAATTAAATGGAACATATTTCTATCGTGGCGTATGCAATATCACTGCAGGAGAGTTATTTTTTTGGATTTTACTGGATAGAGTTAATGATCAATTTGGCGGAATTAAAGATGTTATTTCAATGAGCTGTATTATTCTGGGTCTGCCATTATTAAAAACAAGAGGTAAACCTTACGGAACCACAGCGGGTACGTCAATAGCATCAAAATACCTTCGCCACCTTCTTAACACTGAATTACCTGTAAGACTTCCAACTCTTACAGAAGCGAGCATAACAACACTTAAGCCTAAATATGTTACTAACCTGGGCGCTTTTGTGGGGCGTGGATTACCTGTTGTTGGTTGGGCTATAGTAGCGAGCGATATTAGTCAAATCGTTTATAAAACCGTTCGTGACTACAACACAATCGCACACGAGAAAGATCGCATATGGTAACAGATCAGGAAGTTTTAGAGCTATTCCGTAAAGAGTTACCTGTGTCAGGTACATTCACAGGAAAGCTGATACCGTTAGAGCTTGATGATATTCTTCAAGATTATGCAGACGATGATGATTTAATTTATTGCATTAATAAATACGACAGATTTTTTAATGTTGACATGTCAGCAATGAATTATCAGAAATATTATCCGTGGTTTAGAACGTGGTTCTTTAGAAGATGGTTTACTGATAAACCAGTAAAGCAAATCTCAAAACCTCTTACTGTAAGGATGTTTGCAGAATCGGCTAAAGCAGGAAGATGGTTATACGACTAACAGCAAGGAGCGTTAAAAATGGCTGTACCAGTACATTTGATTTTAAAAGATGATGGTGGATCTCAGATCATGGGGTCTTGTGACGTTCATGGACGTGATGGAAGCATAGAACTACGTAGCTTACAGCATAGCGTGATCATTCCTACAGACAATTTAACAGGTAAAGTGACAGGAAGCCGACAACATTGCTCATTCAATTTCACTAAAGAGATTGATAGTTCATCACCCTATCTGTTTAAAGCAGTTGCAACGGGGCAAACTCTTAAAAGCGCTGAGTTTAATTTCTATCGTATCAACTACAGCGGGCAAGAGGAAATTTACTACACCATTACACTAGAAAATGTGAAAGTAGTTAGCTTTAGCCCTGTGATGCATGATACCCGAACGGCTACGGGTACAGGCCATATGGAAGATGTGTCTTTAGCTTATGAAAAGATCACTCACCTTTATAAAGATGGCAATATCTTGCATTCCGATGCCTGGAATGAAAAGAGACAAGCTTAGCATAACCCACTCTAAATATGGGGCTATCATGCCCCCTCTTCTAAACTCTCCATTTCGTATAACAACCTTCTTACTTAGATATAGCAATTCAAGCCAGATACAACTTCGTATAAGTTTTCAACACATTTATTTTTAGTGAGTAACTACAGAGAAAATCTTTAGTTGAATACCCACTTTCATTCAAAACACAAAAAGGATTCAAAAGCAAAGAATGTAGGAAAATCTATAAATTTGAATTAACTGTTTTACACATTTAGCATGATTTTATAGTTAAATGCTTAAGCATACCTTATGCATTGAAATTTTCTCATGTTCTGAGATCCAGAACGTCATAAATCTTATCTAATTGTATTTATTAAGATAATACCTTTCATATTACAGCAGACCTGTTTAGCGATAAATGCTATCCATGATCTAGATCAATAATCAAAATTACACATTCATAGATAGTTACTGCACGTTGCGAAATAAGTTATCAAACTTAAATTTTGAGACTCACCAAGGTTTAATCCAGATATAACAGGAGGTTATATCTTCCTGCCCGGATAGCACCCTTACTTTAATTTTTTCTTGCATTGATGAGAGCTTTCAAATGAAGTCTTTAAATAAATCAGCTATCGCTGTTTTTATGTTTAGTGTTGTGTCTACTGGTGTAGCTGAAGCTTCTTTAACTGGTGCTGATCTTGCTGCTGCCAACTCTTACTTTAATTCACATCCAGACATTGTAAAATATGCCCCGTGGATTCGTGACAATGTAATAGCAAGCAACACATTGAATGATGCTAATAACACACTCGTAAGCAATAGCTATTATGATCAGGCGCAAGGTAAATTAATCTATGTAACACAGATTGGAGGGATCACTCCACCTGTATCTATGAGCACGTTAACCCCTTCTAAACCTGCACAAGTAAATTTAGCTGCTAATATACCCGTAGTAGTTTCTGGTAACACTGCTGTAACTAATACTAAAACAACTTTAAATGAGCCTGGTTTGATTGCAGCACCAGCTAACACTACAAATGCTAACAGTATTATAACTACTCCAACTAAGCAGTCTTTGATTGTTGAACCACCAAAGCCAATAATTAAAACTCCTCCTTTGGTTCAGAAGGTTCCTGTAGCTACGCCTGTTGCTATTCCTATAGTTAAACAACAAATTCCTACACCTATTAATCAGGGTGTACCTTCTCCATTACCACATAGCATACCTAACAAAGTACCTCCTTTGTTGACCAATAGCACCCCTAATAAAATTCCTGTCCCTATGGCTTACAACGTTCCGACGAAAGCCCCTGTACCGTTAGCTAATAACATCCCCGTTAAAGAGCCTACGCCATTACCATATAACGTACCACCCAAAATGTTGGTAAATAACACTCCTACTCCTTTGGTAGCCCCTCAAGCTATTTTACCAGTACAGAAAACTCCGGTTGTTCCACCACAGCCACAGGCTTACAACGTTCCGGTTAAACAACCAACAATTCAACCTTATAATGTGCCACCTAAAATAAGTCTCCCTATTCAGCAGATTCCTAACAAACAACCTATACCAGTTGCACAGCCTTACAATGTTCCGAGCAAAATCCCAACAGTACAAACTAACTTAATGTACACTCCAACTATACCGCCAAAAGCTATTATTCAGGCTCCTGTACAACAGATAATTAGCCGTAATGATCCTATCGGGGTTCAGGGCGGGGTTCAGAAATTAACAATCACTGTAGTAGATAGCCAAACTCCGGTAGCTACAACAATTCCTGCTCCAAATACGGCTAACACATCTTTAACCTCTGCGATTAATGCAAACGCTAAAGCTGATGCAAACACAAACGCACTTACTACTAAAGTAGATTCAAATACATTCAAAGCAGATCAGGATAGACAAGATCAAGCCCTGCAAGATGCTTCTGACAAAGCGACTCAGGCAATAAATACGGGCGCTTATGCGCAATCTTTAGCTGTTGATGCACAAACAGTAGCCGCTGCTAATAAAGCTGCTGTCGCTAACGTTCAGTCGCGTCAACAAGCACAAGAAACCACTATTCAGAATCACAGCGCACAACTGAAGAACCATGAAGAACGTATTACAGCGTTAGAAAATGAAAGTAATAACAACTTCCAGAACCTTAAGGATGATGTAGATAACAACCGTAAACGTGCTGCTGTTGGTGTTGCTTCTGTGGCCGCTATGAGCAACATCCCGCAGGTAACAGACTCTCAGACTTTCGCTATCGGTGCTGGTGCTGGCGGTTATGACTCTCAAGGTGCTGTTGCTATAGGAATCTCTGCTCGTGTTACCGATCACATCGTAACTAAAGCTTCTGTTGGTGCGGGTTCCTTCGGCGGCGCTACTTACGGGGCTGGTGTAGCTTTCGGTTTCTAAATAAAGTTTTTAACCCACGCCTCTTCGTTAGAGGCTTTTATTAAGAGTTTTAAATAACAAGCCAGTTAACCAACGATATCACTACAAACTCACCCTATGACTTATGGCTAACTGGCTTAATTTGATTATTCTGATGATAGCGAACATGACAAAATATATTTTATTCTCCACTATAGTGGCATTAGCATTAGTGGCCACAGGTTTCTTTATGGGGCTAATGTATGTTGAATGGGTGAGATTATGAAAGAAGCTATTCTTATAGATACACGCTTAACGATTCTCTTTATTTAAATAACGGTGTAGGACATATGAACAAGTTGATGATAGTAGCTTTGTCTGTTTCTGCGTTAGCGGGTTGTACTTCACAGGCTCAACGCATGGCAGATTGTGAAGCTCAAGGTATTAGCCGTGATGCTTGTTACATTGCAGAACAAAACAGGCAGGCAACGATAAACGCTTCAGCTGAAAAGCAAGCAATGGAAAATGCGCAAGCGCTCTATCCAGTACAGAAAGCACAATCTGCGCATGGTTTACCTAAAGGCTGTACACAAGTGATGGATGCTGCGGGGCAATGCAATACAAAAGCACCTAAAGTGAATAACATCACTAAGGAAGCTGATCATGTAATGAATAAACCTATCTCTGATAGTGCTGAATATCTTCTTGCTAATGGCTGGAAGCCTAATAATGGGGTATGGAAGAAACAAGGCTATACGCTTTTGCTGACTGTTGAAAATGAAAAAATCGTTAATTCGCAGCTTAAAAAATGAGATTCCCCTGACTTAAAAGGGGCTAAACAACAAATTATATTTGATTCGTGATTGTCAGTCTTTAGTGTATTGCTAAAGCCGCCCTTAACAGATGGGCGTTTTTTTCAATTATTCTTGAGGATTATATGATGATTGATGCAAATGAAGCAGTAAAAGAAGGGTTCGCTAAAATAAATCAGGCGACTGCGGTCGCCTTTTTTATTTGCCGGTCTCACTCCATGCAAAGGGTCAGAAATGTCATAAGCCCTTTTATTCTAATTGCCATGCCCCGCCATGAATAAGCGACGCTCCCCCCGCCCAGGCAAACAACGCCAGCTCGCGGCCGTCTGCATCAGGATAAATACGGCTGCTGAGGCACGCTTCCCCCTCATTAATAAACACCTCCACAGACGAGCTATCAAAGAAAAGGCGCAGGTTCAGCATGTCGTTCAGGTTAAGCGCGACGCTTCGGGTACCGCACAGGCCATACTGCGGATAGTGACGCTCCAGCACCAGGCGCTGCATCTGGACATCAACATAGATGCGTAGCCCGTCGCCGAGACGAATGCCGTATTGCTCCGCGCTGCTGTTCGCGCAATCCCATTGCAGAGTGACCTCCATCGCATCGCAGTGTTCCACCAGCGTCATCTGCTGGTTATTAAGCGTAGTTATCGGCCAGGGGAACCACGCCCCGCGCAGGGTTTCAACTTCTCTGGCTGGATGCATTTGCAGATGATTATCCGCACTCAGCGTCAGCTCGCGAGGTAAGGAGAGCATGCCTGCCCAGCCATCCTCCTGTTCCGGCAGAGGTGATTCCCACATGTCCAGCCAGCCGATAACAATGCGGCGGCCGTCGGGCGTCAGGAAACTTTGCGGCGCATAGAAATCATGCCCGTAATCCATCTCTACAAATTCACCTTCACGCACAAAGGGCTGGCCGGGCTGCCATTCACCTACCAGATACCCGCTCTGGAAAAGATTACGGTTTTTGAATCCGTCCGCCGCCAGCCCCTGAGGAGAGAACATCAGCACGCGTTTACCATTAAGGGTGAAAAAGTCCGGACATTCCCACATATAACCCATCTCTTTTTCAGCCACCGCGAGCACGCCCCTGTCCTGCCACTCTCGCAGATCGGCAGACAGGTACGCACGCACCTGGCCCGTATCACCCTCTCGCGCGCCAACGACCATGTACCACCACTCCCCTTCACGCCATACTTTCGGATCGCGGAAGTGATGCAGTCCAGGCGGTGTGTCAATGACGGTCCCGTGCCGCACAAAGTGGATGCCGTCACGGCTGGTTGCCAGGCACTGAACCTGGTAGAGATTAGCCTCATCGCCGGGATCGCCGTGGAATTTGTGGCCGGTGTAGATCAGCGCCAGCGTGTCGCCATCCACCACGGCTGAGCCAGAAAAACAGCCGTCCTTGTCGTCTGGTCCTTCCGGAGCCAGCGCAACCGGGAGATGCTCCCAGTGAACTAAATCTTTGCTGCGCGCATGGCCCCAGTGCATCGGACCCCATTGGGTCGAATACGGATGGTGCTGATAAAAGGCGTGATACCAGCCATCAAACCAGACCAGGCCATTCGGGTCGTTCATCCAGCCAGCACGCGCAGCGAGGTGGTAACGGGGATACCAGCGCAGGTTGAGCCCTTCGCGTCTGGACTGAATTTCCTGTTCTGCTTTCGTAATGGAATACGTCATTTCTCTACTCTTTGATCAGATGGTGGAAGGTTGCGGCATAAGCGGGTCAGAAGAGGACTTACCCGAGCGCAACAGGAAGATGGAGATAAACGTGGTGCTGAAGACCAGTAGCCCCATGATGAGATAGGACTGGGCAAAGCCGTATTTCTCATAGCTGTAACCTGCCAGCGGCGACAGCACCGAGGCAATCACCGAGCTTGTACAGGCAAAGCCCACCAGATAGAGGGTGGAAGAGAGTCGTTTATCAAAATGCAGGCTGTTGTATTTGAAGATGGAGACCAGCAAAACGGGCAGCTCAACCGCGTGCAATAGCTTGGTAATGGAGATCAATACCGGCCCCTCAACCAGACCCGATGCCACCATACGCATCGCCATCACCATTCCGGCGAAAATCAGGCCGTTTTTCGCACCGAGGCGATTCACCAGCCACGGGGCGCAAAACATGCCCGCCGCCTCCAGGAAGACCTGGAAGGAGTTGAGATAGCCATACATTGCGTTTCCTTCCTGCAGCGTCGGGAACTGTGAGGAGAAATAGACCGGGAACTGCTGGTCATAGACGCCATAAATACAGGTGCCGATAACAAAAAATACCAGCGCCCAGAAGCGCGGCAGCGTCAGCAGGCGCAATGCATCCTCCAGCGTGACCTTACCGCCGGACACCGCCTCCTGCATGGCGTGCGGCGCGGAAGAGACCCGGAGGCGTGCCAGCAACACAAAAAACACCAGCCCGGCGCAGCTCGCCACCGCGAAGTTCAGCTTCGGATTAATGTTGAACAGGAGTCCTGCAAAAAAAGTTGCCACTGCCCAGCCCAGCGATCCCCACATCCTCGCCTTGCCAAACTCAAACTGGCTCTGGCGAGCCACGCGCTCGGTATAGGACTCCAGGACCCCTATTCCGCCGTTAAACGTCAGCCCGATATAAACCCCGCCGAAAATACTGCCGAGTAACACGTTAATTTGCAGCAGATAACCAAACAGCAGGAAGGCCGGACCGGAAAGAATGAGCAGACAGGTCAGAAACCAGAGCAGGTTTTTTCGCAGGCCGAGCTTGTCCTGAATGAAGCCGTAGCAGATTTGCGCGCACAGCGCGGAGACGGACAGCACGGCATAGATAATGCCGGTATCCCCCGCTTTTAGGCCCACTTCCTGATGAAGCCAGATGGAGAGTAGCGAGCCGGAAGATGACCAGGTGACAAAAAAGAAAAAGAGTAGTGCGCTTAATAAAGGGTAGCTGTGAGAGTGATGCGTTTTCATCATGACATTCTCATGTTGGAGTAATGACGCAATGGTAACGTTAACATAATTTCTTTCTCATGCTGTTTGGTGAAGATTTAAGATGTTAATCACGAAAGTTAACGTTAACATTAAGAGAATGAGATCGCGATCAAACATTCATCACGGAGGTAAGCCTGACCAGGCATGTGCATCAGCCTTCCTTTTACATCAGCGACTTAGTTGTATACCCTTTCACACAGAGCATTAACGGAGTAAGAAAATGGCTTCCCTGAAGGACGTCGCAAAGCTGGCTAACGTATCGCTGATGACGGTCTCACGTGCGCTGAACAGCCCGGAGCGCCTTAAGCCGGAAACGCTGGCGCGCGTTCAGCTGGCTATCGAGCAGACCAGCTACGTGCCCGATCTTTCCGCCAAGAAAATTCGCGGCGCGCATGCCTCGCCGAAAACCATAGGCGTACTGGCGCTCGATACGGTGACGACGCCTTTCTCGGTGGAGATCACGCTGTCGATTGAAGAGACGGCCAGAATGCACGGCTGGAACAGCTTCGTGATGAATATGTTTACCGATGACAACCCGGACGCCATTGTCGACCTTCTCCTTTCTCATCGGCCTGACGGAATTATCTACACCACCATGGGGTTACGTCAGGTTCCTCTCCCGGCCAAACTCCTCACCCTTCCCTGCGTGCTGGCCAACTGCGAAAGTGACGGCGAAAAGGTCGCCAGCTATATTCCCGATGATGAACAGGGGCAATATACCGCCGTGCGGGCGTTACTCGCGGAGGGTTATCGACGCCCTCTCTGCCTGCATTTGCCTAAGGGGCATCTGGCCACAACCCGACGTCGTCAGGGGCTGGAACGTGCATGCCGTGAAGTGGGGCTCGATCCGGACGGCCTGGCGCACAGCTATATGGCACTCGGCGATGAGCACTATCGCGACATTCCGTCAGTATTGCTGGCGCACATGCAGAATGGCATTCCCCGGTTCGACGCGGTTATCTGCGGCAACGATCGTATCGCGTTTATGGTCTATCAGACGCTACTGGGGCAAGGGCTTCGCATACCGGAAGATATCGCCGTTATCGGCTATGACAATATGGTGGGCATTGGGGAGCTGTTCCTGCCTCCTCTCACGACGGTTCAACTGCCACACTATGAAATTGGTCGCCTGAGCGCCCTGCATATTATTAATGGTGAAGAACATCAGGAAACCACGCGCGTAGAAAGTCCTTTTTTACCGCGTGATTCCGTTGCGCATGCAACGTAACCGCCGTTTTTTGCCCAAGACGCAGAAACAGGAAGCGTCCCCCTCCTTTTATGCCGTTCGATGGCACGATTTGTCACACTCTTTTCTGTGACTTTACACACCGGGTAAACGGCCTGTAACGCGCTGTTTTTATTTGGCATAAAATGCAATTTTCATTTTAAAAATGGGGATATTTCCTCGTTACAGCCCCGTGTCACAAAACAGTAAACAAATTAACCATTGAGCCCCGTGGCAAAAGGCTCTATATTGGCGGCGTTTTTTTCAGGCCCCCATCTGTTTTTTAACTTTTTATTCAATCGTGGCTCATAACGAAGCGGCGGTTGTAGGAGTGATATGATGACGGATAAAGTCCGTATTGACACCGTAGATGCCCACAAAAGCAACGAAACCTATCTGGCCCGTCAGGCCGAGTTTGAATCTAACGTCAGGAGTTATCCGCGCAAACTGCCTTTAGCCATCACTAAAGCAGAAGGCGTGTGGATCACCGATGCAGATAATAAAGAATACCTTGACTGTTTAGCAGGCGCAGGGACCCTTGCGCTTGGCCATAACCATCCTGATGTGCTGAAAAGCATCCAAAATGTCATTACCAGCGGCTTGCCGTTACATACACTGGATCTGACGACGCCTCTGAAAGACGCGTTTTCTGAATACCTGCTCTCTCTGCTGCCTGGTCAGGGCAAAGAGTACTGCCTGCAGTTCACCGGTCCATCCGGTGCTGACGCCGTTGAAGCGGCGCTGAAGCTCGCGAAAAAAGTGACCGGTCGTAGCGGTATCATCAGCTTCTCTGGTGGTTACCACGGTATGACCCACGGCGCGCTGTCCGTGACCGGCAACCTGTCTCCGAAAGAAGCGGTTGACGGTATGATGCCAGAAGTGCAGTTCATGCCTTACCCGCACGAATACCGTTGCCCGCTGGGTATCGGTGGTGAAGCGGGCGTGAAAGCGCTGACGTACTACTTCGATAACCTGATCAACGACGTTGAAAGCGGCGTGCGTAAGCCTGCTGCGGTGATCCTGGAAGCGGTTCAGGGCGAAGGCGGCGTGAACCCGGCTCCGGCTGAGTGGCTGCAGCGCATCCGTAAAGTGACTCAGGAACACGGCATTCTGCTGATCCTCGACGAAGTTCAGGCTGGCTTTGCCCGTACCGGTAAATTCTTCGCCTTCGAACACGCTGGCATTGAGCCAGACATCATCGTGATGTCTAAAGCAGTGGGTGGCGGTCTGCCGCTGGCCGTACTCGGTATCAAAAAGCAGTTCGATGCGTGGGCGCCAGGTCACCACACCGGTACCTTCCGCGGCAACCAGCTGGCGATGGCAACCGGTCTGACGACGCTGAAAATCCTGAAAGACCAGAACATCGCAGGCAAAGTGGCTGCACAGGGCGAATGGCTGAAAGGCCAGCTGAAAGAGATGGCGAAACGCTATCCGGTCATCGGCCACGTGCGCGGTCTGGGCATGATGATCGGTATTGAGATCGTTAAGCCTAACGAAGCCGCTGACCACATGGGCTGCTTCCCGGGCGACGGCGAGCTGTCTGCACTGATTCAGAAGAAGTGCTTCGAAGCCGGTCTGATTCTGGAGCGCGGTGGCCGTAACGGTATCGTTCTGCGTCTGCTGCCGTCTCTGCTGATCAGTGACGAAGAGCTGAAAATCTTCCTGGATAAATTTGAGCAGGCACTGCTTGCTGCGGGCGTTCGCCCGGCGTAACCGGAGTTGTTGATTACGATGTCTGATTCAAACCCAATTTTGTTCTCCTCTGCGCAGAGCATTGAAGCTTACCAGCAGGCGATTGAACAAAGCACTCAGGCTGTGATGCAGTGGCTAAAACAGCCTGAGATGTACCAGGGCAAAACGGTCGCGGAACTGCGCGATCGTATTAAGCTGGATTTCAACCCGAAAGGGCTGGGCAACGAAGCGGCGATTGAACGCGCCGTGGAGTTCTTCCTGAAAGACAGCCTGTCCGTTCATCACCCGCAGTGTGTGGCGCACCTGCACTGCCCAAGCCTGGTCGTAAGTCAGGCGGCGGAAGTGCTGATCAACGCCACTAACCAGAGTATGGACTCCTGGGATCAAAGCCCGTCCGCAACCATCATTGAGATCAAACTGATCGAGTGGCTGCGTACCCGCGTGGGTTATCAGGCCGGCGACGCAGGTGTTTTCACCAGCGGCGGGACTCAGAGCAACCTGATGGGCCTGATGCTGGCTCGCGATGCGTTTTTCGCGCGTCAGGGTCATTCCGTTCAGCAGGACGGTCTGGTTGGCGATCTGCGCAAAATTCGCGTGCTGTGCTCCGAAAACGCGCACTTCTCCGTGCAGAAAAACATGGCGCTGATGGGCCTGGGCTACCAGTCCGTGGTGCAGGTGAAAACGGACGAATTCTCCCGCATGGATCTGACCGATCTGGCGGCGAAAATCGAACAGTGCAATGCGAACGGCGAGCAGATTCTGGCCATCGTCGCGACGGCAGGTACCACCGATGCCGGTGCTATCGACCCGCTGCGTGCGATTGCTGAGCTGGCCGCGAAGCAGAACATCTGGGTACACGTTGATGCGGCCTGGGGCGGCGCGCTGCTGATGTCAGAGCAGTATCGTCACTACCTGGACGGCATCGAGCTGGTGGATTCCGTCACCCTGGACTTCCACAAGCAGTTCTTCCAGACCATCAGCTGCGGCGCGTTCCTGCTGAAAGAAGCACGTCACTATGAGCTGATGCGCTATCAGGCGGCTTACCTGAACTCTGAGTTCGACGAAGAAGCCGGCGTGCCTAATCTGGTTTCCAAATCTCTGCAAACCACCCGTCGTTTTGACGCGCTGAAGCTGTGGATGAGCCTGGAAGCGCTGGGTCAGGAGCAATACGCGGCGATCATCGATCACGGCGTGACCCTGGCACAGCAGGTTGCGGCCTACGTGAAAGCGCAGCCTGCGCTGGAGCTGGTTATGCAGCCGCAGCTGGCAAGCGTTCTGTTCCGCTTCCGCGGACAGGTGCAGACGGATGAAGCGGGTATCGCCCTGCTGAACCAGAAAATTGGTGACGCGCTGCTGGAATCCGGCCGTGCAAACGTCGGTGTGACCGAGCATAACGGCGTGACCTGCCTGAAGCTGACGCTGCTGAACCCAACCGTGACGCTGGAAGATATTAAAATCCTGCTGTCTCTGGTTGAGCGCACCGCGCAGGAAGTTCTGGCTAAGTAATACAACACCCCTCTTCCGCCGGGAGAGGGGTTATTTTTATACGCCTGCCCACCACATCCTTAATTTTAATCCCCAGTAGCTCGTCCAGCCCGTCGTGGTACTGACCACGTTCCCCTTCGACACAACCACCAGCGTTGGCGTGACGCTCACCTGCCACTGCTGCGACAAAGCACCGTTTGCATCGTTAATCACCGGCATTTTTAGCTGTTTCTTATCAACCCAGCGCTCAAGCTTTGCGTTGTCACCAGAACGCATGGCGATACTCACCACGTTCCCGCCCTCTTCTGCCAGTTGATTAACCGCAGGCGTCGTGTAGCGGCAAATGCTGCACCAGGTTGCCCAGACGTAGATCAGCAGCGGACGATCCTGGCTGAGCGCCGCAATATCGTGAACGTTGCCGTCGATGCTCTGCATCGGCGTTGCACTAAAACTGGCGGGGAGCGTCGGTTTTCGGTACTGATCAACACCCCATACCACGGCCAGCGTCAGCAGAACGAGTATGATCCCTTCCCGCGCCCAGCGGCGCAGTCGACTGATTTTGCGGTTATCCATTGTGACCTCTCAATTTAACCGGAGGTCATCATAGCGGGCGAGTTTGCGTCATGCTGTAAAGAAGTGTCGTGCTCCTAGCGGAAAACGATCCCCGGGTTATGTTCAGTTTTGTTACATTTTTCCTGGAACAAGCCATAGTCTGATACATAAAATAGTCAGGTTGCCGTATTGTTGACGTGCAAAAGCAAAAAGTAAAAACAGGTTAACTGGAGAAAAAATGGCTAAGTGTAAATGGCTGCTTCTGGGTGTCGTGATGACCCTGGCAAGCGTGGCTAACGCAGCACCAGCAGCATCAGGCATCAGCGCTTACGAAGAACAAGAGTTCATCGCTGACTTCACGAAATTCAAGATTGGCGACACGGCACCGGCGCAGTATCAAACGCCGGAGTACACCATCAAACAGTACCAGCTGCGTAACCTGCCGGCGCCGGATGCCGGAACCCACTGGACCTACATGGGTGAGAACTACGTGCTGATTGGCGATGCTGATGGCAAGATATACAAAGCCTACAATGGAGATATTTTCTATCACCGCTAACGCAATCCTGATTCGCCCCTGGCAGGAAAGTGACCGCCCTTTCCTGCGCACGCTCTACCTCCACGCCCGGCGTGAAGCCTGGCCATGGCTGGAGAGTGCAGACTGGCAGCTGGAAGACTTTGACGCGGCAACCCGTGACGAAGTGATTTGGGTTGCCACGCAGAACGGTCATCGCCTGGGTTTTGCCTCCGTCTGGACGAACGATAATTTCCTGCACAACCTGTTTGTTGACCCGCAGTATCAAAGTCTCGGGGTCGGGAAGTTGCTCCTGGAGCAGGTTCAGAAGACGTTTACCAGTACGGGTTCGCTTAAGTGTCTGGTGAAGAATGCGCGGGCTATTGCGTTTTACCAGCGACACGGCTGGCACATTGAGGCGACGGGTAATTCTCCGGACGGAGAGTACTATCTGATGCATTATCGGCTTGGGTAAAGTCAGGTGGCGCTTCGCTTACCTGACCTACAAAACCGTATTTCGTAGGCCGGGTAAGGCGAAGCCGCCACCCGGCACTAAGCGAAGAGGTATTACACCGCGCGGAACGCGATTTCACCTGGGATGATTTCGCCCTGCCAGTACAGCTGCGCCGCAACGCGTCCCGCCAGCTGGCGATACATTTCTGCAAATTCGCTGTCCGGACGGCTGACCACCGTCGGCTTGCCGCTATCCAGATCTTCGCGCAGGGTAATGTGAAGCGGCATCTGTCCCAGCAGCTGGGTGTGATACTTCGCGGCCAGTTTTTCTGCGCCACCCGTGCCGAAAATAGGTTCGTGGTGGCCGCAGTTGCTGCAGATGTGCATGCTCATGTTCTCGACGATACCGAGCACCGGCACTTCCACCTTCTCGAACATCACGATGCCTTTTTTGGCGTCGATCAGCGCGATATCCTGCGGCGTGGTCACCACAACGGCTCCCGTCACCGGAATGTTCTGCGCCAGCGTCAGTTGAATGTCACCGGTGCCCGGCGGCATGTCCAGCACCAGATAATCCAGATCCGGCCACATCGTCTCCTGCAGCATCTGCAGCAGCGCCTTGCTGGCCATCGGGCCGCGCCAGACCATGGCGTTATCGTCAGTCACCAGGTAACCGATGGAGTTGGTCGCCAGACCGTGGGCCATGATTGGCGCCATGTGGGTGCCGTCCGGCGAGGTTGGGCGCTGGTTTTCCGCGCCCAGCATGTTCGGAATAGACGGACCGTAGATGTCGGCATCCAGAATACCGACCTTTGCCCCTTCCGCTGCCAGCGCGAGCGCCAGGTTAACGGCGGTAGAGGATTTCCCCACCCCGCCCTTGCCCGAGCTGACGGCAATGATGTTTTTCACGCCGTTCACGCCAGGCTGGTTTTTCACGCGCTTCAGCGTGGCGATGCTGTGGCTCAGCTTCCAGTCGATCGCCTTCGCGCCGGTCATGCGCAGCAGCTCAGAGCTGGTCTGCTCTTTCAGCGCATCAAAGGCGCTGGTCCAGACGAACGGCATCTGCAGTTCAATGTGCAGCGTGTCGTCCAGCCAGGCGACGTGGTGTAACGCTTTCAGCGTAGTGAGATTGTGCTTCAGGGTTGGATGCTGAAAGTTAGCCAGCGTCCCGGCGACCATTGCTCGTAAGGCTTCCGGTGATTTGGCCTGGGATTGAGAACTCATCCCGACTCCTTTGTTCTTGTGAATAAGACCTTAGATGAACAAGTTTACCTGAAAGGCCGTGGTTTGTGCTTACTTAATAATGCCCCTTTTGGTAATATCAAAAACCCTTTTCACAGTTAAAAGAAGTAATGCCTACTATGACTCAAGTCGCGAAGAAAATTCTGGTAACGTGCGCACTGCCGTACGCCAACGGCTCAATCCACCTCGGCCACATGCTGGAGCATATCCAGGCTGATGTCTGGGTCCGTTACCAGCGAATGCGCGGCCACGAGGTTAACTTCATCTGTGCGGACGATGCCCACGGCACGCCGATCATGCTGAAAGCGCAGCAGCTGGGGATTTCCCCGGAGCAGATGATTGCCGAAATGAGTCAGGAGCATCAGACTGATTTTGCTGGCTTTGACATCAGCTATGACAACTATCACTCCACGCACAGCGACGAAAACCGCGAGCTGTCGGAGCTGATCTACACCCGTCTGAAAGAGAACGGTTTTATTAAAAACCGCACCATCTCTCAGCTGTACGATCCGGAGAAAGGCATGTTCCTGCCGGACCGTTTCGTCAAAGGCACCTGTCCGAAATGTAAATCCCCGGACCAGTACGGCGATAACTGCGAAGTGTGCGGCGCGACCTACAGCCCGACCGAGCTTATCGAGCCGAAATCCGTGGTTTCCGGCGCCACGCCTGTGATGCGTGACTCCGAGCACTTCTTCTTCGACCTGCCGTCCTTCAGCGAAATGCTGCATGCGTGGACCCGCAGCGGCGCGCTGCAGGAGCAGGTGGCGAATAAAATGCAGGAGTGGTTCGAATCCGGCCTGCAGCAGTGGGATATCTCCCGCGATGCGCCTTACTTCGGCTTTGAAATCCCGAACGCGCCGGGCAAATACTTCTACGTCTGGCTGGACGCGCCAATCGGCTACATGGGCTCCTTCAAGAACCTGTGCGACAAGCGTGGCGACACCGTCAGCTTCGACGAATACTGGAAGAAAGATTCCACTGCCGAGCTGTACCACTTCATCGGTAAAGACATCGTTTACTTCCACAGCCTGTTCTGGCCGGCCATGCTGGAAGGCAGCAACTTCCGCAAGCCAACCAACCTGTTCGTACACGGCTACGTAACGGTGAACGGCGCGAAGATGTCCAAGTCCCGCGGGACGTTCATCAAGGCCAGCACCTGGCTGAACCACTTCGACGCGGACAGCCTGCGCTACTACTACACCGCGAAACTCTCTTCCCGCATCGACGATATCGACCTGAACCTGGAAGATTTCGTGCAACGCGTGAACGCGGACATCGTCAACAAGGTCGTCAACCTGGCGTCCCGTAACGCGGGCTTTATCGCGAAGCGTTTTGACGGCGTGCTTTCTGCCGAACTGGCCGATCCTGAGCTGTATAAAACCTTCACCGATGCCGCCGCTGCGGTTGGTGAAGCCTGGGAAAGCCGTGAATTCGGTAAAGCGATTCGTGAAATCATGGCGCTGGCCGATGTTGCCAACCGCTATGTGGACGAGCAGGCCCCGTGGGTTGTCGCGAAACAGGAAGGCCGCGACGCTGACCTGCAGGCGATCTGCACCATGGGTCTGAACATGTTCCGCGTGCTGATGACCTGGCTGAAGCCGGTTCTGCCGCAGCTGGCAGCCCGTGCTGAAGCGTTCCTGAACACCGAACTGACCTGGGATGCAATCCAGCAGCCGCTGCTCGGCCACAAGGTGAACACCTTCAAGGCGCTGTACAACCGCATCGAGATGAAGCAGGTTGAAGCTCTGGTGGAAGCGTCTAAAGAAGAGGTGAAGGCTGCTGCGGCACCGGTCACCGGCCCGCTGGCGGACGATCCGATTCAGGAAACCATTACCTTCGATGATTTCGCCAAAGTCGACCTGCGCGTGGCGCTGATTGAAAACGCGGAATTCGTGGACGGTTCTGACAAGCTGCTGCGCCTGACGCTGGATCTGGGCGGCGAGAAGCGCAACGTCTTCTCCGGCATCCGTTCTGCCTATCCGGACCCGCAGGTGCTGATCGGCCGTCAAACCGTGATGGTGGCGAACCTGGCGCCGCGCAAAATGCGCTTCGGCATCTCTGAGGGGATGGTGATGGCCGCAGGCCCTGGCGGGAAAGATATCTTCCTGTTAAGCCCTGACGAAGGCGCGAAGCCGGGTCAGCAGGTGAAATAACAAAAAAGCCGGAGATAATCTCCGGCTTTTTTATGGCATTTTGTTTTCTCCCTCTCCCTGTGGGAGAGGGTCGGGGTGAGGGCATCAGGCCACACCCATTCTGCAATCACGCCTTCGGGTGATGCACCCGGTGAGTTAACCCACGCAGGAAATTACGCAGAAACTGATCGCCGCACTCGCGGTAGTTTTTATGATCCGGCGCGCGCATCATGGCGGTCACTTCCGGCACGGATACGCGGAATTTTTGCTCAGTCATGATCGCCACGATATCGTCCGTTTTCAGCGAGAACGCGATGCGCAGTTTTTTCAGCACCGTGTTGTTGTTCACCCGACGCTCCAGCGCCAGCTCTGGCGCGGCCGGATCTTTGCCACGCTTATCGTAAATCAGGCCGTTCAGGAAACCCGACAGAATGATGTCAGGGCAGCGGACAAATCCCTCTTCGTCTTCTTTGGTCATCCACGTGTCAAAACTCGCAGACGTGGATTCCATGTCGGACAGCGCAAGAATGCGCACCATGTCGTTATTGTTCGCTTTCAGGGTGTAGCGCAGGCTACGAAGAATATCGTTACTTAGCATAGAGCCTTCGAATGTCGATGATGCAATGGCGCGCAGTGTACCAGCTTTATAGCCCAATCGCCTCTTTCAAACTCTTCAGGTAGCGACGGCTGACGGGCACCGTTTGCCCGGCACGCAGCACCAGCTCGGCCTGGCCGTTATCTTCCAGGCGGATCTCCTTAAGGTGCGCCATGTTCACCAGATACTGGCGGTGGCAACGAATCAGCGGCGTGCGGCTCTCCAGCGTGCGCAGGGTCAGCTCGGTAAACCCTTCATTCCCTTCCGCGCTGGTGACAAACACCCCGCTCAGGCGGCTGCTGACAAACGCCACATCATCCATCTGCAGAAGATAGATCCGGCTGTGCCCGGTGCAGGGGATGAACTTCAGCGGCTGCTGGTTTTCCGGCAGCAGCGTGACGTCCTGTACGGTGCGCTCCTGGCGTAAACGGGTGAGCGTTTTTTCCAGCCGCTTCTCTTCAATCGGCTTGAGCAGATAGTCAAACGCATGCTCCTCAAAGGCCTTAACGGCATATTCATCAAACGCCGTCAGAAACACGATGTAGGGACGATGTTCCGGGTCGAGCATGCCGACCATCTCCAGCCCGCTGATGCGGGGCATCTGAATATCGAGGAACAGCACGTCCGGGCGCAGTTTGTGCACCGCGCCGATGGCTTCAATGGCGTTCGCGCACTCCCCAACAATCTCAATATCAGGCTGCTCCTGCAGCAGAACGCGCAGGTTTTCCCGTGCCAGCGGCTCGTCATCCACAATCAGCACTCTTAACATGCGTTTTCCTCCAGCGGCAGTCGTACGGTAATACGGGTAAATCGGTCTGGCTCACAGGCGACGGTAATGCCACAGTCGTCGCCAAAATGGGCGCGCAGGCGTTTATCCACCAGGCTCATTCCCAAACCGCCGGAGGCGGAAGGCTGGTAAAGCCCGGCATTGTCTTCAATATCCAGCACCAGATGGTGGTTAAAACGGCTGGCGGCAATGGTTATCTCCCCCGTTCCCAGCAGCTGTGACGTGCCGTGCTTAATGGCGTTTTCCACAATCGGCTGCAGGGTAAAGGCCGGAAGATGCTGATACGCCAGCTCATCCGGCACGGAGAGCGACACCTGCAGACGCGACTGGAAACGCGCCTGCTCAATCTGCAGATAGGCATTCACGTGCTCAATCTCATCGGCGAGGGTCACGATCTCAGACGGCCGTTTCAGGTTCTTGCGGAAAAAGGTCGACAGAAACTGCACCAACTGCGCGGCCTGATCGCTGTCGCGGCGGATCACCGCTTTGAGCGTGTTGAGGGCGTTGAACAGGAAATGCGGATTGACCTGGGCATGCAGCAGCTTAATTTCGGACTGCGTCAGCAGCGCTTTCTGCCGCTCATACTGTCCGGCGAGGATTTGCGCGGACAGCAGCTGGGCGATCCCCTCCCCCAGCGTGCGGTTGATCGAGCTGAACAGACGGTTTTTCGCCTCATACAGCTTGATGGTGCCCATCACCCGCTGATTCTCGCCGCGCAGCGGAATCACCAGCGTGGAGCCCAGCTTGCACTGCGGATGCAGCGAACAGCGATAAGGCACCTCGTTACCGTCGGCGTACACCACCTCACCGGTTTCAATGGCGCGCAGCGTGTAGGCTGAGGAGATGGGTTTCCCCGGCAGATGGTGATCGTCCCCGGTGCCGGTAAAGGCCAGCAGCCGCTCGCGGTCGGTGATAGCCACCGCGCCGATATCCAGCTCCTTGTAGAGCACCTGCGCGACCTTCATGCTGTTCTCTTCGTTGAACCCCTGGCGCAGGATCCCTTCGGTCGAGGCGGCGACCTTCAGCGCCGTGGCGGAAAACGCCGAGGTGTACTTCTCAAACATGGCGCGCTTGTCGAGCAGAATGCGCATAAACAGCGCCGCACCCACGGTGTTGGTTACCATCATCGGGGCGGCAATACTGCCGACCAGGTGCAGCGCATCCTCAAACGGACGGGCAATGAGCAGAATGATCGCCATCTGCGCCATTTCGGCTACAAAGGTAATGGCACCGGCGGTGAGCGGGCTAAAGACTTTATCCGGGCGGCCGCGTTTGATCATGTAGCTGTGCACGAGCCCGCCGAGCAGACCTTCCACGATCGTGGAGATCATGCAGCTGAGCGCCGTCATCCCGCCCATGGAATAGCGATGCAGCCCCCCGGTTAAACCGACAAGGCCACCGACGACGGGACCGCCCAGCAGCCCGCCCATCACCGCGCCGATAGCGCGCGTATTGGCAATAGAGTCTTCGATATGGAGACCAAAATAAGTCCCCATGATGCAGAAAATAGAGAAGGTGACGTAGCAGAGCAGCTTATGCGGCAGACGTACGGTGACCTGCATCAGCGGGATAAACAGGCGCGTTTTGCTCATCAGCCAGGCAATGACAAGAAACACGCACATCTGCTGAAGCAACAGCAGCACCAGATTAAACTCGTACATACTCAAAACCGCACACGCTAAAAACGCGTAACATACACTGATGCGGGTTTACTTTCTTTGAAGCATTCCAAAAAAGCGCAAAATCGTGTCCGTTATCACACCTTTTTCTGAATATCGCGCATGCTTCGCATTGTTTGTTCAAAAATCAATCAATCTTTCCTGGTTCGCCAAAGTGAGTCTACAGTTAAGCTGGGGACGCGTAAGCCAGGGGGCGAATATGGCGCTTTACACAATAGGTGAAGTGGCACTCCTTTGTGATATCAATCCCGTTACCCTACGGGCGTGGCAGCGACGGTATGGATTACTCAAACCGCAGAGGACCGACGGTGGGCATCGCCTTTTCAATGAAGCCGATATCGACCGCATTCGCGAAATTAAAAGCTGGATCGACAACGGGGTGCAGGTCGGCAAGGTGAAGTCCCTGCTGAGCCACGACGACCCGGACACGCAGCACCTCTGGCGCGAACAGCAGGAAACCCTGCTGCGACTCCTGCAGGCGGGCAACCTTCAGCGCCTGCGCGCATGGATAAAAGAGCAAGGCCGCGATTACCCGGCACAGACGCTGATCAACCATCTTTTCATTCCGCTCCGTCGACGCCTGCAGTGCCAGCAGTCCACCCTGCAGGCGCTGCTCAGCATGCTCGACGGGGTGCTGATCAACTACATCGCCGTCTGCCTTGCCTCGGCAAAGAACAAAGCCGGAAAAGATGCGCTGGTGGTCGGCTGGAACGTGCACGATACCACCCGCCTGTGGCTGGAAGCGTGGATTGCCACCCAGAAGGGCTGGCGCGTGGATGTTCTGGCGCATTCGCTGGCGCAGCTTAAGCCTGAGTTTTTTGAGGGCCAGACCCTGCTGGTCTGGTGTGGTGAAGTACCGTCCGCCACGCAGCAACAGCTGCTGACGGAATGGCGTGAGAATGGTTACCCGGTTTATTCCCTTGGTCCGGATGAGCCATAACGGCATTTAATGGTTCATTAACAGCTGCGCTTCACCGTATAATTGTTCCGTTAACAACAGGAGCACATGATGAAGGCAACCAAACTGGCCATTATTACCCTTTTTGTCCTGATGGCCGTAAGCGGTATCGGCGGCGTGATGCTGGCAGGATACTCGTTTATTGTTCGCGGCGGTGTCGGCTGAGGTAGAGCGCCAGCCGCTCAAAAAGGCGATCGACGACGATTGCCGCCAGCGCGACCAGCACCGCTCCCTGCACTATATAAGCCGTATTAAACCCGCTCAGGCCGATAATAATCGGCGTTCCCAGCGTATTGGCACCAACCGTAGACGCAATGGTCGCCGTCCCGATGTTAATGATGACCGACGTGCGGATCCCGGCAATGATAACCGGTGCCGCAAGCGGCAGTTCAACCTTACGCAGCCGCTGGCCGCGACTCATCCCCACCCCTTCCGCCACGCTCAGCACGGACGCAGGTACCGCCGCGATGCCCGCCAGCGTGCCCTGCAGAACCGGCAATACGCCGTATAATATCAGCGCAATGATGGCAGGCTGTTGGCCAAAGCCCATCACCGGAACCGCTATCGCCAGCACCGCCACGGGCGGAAACGTCTGCCCGATGGCCGCAATCGTCTCCACCAGCGGACGAAACTCCCGGCCCGCAGGCCGCGTGACCGCGATGCCCGCCCCCACGCCCAGCACAACCGCAATGGCGCTTGAGAGCGCCACCAGCCAGAGATGCGCCAGGGCGAGATTAATGAAGCTCTCCTGCTGATAGACCGGCCGCGGCAGTCCGGGAAAGAGGCTGTTAAACAACGCCGCGCTGTGGGGCATCAGAAACAGTAAAGCGACAAAGAGCGCTACCAGCCAGAGGAGCGGATCACGCAGTGCCTTCACGCGTCACCTCCCCGGCCAGCAGATCGCGAAAATGTAAGGTTCCGCACGGCGCGCCCCGGGCATCCGAAACGGGCAATACCTCGCACTGGCGCGCGACAAACGCGGAGAGGGCATCCCGCAGGCTCATCTGCGCCTGCAGCGGTTCGCCGCTCACCGACACCGCATCCCGACGCATATAGTCGCTGACCGTTCGCAGGGAGAGCAGCCTGACGCCCAGTTCGCTGCGGCCAAAAAACTCGCGCACAAAGTCGTTCTTCGGCCAGGTTAATAGCTCAAGCGGCGAGCCCTGCTGCACCACTTCGCCATGATCCATCAGCACCAGATGGTCAGCCAGGCGCAGGGCTTCATCAATATCGTGCGTCACAAGTACGATCGTGCGTCCGAGAATGCGGTGAATGCGGGTCATCTCCGCCTGCAGCGCCCCGCGCGTAACCGGATCCAGCGCGCCAAAGGGTTCGTCCATCAGCAACACCTGCGGGTTGGCCGCCAGCGCGCGCGCCACGCCCACGCGCTGCTGCTGCCCGCCGGAAAGCTGGTGCGGATAGCGATCGCGCAGCGCGGGCTCTAACCCCAGCAGAGACATCAGCTCATCAACACGATCGGCGATTTTCCCCCGCGACCATTTTTCCAGCTGCAGCACGGTGGCGATGTTCTGCGCCACCGTCCAGTGCGGAAACAGGCCGATAGACTGAATGGCATAGCCCATCCGACGGCGCAGCTCCAGCACCGGCAGGCTGCGGATCTCTTCTCCGGCAAAGCGGATCAGCCCGCTGTCATGCTCCACCAGACGGTTGATCATCTTCAGGGTGGTGGATTTTCCCGAGCCTGAGGTGCCAATCAGCACGGAAAACGCCCCCTCGGCAAAGTTCAGGTTCAGGTGGCTCGCCGCCGGGCGACCGGCAAACGTTTTACTGACATCATGGAATTCAATCATTGGCTCTTCTCCTGAGCAGCGCGAGCCATAAGGCAAACAGCGCGTCGACAACAACCGCCAGCGCAATCGTCGGAACCACGCCCAATAACACCAGATCGAGCGCACTACTTAGCAGCCCCTGGAACACCAGGGCGCCAAAGCCGCCCGCGCCAATCAGCGCCGCAATCACCGCCATGCCGACGGTCTGTACCGCCACCACCCGCAGGCTGCGCAGCAGCAGGGGCAGCGCCAGCGGGAGCTGAATTTTCCAGAAACACTGCCGGGCGCTCATGCCCATCGCATGGGCGCTTTCCAGCACGTCAGGTGCGACCTGACCCAGGCCCGCGACCACGCCGCGCACCAGCGGCAACAGCGCATACAGCACCAGCGCGATAAGGGCGGGCGTTAACCCCGTTCCGGCTATGCCGAGCGTTCCCAGCACCGGAAATGACTTCACCAGCCCGGCCAGCGGCGCAATCAGCAGGCCAAACAGCGCAACGGAAGGAATGGTCTGGATCACGTTGAGCACGGCAAAGACCCCGCCCTGACGTGAAGGATGGCGGTAACACCACATGCCCAGGGGGATCCCGAGCAGCAGCGCCGGAAAGAGCGTCCCGAAGAGGATCGTCAGGTGTTGCGCCAGGGCATCATCAAACACCTCCTGACGGTTAGCGTACTCTTTTAACAGCGAGAGATTGTTCAGTTCCCCGCTGAACAGCAGGAACAAGGGAATGCACCATATCTGCGCGTTGAGCACCCAGCGCCAGACGGCGCTGGAGATGAGTCGACGAATGGCATCGCTGCTGACCAGCAGACAGAGCGCCAGCCACAGCCAGAGGCCGCTACCCACCGTGGTTCTCGTCAGCGGACTTTCTGCCGATGCCATGTGCGTCGCCGCCAGCCCGCCACTCCAGAACAGAATGATAAACAGCCCTTCAGCGAGGAGCAGCGTCAGCCACTGCGCCGTGCGCCCTTGCCAGAACGATAGCGCAACCCACGCGGCCAGCGCCGCCGCCAGCCACCCCGGCGTGAAAGACCAGACCTGCCAGAGCGCTTTGCCCTCCCCCGACATCAGACGGTTTGGGGCTACGTTGACAAACGGCAGCGCGACCGCCGCGATGGCCACGCAGGCCAGCAGCAGCAGGACGCGGTTATGACATTTTATTGGCACAGCCCTTTCCCGTTACTTCACAAGCCCTTGTTGTTTCAGGAAGTCGGCGGCCACTTTTTTGGCATCCAGCCCCTCGACGGCAATGCTGGCATTCAGCTGTTGCAGCGTTTTTTCATCCAGTTTTTCGAAGACCGGTTTGAGCCAGTCGGCAATCTCCGGATAGGCTTTCAGCACCGCCTCACGCACGACCGGGGTCGGGGCGTAAATCGGCTGTACGCCTTTAGGATCGGTCAGGGTTTGCAGGCCGAGCGCCGCCACCGGGCCGTCGGTGCCGTAGGCCATGGCCGCGTTAACGCCAGAGGTTTGCTGCGCCGCCGCTTTGATGGTCACCGCGGTATCCCCGCCCGCAAGAGAGAGCAGCTGCGCCTGGTCGAGCTTGAAGTCGTAGGCTTTTTCGAACGCCGGGAGCGCATCAGGACGCTCGATAAACTCCGCAGAGGCCGCGAGCTTGAAATCGCCCTTCTCTTTCAGGTAGCGGCTGAGATCCGCAAGCGAGGTGAGCTTGCCTTTCTCCGCCACGTCCTTGCGCACGGCGATAGTCCAGGTGTTGTTGGCGGGAGCCGGGGTCAGCCAGACCAGTTTGTTCTGTTCCGCGTCGAGCTTTTTGACTTTCTCATACCCGGCGTTAGCGTTTTTCCATGCCGGATCGTTTTCTTGTTTGAAGAAGAACGCGCCGTTGCCGGTGTATTCCGGGTAGATATCCAGCTCGCCGGAGGTGATCGCGCCGCGCACGACGGGCGTGGTGCCGAGCTGAACTTTATTGACGGTTTTCACGCCGTGGCTGTCCAGCACCTGCAAAATAATATTGCCGAGCAGCGCCCCTTCGGTATCGATCTTTGAGCCCACTTTTACCGGCTCCGCCGCCTGTAGCGGCAGACTTAGCGCCGCCAGCAGCAGCGCAGATCCCAACATCCCCTTTGCAATCGTCATTCTACTATCCTCATTTATTTTGCTGCCTTTTTCAGAGGCTTGAGAGAAAAGCGTAGCTTAAAACGGCAGAATTAACCGTCAAAATGCCTTTTTAGCATAAGGTAAGACGCCTCCCCCGCAGGACGGGGGGAGGCAAAGGAGGGACAGGTTACAGCAGTTCGAACTCGCCTTTATTCACGCGGGCGGAGTCCACGCCGATAAAGACGTTAAACTTGCCCGGTTCCGCGTCATATTTCATCTGCTGGTTCCAGAACTTCAGCGCATCCACGTCGATCGGGAAGCTGATAGTTTGGGTTTCGCCAGGCTTCAGGTTGACCTTCTCAAAGCCGCGCAGCTGCTTCACGGGACGGCTCATCGACGCGGTGACATCCTGAACGTACATCTGAATCACCGTTGCCCCTTCGCGCTTGCCGGTGTTGGTCACCTCAACGCTGGCGGTGACTTTGCCGTCACGCTTCATCGTAGGCGCTGACATTTTCACGTCAGAGACCTTGAAGGTGGTGTAGCTCAGGCCGTAACCAAACGGATACAGCGGGCCGTTAGCTTCGTCGAAGTAACGAGACGTGTACTTGTTCGGCTTGTCGGCGTTGTACGGGCGACCGGTGTTCAGGTGGCTGTAGTAGACCGGGATTTGCCCGACGGAGCGCGGGAAGGACATCGGCAGCTTGCCCGACGGGTTGTAATCGCCAAACAGAACGTCGGCGATGGCGTTACCGCCTTCGGTACCGGCGAACCAGGTTTCCAGAATGGCGTCAGCCTGCTGGTCTTCTTTCACCAGCGCCAGCGGACGACCGTTCATCAGCACCAGCACTAGCGGCTTGCCGGTGGCTTTCAGGGCGGCGATCAGATCGCGCTGGCTCTGCGGAATGGTGATATCGGTCCGGCTGGAGGCTTCGTGCGCCATACCCTGCGCTTCCCCCACGACCGCGACAACGACGTCAGACTGCTTCGCGGCGTTCACCGCCTCGTCAATCATCTCCTTCGGCGTGCGCGGATCGACCTTGACCGCTTCCTCGTACTGGTTGAGGAAAGTGACGATGTCTTTATCGTTGGTGACGTTCGCCCCTTTGGCGTAGACCACTTTGGCGTTATCACCGACGGCACTCTTGATACCGGTCAGCACGGTCACCGACTGGTCAGCCACGCCTGCGGCAGACCAGCTGCCCATCACGTCGCGCTTGCTGTCGGCCAGCGGGCCCACCACGGCAATGGTGCCAGATTTTTTCAGCGGCAGCGTGTCGAGGCGGTTTTTCAGCAGCACCAGGCTTTCGCGCGCCACGTCACGCGCTTCTTTGCGGTGCAGACGGCTTTCGGCGTTGGTATCTGCCGGGTCAGACTCTTTCGGGCCCAGGTGGCTGTACGGATCGTTAAACAGCCCCATGTCGTATTTGACGTTCAGCACGTGACGGGTGGCATCGTCCAGCTCCGCCATCGTTACCTTGCCGCTCTTCACCAGCCCCGGCAGGTATTTGCTGTAATACTCATCGCTCATGCTCATGTTGATGCCGGACTTGAGCGCCACGCGCACCGCGTCTTCCGGATCGGAGGCGGTACCGTGCTTGATCAGCTCTTTAATCGCGCCGTGGTCAGAAACGGTGATGCCTTTAAAGCCCCACTGGTCGCGCAGAACGTCTTTCAGCAGCCAGGAAT
Organism: Enterobacter pseudoroggenkampii; assembly: GCF_026420145.1. NCBI lineage: Bacteria > Pseudomonadati > Pseudomonadota > Gammaproteobacteria > Enterobacterales > Enterobacteriaceae > Enterobacter > Enterobacter pseudoroggenkampii. The sequence continues at coordinate 2,302,009 of NZ_JAPMLV010000001.1, forward strand.
CGGACGTCGCCGGCGTGCCGTTCAGGGAGTTCAGCGCCACCATCACCGCGCCGCTGCCCGCATCCAGCCCTGCCTTGTACGGCGGCATATAGTCGTTAAACAGGCGCTGCGGGCTCATGTCGACGGTGTTGTACTCTTTACCGCCTTCCACTGCGCCATAGGCTGCGAAGTGTTTGACGCTGGTCATCACCGAGTAGCGGTCCGCCGGGCTTTTGCCCTGCATCGCTTCCACCATGGTTTTGCCCATCGTGGAGGTTAAATACGTATCTTCACCAAAGCCTTCCGAGCCGCGGCCCCAGCGCGGATCGCGCGAGACGTCCACCATAGGTGCCCAGGTCATGTTCAGGCCGTCGTCCGCCGCTTCATAAGCCGACACGCGCCCGACGGTTTTCACCGCGTCGAGGTTAAAGGAAGACGCTAAGCCGAGGCTAATCGGGAAGACGGTACGCTGGCCGTGCACCACGTCATAGGCAAAGAACAGCGGAATTTTCAGGCGGCTGAGATCCATCACCTGGTCCTGCATCTTGCGGATATCCTGGCGGGTGACGGTATTAAAGATGGCCCCTACCTGCCCGTCTTTGATCATCGCCCGGATGGCCTCTTTCGGGTTATCCGGGCCGACGCTGATAAGGCGCAGCTGGCCGATTTTCTCATCGACCGTCATTTTCTTGAGCAATTCCGTGACAAACGCATCCCGTGCTTCAGGCGTGAGCGGGTGATTGCCAAACAAATCCTCTGCCAGCGCAGGTTGCAGCGCCAGGCTGACGGCGACACCTACAGAACATAGCCATTTCATGTCGTTTTACTCTCTCATCAATAACCGCCGGACGATCTCGGCCATACCGTGCGAAAAGCGCAGTGTGCCACAAACCCTCAGAACGTTGCAGGGTTATTCTCTGATTTTTCTCGTGAATACTCGACCGCTTAACAGTTAATCGCGCTATGCTTTACAGCGAGAAATTTGCCCCACCACAAGGAGTGGAAGATGTCTTCTGTTCGAACAAACGATAACACGGCTTTTATTAACGAACTGTCGCGCCTGGTTGGCTCCTCTCACCTGCTTACCGACCCGGCCAAAACCGCCCGCTACCGTAAGGGTTTCCGCTCCGGCCAGGGCGAGGCGCTGGCGGTTGTCTTCCCCGGCACGCTGCTGGAGCTGTGGCGCGTGCTGAGCGCCTGCGTCGCCGCCGACAAGATCATTTTAATGCAGGCCGCCAATACCGGCCTGACCGAAGGCTCCACGCCGAACGGCAACGATTACGATCGCGACATCGTGATTATCAGCACCCTGCGCCTCGACAAGCTGCACCTGCTGGACAAAGGCGAGCAGGTGCTCGCGTTCCCCGGCACCACGCTCTATTCCCTGGAAAAAGCGCTTAAGCCGCTGGGTCGTGAGCCGCACTCGGTGATTGGCTCCTCCTGTATTGGCGCCTCGGTGGTCGGTGGGATCTGCAACAACTCCGGCGGCTCGCTGGTGCAGCGCGGCCCGGCCTATACCGAGATGTCGCTGTTTGCCCGTATTGACGAAAATGGCAAGCTGACGCTGGTGAACCATTTGGGAATCGATCTCGGCGTGACGCCGGAGCAGATCCTCAGCAAGCTCGACGACGATCGCGTGAAGGATGAAGATGTGCAGCACGACGGCCGCCACGCGCACGATCACGACTACGTGACCCGCGTGCGGGATATCGACGCCGATACGCCAGCGCGCTACAACGCCGACCCGGACCGCCTGTTTGAATCCTCCGGCTGCGCCGGGAAGCTTGCCGTTTTTGCCGTGCGCCTGGATACCTTCCCGGCAGAGAAAAAGCAGCAGGTATTTTACATTGGTACCAATCAGCCTGAGGTTCTGACCGAGATCCGCCGTCATATTCTGGGTGAATTCACCCACCTGCCGGTGGCGGGCGAGTACATGCACCGGGACATTTACGACATCGCCGAGCGTTACGGCAAAGACACGTTCCTGATGATCGACAAGCTGGGCACCGACAAAATGCCGTTCTTCTTCACCATGAAGGGCCGCACCGACGCGATGCTGGAGAAAGTGTCGCTGTTCAAACCCCACTTCACCGACCGCTTTATGCAGAAGCTGGGCAACGTTTTCCCGGCGCATTTACCGGAGAGGATGAAAACCTGGCGCGATAAGTACGAGCATCACCTGCTGCTGAAAATGGCCGGAGACGGGATCGCCGAAGCGCAGGCCTGGCTGACCGAGTTCTTCAAAACCGCCGAAGGGGATTTCTTTGCCTGTACGCCTGAAGAGGGCAGCAAAGCGTTCCTGCACCGCTTTGCCGCCGCTGGTGCCGCCATCCGATATCAGTCGGTGCATTCCGAAGAGGTGGAAGATATTCTGGCGCTGGATATCGCTCTGCGGCGTAACGATACCGAGTGGTTTGAACACCTGCCGCCGGAAATCGACAGCAAGCTGGTGCATAAGCTCTATTACGGCCACTTTATGTGTTATGTCTTCCATCAGGATTACATCGTCAAAAAAGGGGTCGATGCACACGAACTGAAGGAGCAGATGCTCGCCCTTCTGCGTGAACGTGGCGCACAATATCCTGCGGAACATAACGTCGGACATCTTTATAAAGCCCCCGACGCACTTAAGCAGTTTTATCGCGAGAATGACCCTACAAACAGCATGAATCCCGGCATCGGTAAAACAACGCGGAAGAAATACTGGAAAGAAAGCGCGGACGCGGAGCAGCGCATAACGCAAGCGTCTGATTAATTCCTACAGCCAAATTTGAGAGATTGTTAAGCGCTCCTTAATCGTAATAGAGTAACTGTCTGACGCCGGAGAAACGTTTCTCCGGCTTTCTATAACGAGGAGCAGGCTCATCATGTCGGCTATTGATGTTTTATCCGAGACCGAACTGGAAGTGCGCGATGCCCTTCCCGATGATGTGCATGCCATCGCCGCGATCTATGCCTGGCATGTGCTTCACGGGCGCGCGTCATTTGAAGAAGTCCCCCCCACTATCGACGAAATGCGTCATCGAATGAAAAGCGTGGCTGAGAATGGTTTACCGTGGCTTATCGCGCTGTATCGCGGCATCGTGGTGGGCTACTGCTACGCCACGCCTTACCGTCCGCGACACGCCTACCGCTATACCCTGGAAGAGTCGATTTACGTGGATGCCAGCATCACCGGGCGCGGTTTTGGCACGGCGTTAATGTCTGCGCTAATTGAACGCTGCGAACAAGGTCCGTGGCGGCAGATGATTGCCGTGGTGGGAGATGGCAATAATAATGCCGGTTCGTTACGCCTGCATAAAAAGCACGGCTTCGTGATTGTCGGTCAGCTGCGCAGCGTAGGCTATAAGAAAGGCGACTGGCGGGATACGGTGATTATGCAGCGCCCGCTCAACGATGGTGACTGGACGCTGCCGGAATAAAAGCAAAACGGTAACCTGGGTTACCGTTTTTAGTGTTTTCTCCCTCTCCCTGTGGGAGAGGGTCGGGGCGAGGGCATCAGCGCGCAGAGGCGCATCAGTCGTTCTGCGCCGTCGCCATCTGCTCCGCTTTCTGCTTTTTATACGTCAATGCGGCGGCCGGAACGGGCTGCACTTTTCCTGTTTCAATCCAGGTACGCAGGCGGCTCGCATCCGCAAAGTGCGTGTATTTGCCGAAGGCATCCATCACCACCAGCGCCACCGGCTTACCGTTAAACACCGTGCGCATCACCAGACAGTGCCCTGCCGCATTGGTAAAACCGGTTTTTGTTAACTGAATATTCCAGTTATCACGGTAAACCAGATGGTTAGTATTGCGGAACGGCAGCGTATAGGCCGGGTTCGCAAAGGTCGCCATCTCTTCACGGGTGGTACTGAGCTGACCAATCAGCGGGTACTGTTTGCTGGCAATCAGCAGTTTCGTCAGATCGCGGGCCGTGGAGACGTTGCTGATCGACAGACCCGTCGGTTCAACATAATGCGTATTGTTCATCCCCAGCGATTTGGCTTTGGCGTTCATCGCGCGGATAAACGCGTCGTAGCCGCCCGGATAATGGTGCGCCAGGCTCGCCGCCGCGCGGTTTTCAGACGACATCAGCGCCAGCAGCAGCATATTTTTACGGCTGATTTCACTGTTCAGCCGCACGCGGGAGTAGATCCCTTTCATCTCCGGCGTGTGGCTGATATCCACTTTCAGCTTTTCGTCCAGCGGCAGATGGGCATCAAGCACCACCATCGCGGTCATTAATTTGGTAATCGAGGCGATCGGGCGCACCAGGTCCGGGTGGCTGGCGTAGATCACCTTATTGGTGTTGAGATCGACAATCATCGCGCTGCCTGAAGCAATTTGCGGTTGGGCAGCGGCAGCGGTCACCGCGGGCGTTTTGGCGACGGCCGGCACGGCAGCGGACGCACCCAGCAACAGCGCCAGGCTAAGTAAAGAGACTCGGAATTTCAGCATGGTGAGACTTCTGATAATTATTCACGCACGTCATGACGTACACCGCCTGTATCAACGGATAAACACAGGCTGGCTTCGGCATCATAGCCGTCAGCGGGCGTTGTCGCCAGAGGATAATCGTGAACAGATGCTGCATTGCTGGCATTTACGCCAGCAATGCAGTGAACTCAGAAGAGACGGTATCCATAACCCCAAAGGATCACCGTCAGCGCCAGTAGCGCCTCCAGCACCAGCACCCCGATAGCGAGTGTTGAACTGGAAAAACTCAGGCCTTCTTCTTTATTGATATTCAGGAAGGTTGGAACCCCCAGATACAGCAGATACCCGGTGTAAAAGAGGGCAATGGTACCGATCAGCGCGCACAGCCAGACCAGTGGATAGAGCGCAACAATACCGCTTAAGAACAGCGGGGTCGCGACATATCCGGCAAAGACCATACAGTGCGCCAGCGATGGACGTTGTGGGTAGTTACGCGCCATCCAGTGAATGACTCGCCCCATGACCGCCACACCCGCCAGCATCAGACCATAAAAGACGATGGCCAGATAGAGTCCGGTAAACCAGGAAAGCTGAACCACGGTGCCGTCACCGAAGTTCCAGCCGATTTGTGTCGTTCCGATAAAAGCGCATATTACCGGCACCGCAGCCATCAGCAGCACGTGGTGCGTGTAATGATGCGAGACCGTTTCGTTCTCACTTTTAATGACATGCATTTCACGATCGGGATGGGAGAAAAGTCCCCAGACATGGTTCATAGCGCCCCCTTGTTGTCGGCCCGTCAGCGATACCTTAAGTATAATGCAGGCTTTAGATTATTTTATGTACAGTGGGAAATTTCCGTTGATTTCCCCGCTGTTGATTCATGGGGTATATGATTAAACGAGGTACGCAGAGGGAGATAACAGTTACGTAATGGATATTAACGCACTCATTGAACAATATGGCTATGCCGCGCTGGTCATTGGTAGCGTGGCAGAAGGCGAAACCATCACCCTGTTAGGCGGCGTCGCCGCGCATCAGGGATTGCTGAAATTCCCGCTGGTCGTCGCCGCGGTTGCGCTGGGGGGGATGATTGGCGATCAGCTGCTCTACTTTCTCGGGCTGCGCTTCGGGCCAACGCTGCTTAAGCGTTTCACAAAGCATCAGAAGAAAATTCGCCGCGCTCAGCGGCTCATTCAACGCCACCCCTATCTGTTCGTCATTGGCACGCGCTTTATGTATGGCTTTCGCATTATCGGGCCGATACTCATTGGTGCCAGCCATCTGCCACCAAAAATTTTCCTGCCGCTCAATATTGTGGGTGCGATTGCCTGGGCGCTGATCTTTACGACGCTCGGTTATGTGGGGGGCGAAGTGATTGCGCCCTGGCTGCATAATCTCGACCAGCACCTCAAGCACTGGGCGTGGCTGATTCTGGTGGTCGTGGCGGTGATTGGGGTTCGACTGTGGCTGAAGCAACGGGAAAAGAGGCGGGATGAGGAGTGAGTGCGGCCTGATGCTCTCACCCTAACCCTCTCCCACAGGGAGAGGGAACTAAAAACACCCTCTCTCACAGGGAGAGGGGAACCTACCCCTCCGGCTTAAACTGCGGGTTCGCCAGCATAAAGCCCCCGTCGACGATAAACGATTGCCCCGTTGTATAGCTGGCGTCGCTGTCGCACAGCCACGCGACCAGGCTGGCAATCTCTTTGGTATGGCCCGGTCTTGCCAGCGGGATTTCCGGCATTGAACCGTCCTTCACTTCGCTGTCGTCCATGTCATTCATCGGCGTAGCAATGGCACCCGGTGCGACGGCGTTCACCAGAATATTGTGCTTAACCAGCTCCATCGCCATGGATTTGGTTAACCCGCCGAGCGCGTGTTTCGCCGCCGTATAGGCGCTGGCCTCAGGAAGCGGCGTGTGCTCATGCACCGAGGTGATGTTCACAATCCGCCCCCCTTTCCCCTGCTTCACCATCTGCCTTGCGGCAATTTGTGAACAGAGAAACGCGCCGTCCACGTCGACGGTGAAAATATTCCGCCAGTCGTCAAACGGCATCTCGAGGAACGGCGCTTTGGTCATCGCCCCTGCATTATTGACCAGCACGTCCAGCCGACCAAAACGCGCAATCAGCGTTTCAATAGCCTCAGCGCCTTCCGGCAGCGTGCTTAAATCAAGATGGATAGCCTCCGCGCGCTGCCCCTGCGCTTCAACTTCGCGGCAGGTTTCCAGCGCCCCTTTCTCATCCGAGTGCCAGGTGACGCCAATATCAAACCCGCGCTCAGCCAGCATCAGGGCCGTGGTTTTCCCAATCCCGGAATCCGATGCGGTAACAATCGCTACTCTGGTCATACTCACCTCCTGAAAAACTGCAAAGAGGTAAGTATAGATAATGGCCTTTTTTAGCCATGATGATAGCCACCGCCCAGCGCCGAGGTCAGCTGCAGGGTAGCGTCGACATATTGCCCCTTCAGCAGCACGCCTTCGAGGTGCTCTTTGAGGGCCGGTATTCTGGCTTCACTGACACGGGAGCCCGCAATAATCCCCGCGCTGAAACGCGCCTGTGCCAGCGCCACAACCCGTGCCGCATCTTTTTCAACCTGCTGCTGTTGGCCGTTCTTCGCCATCAGCGTTTCGACTTCGCTGGCGGTGCGTGCCACCTGATTGACGGCCTCCACCACCGCTTTGTTGTAGTTGGCTACCGAAAGGTTGTTCTGCGCCTGAGCGATATCCAGGCTGGCGTTCAGCCTGCCGCTGTCAAAAATTGGCAGCGTCAGCCCGGCGGTGACGCCCATCTGCTGCGCGGATGAACGGAACAGATCGCTCAGGTGGAGGGCATCCTGCTGTAAGAACGCCATCAGGTTCACGTCAGGATAGAACGCCGCTCTGGCGGCCTCTACCTCGCTCATGGAGGCTTCGATATACCAGTGCGCCTCCTGAAGATCCGGACGGCGTGCCAGCAGTTCATATCCGAGCGTCGACGGTAACGAGGCTTCCACCGTCGGCAAGGCGTGCCGCGTTAGCTTCACGGAGGAGGAGTTCGTCAGCGCGACCAGACGCGCCTCTATGGCTTTCATCTTCCCGTTGACCTCGGCCAGCTGCTCTTCGGTTTTGCTGGCGTTGATATCCGTTTCGACACCCTCCACGGAGGAGGTGATGCCGTGCTGGTACAGCTCGCGATCGGCACCGATAATATTGTCCTGCTCATGTTTGATCTGCGCGAGAACCTCCCCCACGGCGGCCTGCGTTTGCCATTCCCAGTAAAGCCGCGCCACGCTGCTGGCCAGCAGCTGACGGGTCTGCTCCAGCTCCGCTTTTTGCGCATTCACTTTGCCAATCCGGGCTTCGACCTGCGCGCGATTTTTACCCCACAGATCGAGATCCCAGCCTGCGGTCAGGCCAAAGGTGCCGTTGGTGTACCACGGCCCGGTGGTCCCTGCCGCCGGGTCGGTAATGGCAAAGGGTCCCATCAGCCCTTCGGCGGACATTTTCTGACGTTCCGCATCGGCGGAAAAATCAATTTGCGGGCCGTCGGCAGCCATAGTGGCTTTTGCCTGGGCTTCGGCAAGCGTAATCCGCTGACGGGCAATCTGCATATCCGGCGCATCGCTTAATGCTTTCGCAATAAGCCCGTTAAGCTGGGGATCGTTATACGCCTTCCACCACGCATTTTTCGGCCAGTCGGTATAATGCAATGAGGTATTCACAGACTTGGCGGCCGGTTGTGTATTTAGCGGAGAGACGGTGGAATGTTCAGGTGCGCAGGCTGCCAGAATTAATGCAAAGGGGACACTCAGAGATAAAATAAGAGAACGTTTCATTACGCCATATACTCAAAAAATAAAGGCGAAAAATACGCTTGATACTATTTATTTTTTTAGTAATGCGTGGCAATCCGTAAATTGTTATACATTTACATAATCAGAAAATTATTCACCAAATGAATAAATTACTTTGACTGAATAACCCGTGCAATATCAGAGGACGTCTGTAATGTACGAATCTCCTGAAATAACCCCAGCGCTTCATCGTACTCTTTACGTAAATAACTCAGCCACTGCTTAATTCGCGCGACGTGATACAAACCGGTGTCCCCCTGCTTTTCCAGACGACTGTATTTTTGCAGCAGCGTGACGACGTCTGCCCAGGGCATACGCGGTTCGTTATATTTCACCACCCGGCTGAGGTTCGGCACATTCAGTGCGCCGCGGCCAATCATGACCGCATCGCAGCCGGTGGCATGCAGACAGGCCTGCGCGCTCTCGTAGTCCCAGATTTCGCCGTTGGCGATCACCGGAATGGTGAGGCGTTTGCGGATCTCACCGATCGCCTGCCAGTTAATACGATCGGCTTTGTAGCCTTCTTCTTTGGTACGGCCATGCACCACCAGCTCGGTGGCCCCGGCCTGCTGCACCGCATCGGCGATTTCAAACTGCCGCGCGTCGCTGTCCCACCCCAGGCGCACCTTAACCGTCACCGGCAAATGCGACGGCACGGCCTCGCGCATGGCTTTCGCGCCGCGATAAATCAGCTCAGGATCCTTCAGCAAGGTCGCCCCGCCGCCGCTGCCGTTGACCAGCTTAGACGGGCAGCCGCAGTTGAGATCCACCCCGTAAGAGCCCAGCTCAACCGCACGGGCAGCGTTTTCCGCCAGCCATTCCGGATACTGGCCAAGCAGCTGAATACGCACCAGCGTGCCGGAAGAGGTCCGGCTCTGGTTGTGCAGCTCGGGACACAGTCGGAAGAAGGCTTTTACCGGCAACAGCATATCGACCACGCGCAGAAACTCCGTCACGCAGAGATCGTAATCGTTCACCTCGGTCAGAAGCTCGCGCACGAGGGAGTCGAGCACGCCTTCCATTGGGGCCAGTAAAACACGCATAGCAGTACCTGTGAAAAAAGACGCGCTATAGTAGCCGCTCTCTATATCGCTGGGAAGCGCTTCTGTTCAGGCAGAAAGTCACCCGGCGTTGCCCCAACAATGGCGCGAAACGCCGCCGCAAATGCCGCCGGGCCGGAAAAGCCCAGCATCCAGGCCACCTGCTTAACCGGGTATCCGTTGGCGAGCAGGTCCAGCGAGGCACAAATCCTGGCACGCTGTCGCCAGGCCCGGAAGCTAAAGCCGGTATCGTTGATAAACGCGCGTGAAAACGTGCGTTCAGACATCGCGGCCCGTTCCGCCAGCCTTTCCAGAGAAAGATCCCAGAGATTGTTGGCAATGATGTCACAGGCAATGCGATGTAAGCGCTCATCCACGGGCATCGGTAATTCGGCCGAGATTTGCTGAGCTTCACTGAGGATATCGAGCAGCAAAACGGCCATGCTGCGCTGACTGGCTGGCCGGTATTCCGCGCTGAACAGCCCGGCAATCAGCTCTTTGAACAACGCTGTGGCCATAATCACATGAACCTCGTCTTTCCGTTTAAAAGGCTCGCATTGCGCTATCAGCGCCGGGCTAAACCAGACCGCGCGCAGCTCCGTTGTGGATAACACGCTGTAGGTATGCTCCTGAAAGGGAGGGATCCACAGCGCGCGCTGTGGCGGTATGACCCAGCGTTTGCTGCCGGTTTCGACCAGCATGACCCCTTTGATGGCAAACAAAAGTTGTCCCTGCGAATGCTGGTGAGGCGGATCGACTTCGCCGCGCGTATAGCGAATCGCCCCTCTTGACCATCCGATAGCATCGTCGTGAATTGGCGTTTTATCGATAACGGTTGGCATTTCACATTCCCCCCTTCCTCTTATGATGCTGCTTGTACATGTAACCAGAGAGAGACGCAATGCACATCCATTTTATTATTCATGAACATTTCGAGGCGCCAGGCGCCTATGAAATCTGGGGGAAAAGTCGCGGCTGCAGTCTGAGCTACACCAGAGTGTATCAGGGCGATCCTGTACCCGAAACGCCAGGGCACACAGACTTGCTCATCATCATGGGAGGCCCGCAGTCACCCGCCACCACGCGTGAGGAATGCCCCTGGTTTGATGCGCAGGCGGAAAAGACGCTCATCAGCCGCGCGATAGAGGCGGGTAAAACGGTGATTGGCGTTTGTCTGGGCTCGCAGCTTATCGGCGAAGCGCTGGGCGCAGCGTTTTGTCATAGCCCGGAAAAAGAGATCGGCAAATTCCCCATCAGGCTCACAGATGCAGGCAAGGCGAACCCGCTGTTTGAGGACTTTGGCAGCGTGCTGAACGTCGGTCACTGGCATAACGACATGCCAGGGTTGACGCCGCAGGCTAAGGTTCTGGCTTACAGCGAGGGCTGTCCCCGCCAGATTGTGCAATACAGCGAACGGGTTTACGGTTTCCAGTGCCATATGGAGCTAACGCCGGAGCTGGTAGAGTTGCTGATTGAGCATTCGCAGTGTGACCTCCGCCGCGCGGGTGAATTCCGTTTTGTCGAAACGGCAGAAAAACTCCGCTCGCATGATTATTGCGAAATGAACCAGGTGCTGTTTTCTTTTCTCGATAAACTGACCGCCTGACGCTGATGCCTTCTCTGGCACGCCGTTTCGCCAGCGCAATCCCTTTCCTCTAAACTGTAGCCTGCACCGGTAAGGTGATACCGGACGTTCCATTCCGGAATGTCTGGTATGCTCAAAATTCATGATGTGATCCATGGCACATTTTTAGGTTTAATTGTATGATGAATGCGTTTCAGCAAGGACTATCACCATGAGCAAATCATTGAACATTATCTGGCAATATCTGCGCGCATTCGTCCTGATTTACGCCTGTCTGTATGCCGGGATTTTCATCGCGTCGCTGCTGCCCATCACCATCCCCGGCAGCATTATCGGCATGCTGATCCTCTTCGTTTTGCTGGCGCTGCAAATCCTGCCCGCAAAATGGGTCAACCCCGGCTGCTTCGTCCTCATTCGCTATATGGCGCTGCTTTTCGTACCTATCGGCGTCGGGGTCATGCAGTATTTTGATTTGCTCAAGGCCCAGTTCGGCCCGATCGTGGTCTCCTGCGCGGTCAGTACGCTGGTGGTTTTCCTGGTGGTGAGCTGGAGTTCACATCTGGTGCATGGCGAACGTAACGTGATTGGGGAGAAAACAAAAAAATGATGGCCAATATCTGGTGGTCCCTGCCGCTCACCCTGGCAGTGTTCTTCGCCGCGCGCAAGCTTGCCGCACGTTTCAAAATGCCGTTGCTGAACCCGCTGCTGGTGGCAATGGTGGTGATTATCCCGTTCCTGCTGCTCACCGGCATTCCTTACGAACGCTACTTTGCCGGCAGCAAAATCTTAAACGACCTGCTGCAGCCCGCCGTCGTGGCGCTCGCCTTTCCTTTATACGAGCAGCTGCACCAGATCCGCGCCCGCTGGAAATCCATCATTACCATCTGTTTTGTCGGCAGCCTGGTGGCGATGATTACCGGTACGTCGGTGGCGCTGTTGATGGGGGCCTCGCCGCAAATTGCCGCCTCTATTCTGCCAAAATCGGTGACCACGCCTATCGCGATGGCGGTTGGGGGCAGCCTCGGCGGTATTCCGGCCATCAGCGCGATGTGCGTCATTTTCGTCGGTATTCTCGGCGCGGTGTTTGGCCACACCCTGCTGAACGCGATGCGTATTCATACTAAAGCGGCACGGGGGCTGTCGATGGGCACCGCCTCGCACGCGCTGGGCACGGCCCGCTGCGCGGAGCTGGATTATCAGGAAGGAGCGTTTAGCTCCCTGGCGCTGGTGATCTGCGGGATTATTACCTCTCTGCTGGCCCCGTTCATTTTCCCGCTTATTCTGGCAGTGATGGGCTAAAATTTGCGATGCGTCGCGCAAATTTCATTTTGATTTCATAAGTTGCATACATAATGAGAAGTGGATCACATATAAAGCCCTGACGGCTCCGTAAACTACCGATCCATTAACCTTTATGAGGCAAACGCCATGCACCCACGTTTTCAAGCTGCTTTCGCCCAGCTTGCAGAGAATTTGCAGTCAGCCCTTGCTCCCGTTCTGGCAGATGCGCACTTCCCCGCCCTGCTGACCGCGGAGCAGGTCACGATGCTGAAACAGGCAACGGGACTGGACGAAGACGCGCTGGCTTTCGCACTGCTTCCTCTGGCTGCCGCCTGCGCGCGGGCCGATCTCTCCCACTTCAACGTCGGGGCCATTGCGCGCGGCGTCAGCGGCACCTGGTACTTCGGCGGCAACATGGAGTTCCTGGGCGCAACCATGCAGCAGACCGTTCACGCCGAGCAGAGCGCCATCAGCCACGCCTGGCTGCGCGGTGAAAAAGCCCTGAGCGCCATTACCGTTAACTACACTCCGTGCGGCCACTGCCGTCAGTTTATGAACGAGCTGAACAGCGGGCTGCAGCTGCGCATCAATCTGCCAGGCCGCGCGCCGCACACGCTGGGGGATTATCTGCCTGACGCGTTTGGCCCGAAAGATCTGGAGATCAAAACCCTGCTGATGGACGATCAGAACCACGGTTTCGCCCTGTCCGGCGATGACCTGAGCCAGGCGGCGATTACCGCCGCCAACAAGAGCCACACGCCGTACAGCAAGTCCCCGAGCGGCGTGGCGCTGCAGTGCCGCGATGGCCGAATTTTCACCGGCAGCTATGCGGAAAACGCCGCGTTTAACCCAACGCTGCCGCCGCTGCAGGGCGCACTTAACCTGCTGAGCCTGAACGGCTATGACTATCCGGACATTCAGCGCGCCATTCTGGCCGAGATTGCCGATGCGCCGCTGATCCAGTGGGATGCCACTGCCGCAACGCTCAAAGCATTAGGCTGTACGACAATTGACCGCGTACTGCTGGCGTGATCCTTCCGGCGGGCAGAAATGCCCGCCAGTTTGCTGAAAAACCCCTCAGTTGAGTCGCTGTTTCTTGCGCTAACCAGGCGGGTAAAGTAGCCTGAGTTAAATTTCATCCACGCACGAGCCATCTGCATGTTAAAGCGCGTTTTTTACAGCCTGTCTGTCCTGGTCGGCATACTGCTGTTGATCGTGCTCGGTCTCGACCGCTGGATGAGCTGGAAAACCGCCCCCTACATCTTTGACGACCTGCAGGACCTGCCCTATCGTCAGGTTGGCGTGGTGCTCGGCACCGCCAAGTATTACCGCACCGGCGTCATCAACCAGTATTACCGTTACCGCATTCAGGGCGCGCTGAACGCCTACAACAGCGGCAAGGTGAACTACCTGCTGCTGAGCGGGGATAACGCCCTGCAAAGCTACAATGAACCGGTGACGATGCGTAAGGACCTGATTGCCGCGGGCGTGGATCCTGCCGATATCGTGCTCGACTACGCCGGGTTCCGCACCCTGGACTCCATCGTGCGCACGCGCAAAGTCTTCGACACCAACGACTTCATCATCATCACCCAACGCTTCCACTGCGAACGCGCGCTGTTTATCGCGCTGCACATGGGCATTCAGGCACAGTGCTATGCGGTGCCGTCGCCAAAAGATATGCTGAGCGTGCGCGTCCGCGAGTTCGGTGCCCGCTTTGGTGCCCTGGCCGATCTGTATATCTTCAAACGCGAACCGCGCTTTTTAGGCCCGCTGGTGCCGATTCCGGCGATGCATGAAGTGCCGGAAGACGCGCAGGGTTACCCGGCCGTCACGCCCGAGCAGCTGCTCGATATGCAGAAAAAAGAGAAATAACAGCACCGCCTTTATACTTTCTTTACGCCGGGCCTGACGCTTTTTATCTCCCCTTTACGTCGGCTCTTTTAAGCTGAGTTCACTGCCGCTACGGCTTCATTGAAGAATGACTATGAACTCGATAATGAATGCGTTTTTCCTCAAAAGTCTCCGTCCGTATTTTAACCTTCCCGGTTTATCACTTCCTGGCGCACTCAATTCCGGTCTCTGGCTTGATGAAAAAATTGACGCCCTGCAGCACAACATTTCAGTGGAAGTAGCCGATTACCTGGAACGTTACCCGCAGACGAAACATGTAGACGTTTACCTGAACGATATCAACGGTACGATGCGTGGCAAGCGTCTGTCGGTGGAGAGCATGCTGAGTCTGGAAAAAGGCTGTTACTTTCCCCTTTCGGTCTACTCGATGGATCAGAAGGGAAAAATCGCCGCCCCGCTTTATGATGAACCGGACCGGCTGTGCGTTCCGGTCGCCGGCTCCCTGCGTCCCTGTCCACAAGATCCGCAGCACAACGCGCAGATCCTGCTGACGATGAAAGACAGCGACGATAGTCCCTGCCCGCTTGAGCCGCGCGTGATACTGCAGAACGTACTGGCCCGCTTCCACCGGCACGGCCTTTTCCCGGTGATTGCCCCGGAAATCGAGTTCTATCTGACGGGACATGACGATCGGGATCCGCAAAATCAGGGCTGTTTTCATATGGATACCTCGTCGGCGCATGCCGCGCTGTTTGACGAGCTGGAGCAGCTGGCGCACCTGCAGCACATCCCGCTGTCAGGGGTCGTAGCGGAGGCCGAGTCCGGTCAGTACGAATTAAACCTGAAGCACAGCCATCGCGTCGTTGAGGTCTGCGATAACGTGCTGGCGCTGCGTCGCCTGACCCGATACGTTGCCGAAAAGCACGGCCTGCAGGCCAACTTTATGGCCAAGCCCTTCAGCGAACTTTCCGGCAGCGGCTTGCACTTCCATTTCAGCCTCAACGACAGCCGCGGCGAAAACGTCTTTGCTTCCCCGGTTAACGCGCTGAACAGCATGGTGCGTTTGTGCATCGCGGGCCAGCTGGCGCTGATGCCCGCCTCTATCGCCATTCTTGCGCCGGGCGTCAACGCGTTTCGTCGCCTGCGTAAAAACCTGACGGAACCCGTATTTAACTCCTGGGGCTATAACACCCGCTCCGCCGCCTTGCGTATTCCCTGCTCGGATGACCACAACCGTCGTATCGAGTACCGGCTGGCCGGGGCTGACGCCAATCCGTATCTGGTGGCTGCTACTATCCTGACCGGCATGCTATACGGGCTGGAAAATATCGACGAGGAGGAGTTGCCCGAACCGCAGCACGATCAACCTGAACTGCCGCTGTTTCAGCAGGAGGCGATTGAGACTTTTGCCCGCTGTCAGTACCTCACCGACACCCTGGGCGACGCCTTTTCCGAACAGTGGATCGCCTGCAAGCTCTCTGAACTGGACTGGTTTGAACGCATTGTGACCCGAGAAGAGTCACAGCTGGCATAAGGCATAAAAAAAGCCCGCTCGGTGAGCGGGCCGGGTATCGCGAGAGACGGTTACTTCTTACGCGCGTACTTCAGTGAATCCAGCGCAACCGCGAAGATAATGATGGCGCCTTTGATGATGTACTGCCAGTACGGGTTCACGCCGATATAGGTCAACCCGTAGTTGATGACGGTGAAGATGATCACACCGGTCACCACGCCCAGTACGGTACCCACACCGCCGCTGAAGGAGACGCCGCCCACCACACAGGCTGCGATCGCATCCAGCTCGTACATGAAGCCAAGGTTGTTGGTTGCAGAGCCGATACGGCCCGCTTCCAGCATCCCGCCGAAGGCATAGAACACGCCGGACAGGGCATAGATAATGAGCAGGTTCAGGGCAACGTTTACGCCAGACACTTTCGCCGCTTCCGGGTTACCGCCGATGGCGAAGATGTTTTTGCCAAAGCGCGTTTTGTTCCACAGGATCCAGACGAAGGCGACCGCAATCAGCGCATAGAAGGTGATATACGACAGGCGGAAGCTGCCCAGCGCAATAAACCCTTGCGTAAAGGTCGAGAAGCCGCTGTCAAAGCCCGAGATGGGTGAAGCACCGACAAAGTCGTAATACAGGGAGTTGATACCGTAAACGATGATCATCGTACCCAGGGTGGTGATAAATGGCGTCACGTTCAGGTAGGCGATGATAATACCGTTGATCAGACCAATCACCGCACCGATGGCGCAGACAATCAGGATCACCACGAAAATCGGCATAGTGGCCATTTCCGGGAAGACCTTGTTGGCGTTTTCCATCGACTGCAGCAGGGTTGCCGCGATAACCGCCGCCAGACCCACCTGACGACCGGCAGAAAGGTCCGTCCCCTGGGTCACGATCAGGCCCGCCACGCCCAGCGCAATGATAATACGCACGGAGGACTGGGTCAGAATGTTACTCAGGTTCAGCAGGCTTAAGAACGTAGGGTCCTGGAAAATAATGATGGCCAGCAGTACTAAAAGAACAACGTAAATACCGCCTTCTTTCAGGTAAGTGAGAAAACTTTTTTTATTTAACGCACTCATGAGGAGCCCCTGATCTTAAAGGTGCAAAGACGCAAGACGCAAAATTTCGTTTTGCGTTGTCGTTTTGGTGTCAACAATACCGGCGACGAGACCATTGCTCATAACCAGAATACGGTCTGTGATCCCTAACAATTCCGGCATTTCGGAAGAAATAATAATGATCCCTTTATTCTTTTTCGCCAGCTCGGCAATCAGCTGATAAATTTCAAACTTCGCGCCGACGTCAATACCGCGGGTCGGTTCATCCAGCATTAGAATTTCTGGCTGGGTTAATAACCAGCGGCCGATAATAACTTTCTGCTGGTTACCGCCTGACAGCGAACCAATTTGGGTGCGGTGGCCTGGCGTTTTCACGCGCATGGAGTCAATCACCCATTGGGTATCGCTCTTCATGCGAGAGTTATCCAGCAGTCCGACTTTGTTTTTGTAATTGCGAATGTTAGAAATTAACGAGTTAAAGTTAATATCCAGATAGGCATAAATACCGGTCGAACGACGCTCTTCCGTCACCAGCGCAAAACCATTATTAATGGCTTCGTTGGCGTTGTGGTTATTGATTTTCTTACCGTGCAGCGTAATGGTGCCTTCGGCTTTCTCACGAATGCCAAACAGGGTTTCCACGATATCGGTACGCTTTGCCCCCACCAGCCCGGCAATCCCCAGGATCTCTCCCTTGTGCAGGTCGAAGGAGACATCGCGGATAGACGGCTGACGTAACGAGGTCAGGTTGCGCACTTCCAGAATCACTTCACCCGGCTTGTTTTCTTTGTCCGGGAAGCGCTGGTTCAGGGAGCGGCCGACCATCATGGCGATGATCTTGTCCATGTCCAGCCCTTCCAGCGGCTGCGTGGCAATCCACTGGCCGTCGCGCAGGATGGTGATCTCATCGCACAGCTGGAAGATCTCTTCCATTTTGTGAGAGATATACACAATGCCGCAGCCGCGTTCTTTCAGCTTGCGAATAATGGTAAAAAGGTGATTAACCTCTTTTTCCGTTAATGACGATGTCGGTTCGTCCATGATGACGATTTTCGCATCATAGGAGAACGCTTTGGCGATTTCGATCATCTGCATCTGGGAGACGGATAATGTTCCCACGCGGGCGCGCGGATCGATATCAATATCCAGCTCGTCGAAAATCGCTTTGGTGTCGCGATACATTTTGTCCTGATCGACAAAGACACCTTTGGTGGGATAACGCCCCAACCACATGTTATCCATGACTGAACGCTGCAGCACCAGGTTTAATTCCTGGTGAACCATCGAGATACCGTTTTCCAGTGCTTCTTTCGCTGAATGGAAATCGATCTCTTTCCCCTGAAAAAGAATGCTGCCAGAATCTTTTTGATAGATCCCAAAAAGACATTTTAATAATGTTGATTTACCCGCACCGTTCTCACCCATTAAGGCGTGAATAGAGTGAGGACGAACTTTTAAATTAACATTATCGAGTGCCTTAACGCCGGGAAATGACTTGTTGATACCGCTCATTTCCAACAGGTATTCACCGGATGACTGAGTAGTTGTGCTGACCATAATTATACCTTGTTGGCCTCGCATATCGCGTTATAAAAGGGCGCAACGAATTGCGCCCAGTGGAGACAGTACCGCTAACTTATTTACCGATAAACTCAGCCAGGTTGGACTGGTCTACGCCCACGTAAGGTACGCGAACGATTTTGTTTTCAATTTTCCAGTTGGTGCCGTCTGCCGCACCTTTGCCATCGGCCAGGTTTTTCGCCAGATCGAAGGTCGCTTTCGCCTGGTTGTTGGCATCGTTCAGAACGGTACCGGCCATCGCACCGGATTTAACCAGCGCCAGCGCTTCTGGCAGCGCATCCACACCGAATACCGGGATGGACGATTTGTTGTGCGCTTTCAGCGCTTCTACCGCACCCATTGCCATCGCATCGTTGTTGGCGATAACCACTTCGATTTTGTTCGCGTTAGGGCCGGACAGCCACGCGTCCATCTTATCTTTCGCCTGAGCGGTATCCCACATCGCGGTATCTAACGCCAACTGCTGGGTTTTCAGACCCTTGTCGTTCAGCTCTTTGATAACGTAAGTGGTACGCGCTTCAGCATCCGGGTGGCCTGGTTCGCCTTTCAGCAGCACGAACTGAATCTGACCGTCTTTGTTCAGGTCCCAGTTCGGGTTCGCCGCCCAGTGTTTGGCGATCAGATCGCCCTGAATAATACCGGACTCTTTGGAGTCGGTACCGACGTAATACGCTTTATCGTAGCTATCCAGCGCCTTACGGGAAGGTTCTTTGTTGAAGAAGACGATCGGCACGTTCTGGCCGCGCGCTTTTTCAATAACCGTGCCTGCTGCAGCCGGGTCAACCAGGTTGATGGCCAGGGCTTTCACGCCTTTCGCCAGCAGAACGTCGATCTGATCGTTCTGTTTGGACTGGTCGTTCTGGGAGTCGTTCATCAGCAGCTGAACGTCTGGCGCTGCTTTCGCATCTTTCTCAATCGCTTTACGCACAACAGACATGAAGTTGTCGTCGTATTTATAGATGGTCACACCAATACGGGTATCCGCAGCGTGCGCTGCTGCACCAAAAAGCATGCTTGCCATTACAGCAGACAGGGTCAACACCTTCTTATTCATGGTATCTCCGGTTTTTTTATGCAGGGTAGTTCTTGTGAATAACGATCGGCGGGCAGGTGTTAATAAAACGTTACTGACAGCCGAAGTTCACTTATAAAATTTCTATCTTCCGTGTTCGGTAACGCTCCAGAAATGCGTTTTATTCGTTGTTTGCGGCACGTTGGCTATAGTGAAAGTGAATAATCACCGTTACATAGCGTTTCAGCTCCTAAAACGCTGACATCATAGTCAGCGCCTTGTTAAGATACTGTGAATTTACTCACAGATTGAAAACGGTTACATCACCTCATGTAATCAGTTAGTGATCGGAACCACAGTTTGCCTGGCCGCGACGGAGTGGCGGCGCACTAAAGTCGGCATGAAACAGTGCGTTGCGCCCGGATCCAGCAGCCCTGCCGCCCCCTGTAACGCCAGCTCAGTCGCCAGTTTCGCCATAGAGGCAATGGGGTAGCGCACCGTTGTCAGCTGCGGGTCGGTGTAACGGGCAATCGGAATATCATCAAAGCCAATGAGTGATAAATGCTGTGGCACCGCAATGCCGTTGTCTTTCAGCGCCGTCAGGGCCCCTGCCGCCATGCTGTCGTTATAGGCAAACACCGCAGACAGCTGCAGGTTGCGGCCCAGCAGTTCCACCATCGCCGCTTCACCGCCCTGCATGTCCGGCGTACCGGTTCCCACCCAGCTTTCGGATGGCATCATGCCGTGCTCTTTCAGGGCGTTTTGCCATCCCTCGCGCCGCAGGTCGTCATCTTCAATCTGATGGCTGGAGGCCAGATAGCCAATCCGCTGATGCCCGTTGTTAATGAGCATTTTCGTGGCCATCATGGCGCCGCTGACGTTATCCAGCCCGACGCAGCGATGGGCATAGCCGGGGACGATACGGTTAATCAGCACCATGCCCGGGATCTGATCCATAAAGCCGGTTAGCTCTTCATCGCTCAAGGCTTTTGAGTGGACAATCAAGGCGTTACAGCGCTGGCGAATCAGCACTTCGATGGCATGGCGCTCTTTTTCCGCCTCATGATAGCTGTTGCCGATCAGGACGTATTTCTGATGCTGCTGGGCGACCACGTCGACCGCTTTCACCAGCGCGCCGAAAAAGGCATCTGATACATCCATCACCACCACGCCGATGGTGTCGCTGACCTGCGTCGCAAGCGCCTGCGCATTGGCATTTGGCCGGTACCCGAGCTGGGTCACGGCTTTCATTACGGTTTCACGGGTTTCAGGGCTGACCAGCGCGCTGTTGTTCAGCACGCGCGAGACGGTGGCCACAGAAACGCCCGCCTGACGGGCGACGTCACGAATGGTGATCATATTCACCATCCTTCAAAGGATTGCAGCAACTCACAGACACCCCCTGTGTTTAGCAAGGTGGCTATTTTGGCAGCGAGAGAAAGGGGACTACGTGAAGAAGCTCACACTCATGAAAACGCTTACATCCGTTTTGTTAATGATTGTGATCCAGATCGTTATCTGGATGTGTTTTTCAATGATACCCCTGAAGCATGTGCGGTTAACTGACGCCACACCCACTCCAGCGGTCCCTGGCGGAAATAACGTAGCCAGAGAACAGAAAACGCCAGGTTAACCACCCAGACCGGGATAACAAACGCCAGCAGCGTGAGGCGGTCGAATTTCATAAACAGGCCAAAGCGATAGAAAAGCGTGGTGCAGAGAAGCGTTTGCAGGAGGTAGTTGCTCAACGCCATACGGCCCACGCAGGCGATAGCGCTGACGATCCACAGGCGGGAAAGCGTTGGCCAGAAGCCATAGATCAGCGCCGCGTAGCCGATGGTCTGGAACGGTGCGCTCAGTTCGCGCGGCACCTGGAGCAGGAACGCGCACCAGCGGTAATCCCAGTGGATGTGCCACTGCGTAATGACCGCCGGGAGGTTAATCAGCACGCCCAGCAGCACCAGCCCCACACCCGTTCGCCGATAGTGACGCAGGCTGAATTCGCCTTTCAGCCAGCCGGTGCGCATCAGTGACGCGCCCATCAGCATCATGCCCGCCAGCTGCCAGCCGTATTGCGCCCCCAGAGCAAGGAGGTTGTCCCCCAGCATATCCGCGCGGTTGCTTATCGCTTCCGTACCGCCTTTCAGCTTCCAGAACTGCTCGTACTGCAGGTTAGCGGCATCCGGGATCCAGGCACGGTTTGTCGTCTCGCCGGAGATCATCCCCAGCAGCAACAGCACTCCAAGCCCCATGACATAGAGCATCACCCCGGTGTTGAACAGGCTTTTAACGCTGTGCGCATCGCGAATGAGGCGCCAGCAAATGAGCCCGACTAACCCATAGGCAAGAAGAATATCGCCGTCCCAGAAGAACAGGCCGTGAATAAAGCCGAGGATAACCAGCAGCGTCAGGCGCGACTGGATCCAGCGCGTACCGCGTTTGAGGAGAAGCTGCAGGCCTGCGCCAAACAGCAGGGCAAAGAGCGTGAGGAATTTGACCTGCGCAAAGAGATCGAGGACCGCCCACGTCCAGGCATCACTGCGGGTGATGTCGCCATACCATGCAGGATTCAGATAAGCCGCCTTCGGCAAACCGAAGGCGGTGATATTAAGCAGCAGGATACCGAGAATGGCGACGCCGCGAACAAAATCGAGCGTGACGTTTCGCTCCATGGTCCCTGCCCTGTAAGACTTAGTTGTGGTGACGTACGGCGCGCAGGAACTCCTGGCGGGTATTCTGGCTCGATTTAAACAGACCGCCCAGCGAGGTTGTGGTGGTCGCACTGGTGGCATCGCGCACGCCGCGCGCTTTCACGCAGTAGTGAACCGCGTCGATAGAGACGGCCACGTTATTGGTGCCCAGCAGCGTTTGCAGCGCGGTCAGGATCTGCTGGGTCAGGCGCTCCTGCACCTGCGGACGCTGAGCAAAGAACTGCACGATGCGGTTGATCTTCGACAGGCCAATCACCGTATCTTTGGGGATATACGCCACGGTCGCTTTACCGTCGATGGTCACGAAATGGTGTTCGCAGGTGCTGGTCAGCGTGATATCGCGGACCGTCACCATCTCATCCACTTTCATCTTGTTTTCAATGACGGTGATTTTCGGGAAGTTGGCGTAATCCAGACCCGAGAAAATTTCGTCGACGTACATTTTCGCGATGCGGTGCGGCGTCTCCATCAGACTGTCGTCACTCAGATCGAGATTCAGCAGCTCCATGATATCGGTCATATGACCGGCAATCAGACGCTTGCGGGTTTCATTGTCCAAATCCTGTACGGGCGGACGCAGTGGCGTTTCAAGACCGCGCGCAACCAGGGCTTCGTGGACCAGGGCAGCTTCTTTACTGAGTGATGACATTTTGTTCTCCTGCAGGTGTGGCGTCTTTTGCCCTCGTTGTGGCAAAAGTATGCGTTCATTGTGCGTGAGGCGGCGCACATAATCCAGTATTCACGACGATAATTATTGCAATTGCTGTTGCCTTTCAGCGTGACGATTCCAGACCAGGGCTCCGCCGACGAACAGCGCCACGCCCGCCAGCCCCAGCGCGGGCTCCAGCCGGTGGGTAAGCCAGGTTGATAACGCCGAGGTCATCGGGCCAATCAATTGCCCTATCGCATACCCGGTGGTGAGCAGGCCGGCCATATAGCGCGTGTGGTTTGGCGCCAGCTCGCGACCGTATAAAAGAGAGAGCTGCACGGCACACAAAAAGCCGCCTCCCACCAGCAGCCCGCCCGTCAGCAAACCGCCAATCCCCGGCAGCAGCCAGGCCGCCAGCACGCCCGCCCCCTGTAACCACAGCACGATAGCCAGCCTGCGGTTAGCCGTTGAGGTATGGCGTAACAGAATACTGAGCGCAATCCCCACCACGGCGGCGAGACCAAAAATCGGCCAGGCAAACTGGGCAAACAGGCTGCCGGGAAAACGCACCGCCGCCATTTGCGACAGGAAGGTCGCCGGGAGGATATAGCCAAACCCGGCCAGGCTGTAGCTCCAGACCAGGCGCTTTAAATCCGCCGTCAGAACCAGCGGCTCTGGCGCGGTGCCGGGTCGATGGAGCTGCCCGGATCGCGGCAGGTAGCGCGCCACCAGGGCAATCAGCACCAGCGCCAGCACGCCGTAGATTTGCCATGCCGCCCCGGCCGACAGGGACTTCGCCTGGATATAGACGGCGAGCAGCCCGCTCAGGGCGATGCCCGCCCCCGGTCCGGCAAACACCGCAGCGCTCAGGCCCGGTTTACCGAGCTGCCCCAGCCGTTCGTTGGTCCAGGCGGCAATGAGTACCATAGACCAGCCGCTCATGCAGCCGATGACAAAACGCAGCAGGCCGTGCACGACGGCATTATCCGCCGCCGCGGAGAGCAGCGTCAGCGCCACCGCGCCGGTGATGCCAAGCCAGAGGCGCGTTTCAACGAAGCGGTGCGCACGCATCGCATCCCACGCGCCCACCAGATAGCCCAGATAATTCATCGCCGCCACCAGACCCGCGCTGGTCAGCGTAAGCTGTCCGGCAGCAATCATCAGCGGCACCTGGGGCGTAAAGGCAAAGCGCCCTATCCCCATCGCCACCACCAGCACGACAAACCCACTGAGCGCAATACGCAGCGCCATGACCGCTCCAAATGTTAAAGAAAAGTAAATTTATGATGCAGCATCTCGCCCTCTGGCGAAAGTGAAAGTTACTCACAGGTCAATGAAAAGGCTGTATTATGGTTTTTATGAATACGCATTCTCATTAAGGAGCCCTGCATGGAACTGCTCGAAGAGCACCGTTGTTTTGAAGGTCGACAGCAGCGCTGGCGGCATGACTCCACCGTCCTGAACTGTGCGATGACGTTCAGCATTTTCCTGCCCCCGACGGAAAATCCACCGGTTCTGTTCTGGCTTTCCGGCCTGACCTGCAACGACGAAAACTTCACCACCAAAGCGGGCGCGCAGCGTATTGCCGCCGAGCTGGGCATTGCGCTGGTGATGCCTGACACCAGCCCGCGTGGCGATGATGTGGCCGACGATGCCGGATACGACCTGGGCAAAGGCGCCGGGTTTTATCTCAATGCGACCGAGCAGCCCTGGGCGCGCCACTACCGCATGTATGATTACCTTCGCGATGAACTTCCTGCGCTGGTGCAGTCGCAGTTTGCGGTCGGCGAGCGCTGCGCAATCAGCGGCCACTCAATGGGCGGACACGGGGCGCTCATCATGGCGCTGAAAAATCCGGGGAAATACGTCAGCGTGTCGGCATTTGCACCGATTGTGAACCCAACACAGGTGCCGTGGGGGCAGAAAGCCTTCACACACTATCTGGGTGAGGATGCAGAAAAATGGCAGGCATGGGACAGCTGTGCGCTGATGCTGGCCGGCAGCTCAGCAAATGCGATCCCGATGCTTATCGATCAGGGCGATGCGGATCAGTTCCTCGCCGGACAGCTACAGCCTGCGGTGCTGGCAGAAGCGGCACGCCAGAAGGACTGGCCGCTGACGCTGCGCATTCAGCCGGGATACGATCACAGCTATTACTTCATTGCGTCCTTTATTGAGGATCATCTCCGCTTCCATGCGGAGCATTTGTTCGGGTAAGTGCGGGTGATTGCCGGGTGGCGGCTTCGCCTTACCCGGCCTACATTCGCGGATTTTGTAGGCCCGGTAAGCGAAGCGCCACCGGGCATAAAGGTTACATCAGAACTTATAATCCACGCCGACAAAGTAGCGACGGCCATCTTCCGTGTAGCTGTAATCGTCGCGGCTCAGATCTTTGTCCAGCAGGTTCTGCACGCCCGCGCGCAGCTTCACGCTTTTCGTCGCCTGCCACGCGGCGCCGGTATTCCAGATAACATAGCCACCCGGCGTTGGGTCGCTGCTGGTCAGCGCGCGTTTCTCACCGGTGTAGTTGCCCTGAACATAGAACGACCAGTCCTGCGTCGCCTTCCAGTCAACTGTACCGTTGGCGGTATGGAACGGCAGATCCGACAGCGGCTTGTTGCCGCCGTTGCTGATATCACGACCGTCGTTGTACGTGTAGTTCAGCGTCACTTTCCAGTCGTCCGCCAGCGGGAATTTCAGCTCGGTCTCCACCCCGCGGATGCGCGCCTTGTTAACGTTGTAGTAGCGGAAAATCGGTTCACCGTCCGCATTCAGGCCAACGTAGTTAGGGTAGCTCTGCGCCTGCTTCGCATTGGCCGTACGGCTAATGCTGATGCGGTCATCGACGTTATTCTGGAAGGTGGTGACGCTGGCCTGCACGCCCTCTAACCAGCCCTCTTCCCCGCTGTAGTAAAGACCGAACTCGAAGCTCTCGCTGGTCTCCGGTTTCAGATCCGGGTTACCGACAATCTCACAGGCACCGCGACACGAGCCGGTGACCCAGTCCGGGCTCAGCTGCAGCAGCGACGGCGCTTTAAACGCGGTCGCCCAGCCCCCTTTCACCGTTACGGTATCGGTCGCGTTGTAGACCAGATAGGCGCGCGGGCTCCAGTGGTCGCCGTAGGTATCATGGTCGTCCATACGGATACCGGTGGTCAGCGCCAGAGGTTCAAAGAGACGCCACTCATCTTCAAGGAACAGGGCATACTGGCTTGTCGACGTACTGCTGCTGGAACCGCCCGTCAGGTTGACCGGATCCTTCAGCTTATCGTGACGCCATTCGCCGCCGAAGGTCATCATCTGGTTGATTTCGCCCAGCGGCAGCACGTATTTTCCGTCCACCGCGTTGCTCTCGGAGGTGATCGGATTGCTGTTGCCCGGGTTTTTGTTATCTACCTTTTCGCCGTAAACCTTCAGCTCGCTGTTGCCGACGCCCCAGCGGCCGTTGTGGCTGAGAGAGTAGTTCTGACGTTCAAGGCGGTTTTTGTCGAGGGAATCCGAGTCACGGTCCTGACGGTCGAAACCGTAGCCCGCCGTAAAGTCATGATTTTCAGACGGCGTCCAGGCGAACTCCACATTCGCATCGCGGCTGGTGAAGCCCTCAATGCGCGGCGTTTCACCGCTCGCCGTGGTAGAGGACTTCTGCTGACCGTCTTTCTCACGCTTCGCGAGGCTACCGTAGGCTTTCAGCCCCAGCAGGCCGTCCACCAGCGGCCCGCTGGTATAGAACTGACCGTTATAGGTATCTCCACGGTCGCGATGTTCCTGAACCGTGGAATCGGCGCTCAGTGTACCCGTCCATTTCTGACCGATTTTCTTGGTGATAATGTTCACCACGCCGCCCAGCGCATCGGAGCCGTAAAGAGAAGACATCGGTCCGCGCACCACTTCGATGCGTTCGATGGCGTCAACCGGCACCCAGTTG
Organism: Enterobacter pseudoroggenkampii; assembly: GCF_026420145.1. NCBI lineage: Bacteria > Pseudomonadati > Pseudomonadota > Gammaproteobacteria > Enterobacterales > Enterobacteriaceae > Enterobacter > Enterobacter pseudoroggenkampii. Next base: position 2,328,459 of record NZ_JAPMLV010000001.1, read on the forward strand.
AGGTCGAAATCATTATGGCGGAACACTGCGTTACGGGAATTGACGCGCTTGCCGTCGATCAGGATCAGCGTATAGCTGCTGTCCAGTCCACGAATACTTACCCCTTTACGGTTGTCCCCTTCGCTCGTGAGCTGCACGCCCGGCACCTCCCGTAACACATCTTTCAGATTCTGAACGGGTTTGCGCTGCAAATCTTCCTGGGTGATGACGCTGATGCTTGCCGGTGCGTCTTTCAGGTTTTGCTCGGTCGCGGAGGCCGTGACAACCATTGTGTCGCCGGATTCCGCTGCGATAACAGGCAGGGCCAGGGACATTGCGGACGCGCAAAGTCCTCCCCTGACGAAGGGATTCAACCTAAACATTCCATATCTCCATGAGGTAAATACAACTCAATCAAATCATCATTGCTCACAGCGTCTTCCCTGCCGCCCACATCTCCGGTGGGTCGGTAGCACGCTTATTTTTGATAACGATAAAGCAAACGATAATTATTATCAATTGAATTGTTAAGAAATATATCTTTGTTTCAGGATGCGGCAATAAAAAAGCCCGCTCAAACGAGCGGGCTAATAGAGAGGAAGTGCGGTTATTGTTTAAATCGTTCCGGGAATTCCATTTCACTGTAGCGAACGAATTTTGTTCCTTTCGTCAGCTTGTAACCAAACCAGATGACGAGGAACAGCGGAATACCAATGTAGGTCGCCGTGACAGCGCCCCAGTCAATGGTGTCCGCCAGGAACGCTTCATAGTTCTGTCCAAGCGTAATGATCAGGCACAGAATGAAGGCGAAAATGGGACCCAGCGGGAAGAAGCCGGAGCGATACGGCAGCGAGTTAATATCGTGACCCTGTTTGACGAAGCCACGGCGGAAACGGTAGTGGCTAATGGCAATCCCCAGCCAGGCAATAAAGCCCGTCATTCCGGACGTGTTAAGCAGCCACAGGTACACCGTCTGGTTGCCAAACATAGAGGTCAGGAAGCACAGACCGGCAATCACCGTGGTGGCATACAGCGCGTTACGCGGTACCCCGCCACGGGACAGCTTCGCGAAGATACGCGGGGCTTTACCGTCGCATGCCAGCGTGTAGAGCATACGGGTGGACGCGTACATCCCGGAGTTACCGGCTGAAAGCACAGCGGTCAGGATAACGGCGTTCATCACTGCCGCAGCAGAAAGCAGACCGGCGTGCTGGAAGACCAGCGTGAACGGACTGACGCTAATATCTTTAACGTCATTACGCAGCAGGCTTGGATCGGTGTACGGAATGATCAGGCTGATAATGAGGATCGCGAACACGTAGAACAGCAGGATACGCCAGAAGACCTGACGAACCGCGCGCGGAATATTTTTCTCAGGGTTCTCTGACTCACCGGCAGCGATACCAATCAGCTCGGTCCCCTGGAAGGAGAAACCGACAATCATCGCCACGCCAATCATCGCCGACAGTCCACCGGCAAACGGCGCATCGCCTGTTGTCCAGTTACTCCAGCCCGCAGGTTCTGCGCCTTTGAAAATACCAACGATCATCGCCACACCGACGACGATAAAGATGATGACGGTTGCCACTTTGATCAAAGAGAACCAGTATTCCGCTTCGCCAAAACCGCGCACGGAGATGTAGTTCAGCAGGAAGATGACGGCCAGGAACAGGGCGCTCCAGATCCAGCCCGGCGTATCCGGGAACCACCAGTTCATTACCAGTTGCGCGGCGACGAGGTCAACGGCGATAGTGACCGCCCAGTTGTACCAGTAGTTCCAGCCCAGCGCGAAGCCAAAGCCTTCTTCAACGTATTTTTGACCGTAGGTCGAAAACGAACCGGATACCGGCATGTACGCGGCCAGTTCGCCGAGACTGGTCATCAGGAAGTACACCATCAGGCCAATCAGGATATAAGAGAAAAGTGCCCCACCCGGGCCGGCTGCCGAAATCGTTGCGCCAGAGGCAACGAAAAGACCTGTACCGATTGAGCCTCCAATGGCGATCATCGTCAGGTGACGCGCCTTGAGTTCACGACGTAGCGTGGGCGCTTCTGTGGTTTTAATTTCTGAAACCATATGAAAATGCTGTCCATTTAATAAATGAGGCGCGATTGTAGCAGACGATCCGCGTTCCTTCCGGCAGAAATACTCAGTTATAAGAGAGCTTCATGACTCGGCCAGGATTATAAGTAAAGCATAATTTTTCCCTCTCCCCTTTGGGGAGAGGGCAGGATGAGGGGAAGATTACATCTCGCAATAGCGCAGAAAACGCTGCAGCGAGCTGGAAAGGTGTTTCTGACGATGATGAATGCACCACAGCGTACGCACCAGCTTCGGCAATGGAACCGGGATTTCAACCAGCGACCCCGTTTCAAGCTGTTCGGCAATGACGCGCCGGGAAAGACAGCTGATCCCCAGGCCATGACGCACCGCGTGCTTGATGGCCTCAGAGTTCCCCAGCTCCATCCCTAACTGGAAATGCGGCAGATGGGAAAGCAGCAGATAATCGACAATTTCACGCGTGCCGGAGCCCTGTTCGCGCAGGATCCACTGCGCCTGCGCCAGGCGCTCCAGCGTCACCTCGCCCTGCAATAACGACGAGGCCGGGGACGCAAACACCACCAGCTCATCTTCCAGCCAGGGCTCGGCAATGATATCGACGTTATGGCAGGGTCCTTCGATGAGACCAATATCCACGCGGAAATCGATCACCGCGTTGATGACGTCCTGGCTATTGCCCACGCTCATCTCCAGCGGCAGGGTGGGGAAATCCCGGCGGTAGCGGGCAATCACTTCCGGCAGGATGTAGTTCCCGATGGTGCTGCTGGCATAGACGCGGATCGCACCGTTGTCTTCGCGGAACAGCTGCTCGATTTCGATAGCCTGCTCCAGCAGCGCCAGCGCGCGCGGATAAAGAAGACGGCCGTGCTCGTTCACCACAAGCCGCTTCCCTACCCTGTCGAAAAGCTGAACGCCCAGCTGTCCTTCAAGATCGGTCAACGCCGCGCTGACCGCAGACTGCGAGAGCGCCAGCATTTGTGACGCCTGGGTCGTCGAGCCGCTTTTCAGCACCTCGGCAAACACTTCCAGCTGACGCAATGTAATGTGCATGGTTGCTTACCACTTATATAGATTGATTATAAGTATATAATCAATTTTATTTTTAAGCCAGAGCGCCGTAACCTTTAGCCAGACAAAGGAGAAGGTTATGTCAGAAATCACCTTACAACATCATCGTACAGTGTGGCACTTCGTGCCGGGTCTTGCGCTCAGCGCCGCAGTGACCGCCGTCGCGCTTTGGGGCGGCAGCATCCCGGCTATCGCAGGCGCAGGATTCAGCGCGCTGACGCTCGCCATTTTGCTCGGCATGGTCGTGGGTAACACCGTTTACCCACATATCTGGAAATCCTGCGACGGCGGCGTGATCTTTGCCAAACAGCACCTGCTGCGTCTCGGGATCATCCTTTACGGCTTCCGCCTCACCTTTTCGCAGATTGCGGATGTGGGCGTGAGCGGAATCGCCATCGACGTCCTGACCCTGACCAGCACCTTTTTGCTGGCCTGCTTTATCGGCCAGAAAGTCTTTGGCCTGGATAAGCAAACCAGCTGGCTGATCGGTGCCGGGAGCAGTATCTGTGGAGCCGCGGCGGTGCTGGCAACGGAGCCCGTCGTTAAAGCCGAAGCCAGCAAGGTAACCGTGGCGGTGGCGACAGTGGTGATCTTCGGTACGCTGGCGATCTTCCTCTATCCGGCCATGTATCCGCTGGTGGCGCACTGGTTTAGCCCGGAAACCTACGGCATCTATATCGGTTCGACCATGCACGAAGTGGCCCAGGTGGTGGCGGCAGGACATGCCATTAACCCGGAAGCGGAAAACGCGGCGGTCATCGCCAAAATGCTGCGCGTGATGATGCTGGCCCCGTTCCTGCTTTTCCTCGCGGCGAGGGTTAAACAGCTTGCTCCGGCAGGCGGCAGCGAGAAAAGCAAAATCACCATTCCGTGGTTTGCGATCCTGTTCATCGTGGTCGCTGTCTTCAACTCTTTCCACCTGCTGCCAAAAGCGATGGTGGATATGCTGGTGACGCTGGATACGGTCCTGCTGGCGATGGCGATGGCGGCGCTGGGCGTCACCACACACGTCAGCGCGCTGAAAAAAGCCGGCGCGAAACCGCTGCTGATGGCGCTGGTGCTCTTCATCTGGCTGATTGTCGGCGGCGGTGCCATTAACCTCGCGGTGCACAGCCTGATGGCATAAACCATCTCGTCCTTCTCCTGCTAACCCGCTATCATAAGCGTTTCGGGTTAGCAGGAGTTTTTATATGAAATATGTTGGAGCGCACGTCAGCGCTGCAGGTGGCCTTGCGAATGCCGCCATTCGCGCCGCCGAAATCGAGGCGACCGCTTTCGCCCTGTTCACCAAAAACCAGCGCCAGTGGCGCGCCGCAGCGCTCACCGCTGAAGTGATTGATGATTTCAAAGCTGCCTGTGAGAAGTACCACTACGGGCCAGGCCAAATCCTTCCCCACGACAGCTACCTGATCAACCTCGGTCACCCGGTTGAAGAGGCGCTGGAAAAATCCCGCGAGGCGTTTCTTGATGAAGTACAGCGCTGCGAACAGCTGGGGCTGACGCTGCTGAACTTCCATCCGGGCAGCCATCTGATGCAGATCGACGAAGATGCCTGCCTGGCGCGCATTGCCGAGTCCATCAACATCACCCTGGACAAGACCAAAGGCGTCACCGCGGTGATTGAGAATACCGCCGGTCAGGGCAGCAACCTCGGCTTCAGGTTCGAACATCTGGCGGCGATTATCGACGGCGTGGAGGATAAATCCCGCGTTGGCGTGTGCATTGATACCTGCCACGCGTTCGCCGCCGGCTATGACCTGCGCACAACCGAGGCAACGAAAAACACGTTTGATGAGTTCGAGCGCATTGTGGGCTTTAAGTACCTGCGCGGCATGCACTTAAACGATGCGAAAAGCGCCTTTGGCAGCCGCGTTGACCGCCACCACAGCCTCGGCGAAGGCAACATCGGCCACGATGCGTTTCGCTTTATTATGCAGGACGCCCGCTTCGACGGTATTCCGATGGTGCTGGAAACCATCAATCCGGATATCTGGGCAGAAGAGATTGCCTGGCTGAAGGCACAGCAAACCGCTGAACAGGCGGCATAAAAAAAGCCGGGTGCGTAATGCAACCCGGCTTTTTTGTTGTTTATCGCTTACGCTGCTTTTGCCACGACTTCCGCTTCCGGACGTTTCAGCACTGCGTAAGAGAGACCCGCCACCAGCGTACCGGCAACAATCGCCAGCAGGTAGCCCAGCACCGGCGTGATAGCGCCAGGGATCAGCAGCACGAACAGACCGCCGTGTGGTGCCATCAGCTTCGCACCAATCGCCATGGAGATTGCCCCCGTTACCGCGCCACCCGCGATACAGCAAGGCAGTACACGCATTGGGTCACGGGCCGCGAACGGAATTGCCCCTTCGGTGATGAAGCACAGACCCAGCACCAGCGCCGCTTTGCCGCCTTCCTGCTGCGCTTTATCGAACTTACGACGGGCAATAATCGTCGCCAGGCCGAGCGCCAGAGGAGGCACCATACCTGCCGCCATGATGGCTGCCATTGGCGCGTAGGTCTGGGTACTCAGCAGGCCAACACCAAAGGCGTACGCCGCTTTGTTCACCGGACCACCCATGTCGGTACACATCATGCCGCCGAGGATTGCACCCAGCAGAACCGCGTTCGCGGTACCCATGGTTTGCAGCCAGTGGGTCAGACCCGCCAGGATGCCCGCAACCGGCTTACCAATCAGGTAAATCATCGCCAGACCGACCACCAGGCTGGAAATCAGCGGGATGATCAGGATCGGTTTCAGCGCTTCCATACTCTGCGGCAGCTTGAGCTTCGAGCTGATGAGCTTCGCGACGTAACCGGCCAGGAAGCCCGCGATAATCCCGCCGATAAAGCCGGAACCGGTACTCACGGCCAGCATACCGCCGATAAGGCCCGGCGTCAGGCCAGGACGGTCAGCGATGGAGAAGGCAATAAAGCCCGCCAGTACCGGCACCATCAGAGCGAAGGCTGAACCACCGCCGATCTGCATCAGCGCAGCGGCCAGCGTGCCTTGCTCTTTAAACGCGGTAATACCAAACGCGAACGAGAGGGCAATACACAGACCACCCGCCACCACCATCGGCAGCATGTATGACACGCCGGTCAGCAGATGGCGATAGGCGCCCGCAGACTCTTTCTTACCTTCTGTCGCGGTTTGACGCGCGCCGGTTGCCTGATACGGCTTCGCTTCTACCAGCGCTTTATCAAACTCCTGCGCGGTCTTTTTCAGCGCCAGGCCGGTAGATGTACGGTACATTGGCTTACCGGCAAATTTCGCCAGGTCCACTTCGATATCCGCCGCCACGATCACCAGATCGGCCTCAGCCACTTCTTCTGGGGTGATAGCGTTGCCGGCACCGACGGAGCCACGCGTTTCAACTTTTACCCACCAGCCGCGTTTTTTCGCTTCGGTTTCAATAGCTTCAGCAGCCATAAAGGTGTGAGCCACCCCCGTCGGGCAGGCCGTCACCGCAACAATGCGTTTCGGACCCGTGGCCGCAGCCGGTGCCGCTGCGACAGGCGCGCTGTAGACAGACGCGTGACCTTTCGCTTCGCTAAGGAAGAGTTCCGGGTGTGCCACCGCGCGATTAATATCGCCCAGCCACACTTTTTTGCCGTTCAGCGCACTGTCAGCCGGGATTTTGTCGCCCAGTACAATGGCCAGTTCTGCATCGCCTGGATTATCGATAATCTCCAGATGTGCTTTTTGTGCCGCCGCGCCCAGCAAGGTCTTCGCCATATAGGCGCGAGCCTGTCCGAGACCGGAGTCAATGATCAGCAGCGTTTTCATTATTCCTCTCCTGCTGTTAGTTAAAAGGTTTTAAGTCAACGCGCGCCATCATCGCGGCTAACTGGGTACGATCGGTAATACCGACGTTGCTCTGGCTGACGGCCAGGGCAGCAACGGCAGTGGCAAGACGTAAAGTATGTTCACTGGATTCACGCATCAGCAGACCATAAATCAGGCCGCCAACCATGGAATCCCCTGCGCCAACGGTACTCACAACTTCCATTGACGGCGGTTTGGCGATCCATTCGCCAGACGCGTTAACCCACAACGCGCCTTCTGCACCAAGCGAGATCACCACGTGAGCGATACCCTGCTCGCGCAGCGCATGGGCAGCGTCAATCACATCTTTTAATTCTGGCAGCTTACGACCCGCCCAGATCTCCAGCTCGCGGCGATTCGGCTTCACCAGCCACGGCGAGGCTTTCAGGCCCGCAACCAGCGCATCGCGGCTGCTGTCAAAAATGATGCACGGGCACTGGCTGCGCAGGCGCGTCATCCAGTCGGTAAACGCTTCCGGGCTCACGCCGGACGGAAGGCTGCCGCTGACGCAGACCATGTCAAACTGACCGAGCCAGGTCAGAGAATCGTTAACAAAACGCTCCCAGTCTGACGGCGTCACTTCGAAGCCCGAGAAGTTCAGGTCGGTTACTTCACCGTCTTTCTCCGTAAGCTTCACGTTGATGCGGGTACGGCCCTGAACAATCTGAAAACGGTTGGCAATGCCCAGCTCGCTGAACAGCTGCTGGAAACCATCCTGGTTATCTTTACCGAGGAATCCACCTACGGTGACGTCGATACCGAGATCCTTGAGCACTTTCGCGACGTTAATCCCTTTACCCGCAGCATGCAGGCCAGTGGTACGCACGAGGTTGACTTCGCCGCGCTCAATTTCCGGGCAAAATCCTACCAGGTCATAAGCCGGGTTCAGCGTAATAGTCGCAACACGTCTGCTCATTATGCGCCCTCCCCCAGACCCGCCGCGATGGCATCGCCAATCGCTTTCAGCGCCTGTTCAGCATCAGCACCCTGTGCGGTGAAACGCAGACGGTGCCCTTTCTTCACGCCCAGCGCGACAACTTTCATCAGACTACGGCCGTTGGCCGGTTTGCCCGTGCCATCAAGATTCGCCACGGTGATCTCACTCTCGAATTGTTTAATGGTATTCACCAGCATGGTGCCCGGACGGGCATGCAGGCCGTGCTCGTTACGTACCACGAACTCAGCGGTCTGCACGTCTTCAGTCGGCGCATCATCACTGGTCAGCAGCGCCAGCACGGTGGAGGCATCAGCGTTCAGCAGTTTTTCAGCTTTGTTGTTCAGCAGCAGATCGCCCAGACGCTTCAGCACGGAAACCGGCTGTTCATCGTTCATCGCCACGGTCACCAGCATGGCTGCAGGCTCGCCTTCTACGTCAAACGCATTGGCCGCGCGGCTCACGGCGATAGCGCTGCGCAGGTTGCCTTCAGCACTGTCGTTCAGCCAGATACCCTGACCCAGATTCAACGGCTTATCGTTAATCACGCGCGTCACAAACGTGGCATCCGCCGCGCCGGCTTCTTTCAGACGGCCCGCGTTCAGCGCCTGCAGCGTCACCAGATCGGAGGCAACCACATCCAGCGTCAGCGTTTCATTATCCAGTTTCAGCGCTTCGCTCTGTTTTTCGCCCATCAGCAACGCACGCAGCTCTTCAGCTGTGGTTGCGGACTTAAGCTGTTCAGCCACATCGTCATCGCTCAGGACATGCGTCAACTGACGCAGCAGACCTAAGTGTTCGTCGCTGCTGGCCGCGATACCGATGGCCACATAGGCCACCTGACCGTCGCCCCAGAGCACGCCCTGCGGGAACTGATAAACCTTAACGCCGGTTTTCAACACCTGATCGCGGGTATCGGTGGTGCCGTGCGGAATGGCAATGCCATTGCCGAGGAAGGTTGAGGTCTGCTGCTCGCGCGCCAGCATGCCGTTGACATAGCCGTCCGCGACGTTACCCGCCTGCACAAGCGCAGCGGCAACCTGGCGAATAGCCTCTTCTTTATCCCCGGCCTGAGCGCCCGGGTGGATATCCTGAACAGATAACTGGAACATGGTTCTCCACTCCTGCTGAACTTGAATCGTTTCAGCTTTAATGAGAAAAAATGCGCTAGCCTGCTCCGTTTGTTAAAACAAGATAGCGCTGAAACGTTTCAAAAAGTCTTGCGCTTTCTGCAATGTCTTGCAAGTAAACTCGTATTTCCGATCTCAGAATTTAGAGATACAGCACATTTCTTCTTCGTTCAGCTGAATTTTGCTGAAGTTCAGCAAGCCAGTTTCAGCTAAGGTCAGCCGGGTGAGAGGTAAGTTGAAATGCCATTTTGATTTTTCGTGGCATCATTGACCGCACCCACTGTTTATTTTTTAGCTGACGGCGTAAACTCCGCCCCTCTCTGCTACTCGCTAATTATAAAACATGCATAACACCCCTGCGGCGGTCTCGCCGAAGCCCTTTGATTTGACCTCTGCGGCATTCCTCGTTGTTGCCTTCTTCACGGGCATTGCCGGCGCGTTACAGACGCCGACATTGAGCTTATTCCTGACAAACGAGGTTCACGTCCGCCCGGCAATGGTCGGCTTCTTTTTTACCGGAAGCGCCATCATCGGCATCCTGGTCAGCCAGTTTCTGGCGGGGCGATCCGACAGAAAAGGCGATCGTAAAAGCCTGATCGTTTTCTGCTGCCTGCTGGGGGTCATGGCCTGCGTTCTGTTTGCCTGGAACCGCAACTATTTCATTCTGCTCTTCGTCGGGGTATTTCTGAGCAGCTTTGGCTCAACGGCAAACCCTCAGCTGTTCGCCCTTGCCCGCGAACACGCGGACCATACCGGACGTGAAGCGGTGATGTTCAGCTCTGTCCTGCGTGCGCAGGTATCGCTGGCATGGGTGATTGGTCCGCCGCTGGCCTACGCGCTGGCGATGGGTTTTGGTTTTACGGTGATGTACCTGAGTGCGGCCGTTGCGTTTGTGGCGTGCGGCGCGCTGGTGTGGTTCTTCCTGCCGTCCATGCGCAAAGAGCCCAAAGTGGCAACGGGCGTAGTGGAAGCGCCGCGCCGTAACCGCCGCGATGCCCTGCTCCTGTTTGTTATCTGCACTATGATGTGGGGCACCAACAGCCTGTATATCATCAATATGCCGCTGTTTATTATTAATGAACTGCACCTGTCGGAGAAGCTGGCGGGCATCATGATGGGCACCGCGGCCGGGCTTGAGATCCCGACGATGCTCATCGCGGGCTATTACGCTAAGCGCTTCGGAAAGCGGTTTTTAATGCGCATCGCCGCTGTCGCCGGTCTGCTGTTTTATATCGGTATGCTGACGGTACATACGCCTGGGCTGTTGCTGGCGTTACAGCTGCTGAACGCCATCTATATTGGCATTCTCGCCGGGATAGGCATGCTCTATTTCCAGGATCTGATGCCGGGTCAGGCAGGCTCAGCCACCACCCTTTATACTAATACCACCCGCGTGGGCTGGATTATCGCGGGCTCAATGGCCGGCGTCGTGGCCGAAATCTGGAACTATCACACGGTGTTCTGGATTGCGCTGGTGATGTGTACGCTGACGATGGCCTGCCTGGCGAGAATTAAAGATGTTTAAGGCGCAGTGAGCGTTTCAAGTTCAAGAAGGTACGTCATCGCCTGCTCTCGCGTGCTGCCGCACATTTCGGCAGCGGGCTGAAGCCCGGAGCAGACTTTCGGGCGCAACGGTGAGCCAAAGATCATGCACAGGTTGGTTTCCGAGAGCTGAACGCAGCGGGTATTGGCAGGCTTGCCCTCGGGCATTCCTGGAATGGGGCTTGAAATGGACGGTGCAGTACAGCACGCGCCACAATCGGGACGGCAATCCATAAATGCTCTCTTTCGCTGACGATCGCCCGCGAGTCGGGCATCGCGCGCACAGTAACACCTTTTGCGTATTGATAGCAAAAGCCACGAATTCCTCTTGCCTGAAAGGCCGCGCGCGAGTAATTTGGCGCGATATTTTTTACCTCCCGTAAACAGGATTACTGCAATGCCAAGAGCGAACGAAATTAAGAAAGGTATGGTGCTGAATTACAACGGCAAACTGCTGATTGTGAAAGATATCGACATTCAGGCCCCGAGCGCCCGTGGTGCAGCAACGCTGTACAAAATGCGTTTCGCCGATGTGCGTACCGGCCTGAAAGTGGAAGAGCGCTTTAAAGGTGACGATATCGTCGATACCGTGACCCTGACCCGTCGCTATGTTGATTTCTCCTACATCGACGGCAACGAATATGTGTTCATGGATAAAGAAGATTACACCCCGTACATCTTCACCAAAGATCAGATTGAAGAAGAGCTGCTGTTTATCCCTGAAGGCGGCATGCCTGACATGCAGGTTCTGACCTGGGACGGCGTGCTGCTGGCGCTGGAACTGCCTCAGACCGTCGATCTGGAAATCGTTGAAACGGCGCCTGGCATCAAAGGCGCGTCCGCAAGTGCGCGCAACAAACCGGCTACCCTGACGACCGGCCTGGTTGTGCAGGTACCGGAATACCTCTCTGCTGGCGAGAAGATCCGCATCCATATCGAAGAAAAACGCTATATGGGTCGCGCTGACTGATTGCGGCGTTTGTCGGGTGGCGCTACGCTTACCCGACCCACGAAAAAACCGGCCCTGAAGCCGGTTTTTGTGTTTTTGTAGGCCGGGTAAGGCGAAGCCGCCACCCGGCAATTTCGGTTACAGGAGCTCCGGATACTTCGTCATCTTCAGCGCCAGCTCAACGCCGCGCACTTCCGCCATGCCTTTAAGACGGCCAATCGCCGAATAGCCCGGGTTGGTTTTCTTACGCAGATCGTCCAGCATCTGGTGACCGTGATCCGGACGGAACGGGATAGGACGCACATCGCCCGCCTGCTTACGACGCGCCTCTTCCGCCAGAATGGCGTCTACCACCGCCACCATATTCACATCGCCGCCCAGGTGCGCCGCCTCGTGGAAGGTTTTTGGATTCTCTTCACGGCAGGTCGCGCGCAGATGCGTGAAGTGGATACGATCGCCGAAGGCTTCAATCATCCGCACCAGGTCGTTATCCGCACGCACGCCGTAGGAGCCGGTACACATGGTAAAACCGTTGTAAATGCTGTTTACCGTCTCTTTCAGCCATTGCATATCTTCAATCGTAGACACGATACGCGGCAGGCCGAGGATAGGACGCGGTGGATCGTCCGGATGCACGGCCAGGCGAACCCCTACCTCTTCCGCAACCGGCACGATAGCGCGCAGGAAATACGCCATGTTTTCACGCAGTTGCTGCTTATCAATATCGCCGTATTCCGCCAGGCGCGCGCGGAACTGATCCAGCGTATACCCTTCTTCAGCCCCGGGCAGGCCCGCAATAATATTACGGGTCAGCTTTTCGATGTCCGCGTCACTGGCAGCGTTAAACCACGCGCGCGCCTGCTGCTGCTCTTCCGCGGTGTAATCCGCTTCGGCGCCAGGACGTTTCAGAATGTGCAGTTCGAATGCCGCAAAGGCAATCTGATCGAAACGCAGCGCTTTCGAGCCGTCCGGCATCTGATATTCAAGGTCGGTTCGCGTCCAGTCGAGGATAGGCATGAAGTTATAGCAGACCGTATCAATGCCGCAGGTCGCCAGGTTGCGAATGCTCTGCTGATAGTTAGCAATCCAGGTCTGGTACTCCCCTGAATGGGTTTTAATGTCTTCATGAACCGGGATGCTTTCCACCACAGACCAGGTTAACCCCTTCTCCGCCAGCAGCGCCTGACGCTGTTGAATTTCCTCTACCGGCCAGACCTGACCGTTTGGAATATGATGCAGCGCCGTGACGACACCCGTTGCGCCAGCCTGGCGCACATCATCAAGAGAAACCGGATCGTTCGGCCCGTACCAACGCCAGGTTTGTTCCATTGCCTCACCCTCTTAAGTTGTTATACCAATATGTGCTACTGCAATGACGACTACCATACATGTTTGCCGTGAAGGGTCAATACACCGCCACACATTGATTGATCAAACTCACATAACGGGGATATTTACGGCTTACCAATTTTATTTGCTGTCATATAACTTTACACTGGCATTGTTAATTAATGGTTAATCAGGTGTGTACCTCATGAAGACAATTGCCTCCACCGCCCTTCCTGCCCGGGTTCAGCAACCGCGCTACGATCGCCAGTTATTACGCTCCCGCATCGTCCACTTTGGCTTTGGCGCGTTTCACCGTGCGCACCAGGCATTGTTAACAGATCGGGTGCTGAATGAAAAAGGCGGCGACTGGGGGATTTGTGAGATTAGCCTTTTCAGCGGCGATGTGCTGATGAGCCAGCTGCGCGCGCAGGATCATCTGTTCACCGTGCTGGAAAAAGGGGCTGAAGGAAATGAGGCCATTATCGTCGGTGCCGTCCATGAATGCCTGAACGCAAAGCTGGACTCCCTGCCCGCCATTATTGAGAAATTTTGCGAGCCTCAGGTTGCGATTGTCTCGCTCACCATCACGGAAAAAGGCTATTGCATCGATCCCGCGACCGGAAAACTCGATCTGAATAACCCCCGGATCGTCCACGACCTTGAAAACCCCTCCGAGCCACATTCGGCCCCAGGGATCCTGGTCGAAGCCCTCCACCGCCGCCGCGAGCGCGGCTTGTCTGCGTTTACCGTGCTGTCCTGCGACAATATCCCTGACAACGGGCACGTGGTGAAAAACGCGGTGCTGGGCATGGCGCAAAAACGTTCCGCAGGGTTATCTGAATGGATTGATAGCCACGTGAGTTTCCCGGGGACGATGGTCGACAGGATTGTGCCCGCCGCAACGGAGGCCTCGCTGGCGGAAATCACCGACGCGCTCGGCGTGGAAGATCCGTGCGCCATCAGCTGCGAGCCGTTCATTCAGTGGGTCGTAGAAGATAATTTTGTCGCCGGGCGTCCCGAGTGGGAAGTGGCGGGTGTCCAGATGGTGCAGGATGTGCTGCCGTGGGAGCAGATGAAATTACGCATGCTCAACGGCAGCCACTCTTTCCTGGCGTATCTGGGGTACCTCGCGGGCTACGCCCATATAAATGAATGCATGGAGGACGCGGCGTTCCGTGAAGCAGCCCGTCGGCTGATGCTGGACGAGCAGGCCCCCACGTTGCGCATCAAGGATGTCGACCTCACGGCATACGCCGATAGCCTGATCGAGCGCTTTGCCAACCCGGCCCTCCAGCATCGGACCTGGCAAATCGCGATGGACGGTAGCCAGAAACTGCCCCAGAGAATGCTGGACGGGATCCGCGTTCATCTTGAGCGAAATACGCCGTGGTCGCTGCTGGCCCTGGGCGTGGCCGGCTGGATACGCTACGTCAGCGGTACCGACGAACGCGGAAACGCGATTGACGTACGCGATCCCCTTAGCGATAAAATCCGCAAGATTGTTAACGCCAGCAGCGACGCTGACCGCGTTAACGCCCTGCTGGGGCTGAGCGAGGTCTTTGGTCACGATCTTGCGCATAATCGCGTTTTTGTGGAGGCTGTCAGCCAGGCCTATGAGCGCATTACCCGCCACGGCGCGCGTCAGGCTGTTATCGAAACGTTAAATCTTTAACGATTATTGCGTTTAATGCGAACGGATGAGGCCTCCGTTCGCCCTTCCCCTTCTCACAGAGCACGTTTTTCGCCAGGATAGAGAATAGTGTTATAGCATCACCATTCTCATCCGGAGCGCACGTGACCAAAACCAACCTCATCACCGGTTTTCTCGGCAGCGGTAAAACCACCTCAATTCTCCATCTGCTGGCAAATAAAGATCCGGCCGAGAAATGGGCCGTGCTGGTCAATGAATTTGGCGAGGTGGGCATTGACGGCGCGCTGCTGTCATCCAGCGGCGCAATGATTAAAGAGATCCCCGGCGGGTGCATGTGCTGCGTCAATGGCCTGCCGATGCAGGTCGGGCTCAATACTCTGCTGCGTCAGGGCAAACCTGATCGCCTGCTGATTGAACCCACCGGGCTGGGTCACCCGAAGCAGATCCTCGATCTACTGACCGCCCCGGTTTACGAGCCGTGGATCGATCTGCGCGCCACCCTGTGCCTGCTCGATCCGCGTCAGCTTCTGGATGACAAGTCGCTGGCCAATGAGAACTTCCGCGATCAGCTCGCCTCGGCTGACGTTATTGTCGCGAATAAAGCCGATCGCGCCACGGCTGAAAGCCAGGCCGCGCTGGAGTCGTGGTGGCAGCATTTCGGCGGCAATCGCACGCGGGTGCAGGCCACCCAGGGGAATATTGATAGCGCCCTGCTTGACCTTCCACGTCTGAACCTCACCGCGTTGCCAGCCAGCGCGGAGCATGCGCACAGTCACCCGGTTAAGCAGGGCCTGGCAGCCCTGAGTCTGCCGGAGCACCAGCGCTGGCGCCGTAACCTGAACAGCGGTCAGGGATATCAGGCCTGCGGGTGGATTTTTGATGCTGAAACCGTTTTCGACACCATCGGGATCCTCGAGTGGGCCCGACTTGCGCCCGTCGATCGCGTGAAAGGGATCATGCGCACGCCAGACGGGCTGGTGCGAATCAACCGTCAGGGCGACGATTTCTTTATTGAAACGCAAAATGTGGCGCCGCCTGACAGCCGTATAGAGTTAATTAGTGCGGTTAACGCCGACTGGAATGCCCTCCAGTCCAGCCTGTTGAGGATTCGTTTAAGTTCAGGCGGCTAACGTTGCCCCTGTTTTCACACTATACAGAACGTTATGACAACTCGATTTCCCCTGATATTACTGCTTAATGTCGCCGGTCTGGCGCTTTTCTTCTCCTGGTATATCCCGGCGGATCATGGTTTCTGGTTCCCGCTGGATTCTGCCATTTTCCACTTCTTCAACCAGGAGCTGGTGAAGAGCAACGCGTTCCTGTGGCTGGTAGCAATTACCAACAACCGCGCCTTCGACGGCTTCTCGCTGCTGGCGATGGGCTGCCTGATGCTCTCTTTCTGGCTGAAAGAGGACAAAGCCGGGCGTCGGCGTATTCTGATTATCGGTCTGGTGATGCTGCTGTTTGCCGTCGTCATTAACCAGCTGGCCACCGCGATTATTCCGGTTAAGCGCTCCAGCCCAACGCTCTTTTTCACCGATATTTATCGCGTGAGTGAACTGCTGCATATTCCAACAAAAGATGCGTCGAAGGACAGTTTCCCCGGCGATCACGGCATGATGCTGCTTATTTTTTCCGCAATTATGCTTCGCTATTTCGGCAGAAAAGCGTTTGCCATAGCCCTGATTATTTTTGTGGTTTTTGCCTTCCCGCGCGTAATGATTGGCGCTCACTGGTTCACCGATATTGCCGTCGGTTCGCTCTCCGTTGCGCTGATTGCGCTGCCGTGGTGTTTGATGACCCCACTGAGCGACAGGATAATAGCGCTGTTCGATCGTTATCTTCCCGGTAAAGCGCAACAATAATTGAACAAATAACTAACCTAAATTAACGTGAGCTATCAGGGATCGACATGATCCCTGATAGCCTTCCCGCCACGATCTTTTCCCAGTGTCATATTCTTGTCATCACATTCATGATAAAAATGAAGCAATTGCGCGATAAAGCCTCGGATCTGACCGCATTTTAAGCAATTACGGATTTTTACTTTCTGTATCACATTTTCTTATAAAAAAAAGGCTTTTTTTACTCGCAATACCCCTGGCAATCGGTTAATCTCGAACTCGTTTTGCCCCATAGGGATAATTATTTCGATGGTGAATAATTTTGTGCGCTATGCCACAAATGTGACCAGAAAGAATTGTCTCAATGTGAACAGATAATTAGTCTCGTCACGTTTGGCATTTTTATAACGATATTTGTCGTTAAGGACTTCAAGGGATAATAAACAAAATGGTCAAATCTCAACCGTTTCTGAGATATATCTTACGGGGGATCCCGGCGATAGCAGTCGCGGTACTGTTATCTGCATGTAGTACATCGAACACCGCAAAGAATATGCATCCTGAGACGCGTGTTGTGGGAATGGAAGATTCCTCGTCACTGCAAGCCTCTCAGGATGAATTTGAAAATATGGTACGTAATCTGGACGTGAAGTCCCGCATTATGGACCAGTATGCTGACTGGAAAGGCGTGCGCTATCGTCTTGGCGGCAGCACAAAAACAGGTATTGATTGTTCCGGTTTTGTACAGCGTACGTTCCGTGAGCAATTTGGGTTAGATCTTCCGCGTTCAACCTATGAACAGCAGGAGATGGGCAAGTCGATTTCACGTACCAAACTGCGCACCGGTGATCTAGTCCTGTTCCGTGCCGGTTCTACAGGTCGACATGTTGGCATCTACATTGGTAACGACCAGTTCGTACATGCCTCCACCAGCAGCGGTGTGACCATTTCCAGCATGAATGAACCATACTGGAAGAAGCGCTACAACGAAGCACGCCGCGTACTGACCCGCAGTTAATATGACTATTGTATCGTTGGTTATCCCTTGGCTGACGATATGATGAAAAAAAGCACTGCTTCGGCAGTGTTTTTTTTTGCCCATTACACTGAATACATCCAGCGGCATTTCAGGAATCACGACGTCTATGCTCACCCGCTACTTCTCCAGTAATCGTAAGATACTGATCCTCAGTATTATCACGGGCCTCATCACCGCCCTGCTCCTGGGTTCACTGCAATTTTCCTGGAGTTACCACAAGCGGGAAGTCAAATTCGACACTCTGGTGAATGATGTAAGCGCCTATATGGGGAGCTATTTCGACGATTTAAAAAAAGCGGTCAATGTTCTCCAGCCCCTCACGCTGAACACGTGCCACGACGTCAATCAGGAACTCACCTCACGCGCGGCCTTCAGCATTAACGTTCGCGCCTTCCTGCTGGTCAGGGACAAGATGGCGTTCTGCTCTTCCGCCACAGGCCCGATGAATGTCCCGATGGAAACGCTGATACCTGAGCTGAATATCGATAAACCGATCGATATGGCGCTGCTCCCGGGTACCCCCATGCTGCCTGATGAACCTGCAATTGCGATCTGGTACCGCAACCCATTAGTAAAGGGCGGCGGTGTGTTCACTTCAGTGAATATTAATCTGACGCCTTACCTGCTCTACACGGAGCGCCAGGACGAGTTCGCGGGTATAGCCATCATCATCGGCGATAACGCATTGTCGACCCAGTCCAGTACCCTGGTTCATGCGCACGAATTACATGACATCCCGGTCCGCACGGCGACGCTGAAAGACGTCCCCCTGACCATCAACCTGTATGCGGACGCATGGACCAGCGATGAAATTCTCTACGCCGTGTTCTTCGGGCTGGTATGCGGCATTTGTGCCGGTTCGCTTAACTACTACATCCTCAGCATTCGGCTCAACCCGGGTAAAGAGATTTTAAGCGCCATTAAGCGCGGCCAGTTTTACGTGGTTTATCAACCCGTCGTTGATGCCAAATCGCTCAAAATGACCGGGCTTGAAGTGCTGATGCGCTGGAAGCACCCGACAATGGGGGAAATTCCGCCTGACGCGTTTATCAATTTTGCCGAAGCGCAGAAGCTGATTGTCCCACTGACGCTGCATCTCTTTGACCTTATCATTCACGATGCACCCGTGTTACAAACGCTGTTACCCCCGGGTGCCAAGGTGGGCATTAACATTGCGCCGGGGCATCTGCATGCGGAAAGCTTCAAGGACGATATGCGCACCTTCAAAGCGCTACTGCCGCCGGATTATTTCCAGATCGTGCTGGAAATTACCGAACGCGACATGCTGAATCATCGGGAAGCCAACAGCCTCTTCGAATGGCTGCATAACGAAGGGTTTGAAATCGCCATTGATGATTTTGGAACCGGCCACAGCGCGCTGATTTACCTTGAGCATTTCACCATGGACTACCTCAAAATAGACCGTGGTTTTGTTAATGCGATCGGTACTGAGACCGTGACGTCGCCGGTGCTGGATGCCGTTCTGACGCTGGCAAGACGACTGAATATGTCGACCGTCGCCGAAGGGGTAGAGACGCCGGAACAGGCGGCCTGGCTGCGCGAACATGGCGTTAACTTCCTGCAGGGATACTGGATTAGCCGTCCGATGCCGCTGGCGCAGTTCCGCGAATGGCGTCCTGATATTTCGCCCGAGGGCGATTAATTTCACATTGTCCGCGACGTCACTTATTATTCAGCTTAACCGAGCCGGTCTGTAAAAGAGGGAGCCGCCGCGAGATGCTTATGCGCTTTATGTTGCTGATGTTGGCATTCACCAGCCTGTCCAGCCAGGCGCAAGCCATCAAAGAAAATATCGCCTTCGCGGTGATTGGCGAGCCGAAATACGCGGTCAATTTTACGCACTTCGATTACGTCAACCCTGCCGCGCCGAAGGGCGGTAAGGTGACGCTTTCCGCCACGGGAACCTTCGACAACTTCAACCGCTTCGCCCTGCGCGGCGTGGCGGCGGCGCGGACGGAATCGCTTTACGATACGCTCTTTGTCACGTCTGACGATGAACCCGGCAGCTACTATCCGCTGATTGCCGAGAACGTGCGTTACGCCGATAACTTCACCTGGGCGGAAATCTCGCTTAACCCGCGGGCACGTTTTCACGATGGCACGCCGGTGAAGGCCAGCGACGTCGCGTTCACCTTCCATAAATTTATGACCGAAGGCGTGCCCCAGTTCCGCATCGTATATAAGGGCGCGTCCGTCAGAGCCATTGCGCCGCTCACCGTGCGCATCGAGCTGAGTGACCCCAACAAAGAGAACATGCTGAGCCTGTTCTCGCTGCCGGTAATGCCTGAATCGTTCTGGAAAAATCATAAGCTAAGCGATCCCCTTTCGACTCCCCCACTGGCTGGCGGCCCTTACCACATTACCGACTGGCGCATGGGGCAATATGTCGTCTATTCCCGCGTCAAAGACTACTGGGCGGCCAATCTGCCGGTAAACCGCGGACGCTGGAACTTCGACACCCTTCGCTATGATTACTACCTCGACGATAACGTGGCGTTTGAAGCGTTCAAAGCCGGGGCCTTCGATTTGCGCGTCGAGAGCAGCGCCAAAAACTGGGCGACCCGCTATATCGGCAAAAATTTCGCAAAAGGCTATATCGTCAAAGACGAGCACAAAAATGAGTCTGCCCAGGACACCCGCTGGCTGGCGTTTAATATTCAGCGTCCGGTATTTAATGACCGCCGGGTGCGGGAAGCCATCTCCCTGGCCTTTGATTTTGAGTGGATGAACAAAGCGCTGTTTTACGGGGCCTACAGCCGCGCCAACAGCTATTTTCAGAATACCGAATACGCCGCGCGCGATTACCCGAAAGCCGACGAGCTGGTCCTGCTGGCACCGCTAAAAGCGGAGGTTCCGCCACAGGTGTTCACCACCGTGTTTCAGCCGCCCGCATCGAAGGGTGACGGCTACGACCGTGACAACCTGCTGAAGGCCAGTAAGCTGCTGGATGACGCGGGCTGGCACCTGAAAAATCAAAAGCGTGTGGATGCCAAAACGGGTAAGCCGCTCAGCTTTGAGCTGCTGCTCTCGTCCGGAGGCAACGATCAGTGGGTGCTGCCGTTTAAGCACAATCTTGAGCGGCTGGGCGTGACCATGAACATTCGCCAGGTGGATAACGCGCAGATCACCAGCCGCATGCGCAGCCGTGATTACGACATGATGCAGCGCCTGTGGCCCGCCCAGCCGTGGCCCAGCTCGGACCTGCAAATCTCCTGGGCCTCCAGCTACATCGACTCCTCGTACAACGCGCCGGGGGTAAAAAGCCCGGCGATTGACGCGCTGATTGCGAAAATCGTGGCGGCGCAGGGGGATAAAGAAAAGCTCCTGCCGCTCGGGCGCGCCCTCGACAGGGTCTTAACCTGGAACTACTACATGCTGCCGATGTGGTATATGGGCGAAGATCGCCTTGCGCGCTGGGATAAGTTCTCCGTGCCTGCCGTGCGCCCTGTCTACTCCCTGGGCTTTGATACCTGGTGGTATGACGTTAACAAAGCCGCCAGACTTCCCGCTGAGCGGCGATAAGGAATTATCATGGGTGCCTATCTTCTCCGCCGTCTGCTGCTGGTCATCCCCACCCTGTGGGCCATCATCACGATTAACTTTTTTATCGTGCAAATCGCCCCCGGTGGGCCGGTCGATCAGGCCATTGCCGCCATTGAATTTGGCAACAGCGGCGGCATGCCCGGCGGCGGCGGTGAAGGGATGGGCGCCAGCCATGCGCGAACCGGCGTAGGGAATATCAGTGAAAGCCACTACCGCGGCGGACGCGGGCTGGATCCGGAAGTGATCGCCGAGATCACCCACCGCTACGGCTTTGACAAACCGATTCACGAGCGCTATTTCAAAATGCTCTGGGATTACATCCGCTTCGATTTTGGCGATAGCCTGTTTCGCAGTGCGTCAGTGCTGACGCTGATCAAGCAAAGCCTGCCGGTTTCGATCACGCTGGGGCTGTGGGGAACGCTGATTATCTATCTGGTCTCTATTCCGCTCGGGATCCGCAAAGCGGTGTACAACGGCAGCCGGTTCGATATCTGGAGCAGCACGTTCATCATTATTGGCTATGCCATCCCGGCGTTTCTGTTTGCCGTCCTGCTGATCGTCTTTTTTGCCGGGGGAAGCTATTTCGACCTCTTCCCGCTGCGGGGGCTGGTTTCCGCCGATTTCAGCTCCCTACCGTGGTATCAGAAAATCACCGACTACCTCTGGCATATCACGCTGCCGGTGCTGGCCACGGTCATCGGCGGGTTTGCGGCCCTGACCATGTTGACCAAAAACGCCTTTCTCGATGAAATTCGTAAACAGTACGTCGTCACGGCCCGCGCCAAGGGCGTGAGCGAGAAGCAGATCATGTGGAAACACGTGTTTCGCAACGCCATGCTGCTGGTGATCGCCGGATTTCCGGCCACGTTCATCGGCATGTTTTTTACCGGCTCGCTGCTGATAGAGGTGATGTTTTCGCTCAACGGCCTGGGGCTGCTGGGCTATGAGGCTACCGTGTCGCGCGATTATCCGGTGATGTTTGGCACACTCTATATTTTCACCCTGATTGGCCTGCTGCTGAATATCATCAGTGATATCAGCTATACGCTGGTCGATCCCCGAATCGATTTTGAGGGCCGCTGATGCCGCGTTTAAGCCCCGTCAATCAGGCCCGCTGGGCCCGTTTTCGCCACAACCGCCGCGGCTACTGGTCGCTGTGGATTTTTGCCGTGCTGTTTGCCTTAAGCATGTGTTCGGAGCTGATCGCCAACGACAAACCGCTGCTGGTGCATTTTAACGACCGCTGGTACGTGCCGGTTATCGCCAGCTACACCGAAAGCGACTTTGGCGGCCCGTTTGCGACCCCGGCTGAATATCAGGATCCGTGGCTTCGCGATCAAATCGACAGGCACGGCTGGGCGCTCTGGGCACCGGTGCGCTTTGGCGCAAACAGCATTAACTTCGCCACCACGACCCCCTTCCCTTCCCCGCCCTCCGCGCAAAACTGGCTGGGAACCGATGCGAACGGCGGCGACGTGCTGGCCCGCATCCTGTACGGCACGCGAATCTCGCTTCTCTTTGGGCTGATGCTGACGATCTTCTCAAGCGTCATGGGCGTCGTGGCGGGTGCCGTTCAGGGCTACTACGGCGGGAAAATTGACCTGTGGGGCCAGCGGATTATTGAAGTCTGGTCAGGCATGCCGACGCTGTTTCTGATCATCCTGCTTTCCAGCGTCGTACAGCCCAACTTCTGGTGGCTATTAGGCATCACCGTCCTGTTCGGCTGGATGGCGCTGGTCGGTGTGGTAAGGGCCGAGTTTCTGCGCACCCGCAATTTCGACTATATTCGCGCCGCGCAGGCGCTTGGCGTGAGTGACCGCGGGATCATCTTCCGCCATATGCTGCCCAACGCGGTGGTAGCAACGCTCACCTTCCTGCCGTTTATTCTGTGCAGCTCCATCACCACCCTCACTTCGCTGGATTTTCTTGGTTTCGGGCTACCGTTGGGTTCCCCGTCGCTCGGCGAACTGCTGCTGCAGGGCAAAAACAACCTGCAGGCACCGTGGTTAGGCATCGCCGCCTTTCTTTCCGTGGCCGTGCTGCTGTCGCTGCTGATTTTTATTGGCGAAGCCGTGCGCGATGCCTTTGATCCGAACAAGGCGGTATAAAATGACCCAGCCTCTTCTGAGTATTGATAACCTGTCGATTGCTTTTTCAACGCAGGGCGAGACGCGCACCGTGGTCACCGACCTGTCGCTGCAGATCCAGCCCGGTGAAACGCTGGCCCTGGTGGGCGAGTCGGGTTCAGGCAAGAGCGTTTCGGCACTCTCCATCCTGCGGCTGCTGCCTTCTCCGCCGGTGAGCTACCCGCAGGGGGATATTCTGTTTCACGGCAGTTCGCTGCTGCATGCCGACGAACAGACCCTGCGCGGCATTCGCGGCAACAAAATCGCCATGATCTTCCAGGAGCCCATGGTTTCCCTCAACCCGCTGCACAGCCTGGAGAAACAGCTCTATGAAGTGCTCTCCCTGCACCGGGGGATGCGCAAAGAGGCCGCACGGGGAGAAATTCTGGACTGTCTGGAGCGAACAGGCATACGTAACGCGGCCAAACGGCTGAATGATTTTCCGCACCAGCTCTCCGGCGGCGAACGCCAGCGCGTGATGATCGCCATGGCCCTGCTCACGCGCCCCGAACTGTTGATTGCCGACGAGCCCACAACGGCGCTGGACGTAACGGTACAGGCGCAAATACTGACGCTGCTGCGGGAACTGCGTGACGAGCTGAACATGAGCCTGCTGTTTATTACGCATAACCTGAGCATTGTGAGAAAGCTGGCCGACAGCGTCGCGGTGATGCAAAACGGACGCTGTGTTGAACAGAATACCGCGTCAACGCTGCTGAGCGCGCCGCAGCACCCCTATACGCAGCGCCTGCTTGACAGCGAACCCTCCGGCGACCCGGTTCCTCTCACGGCTGACAGCACACCGCTGCTGCGCGTTGAGGATCTGTCCGTCTCGTTCCCGATCCGCAAAGGTATTCTGCGGCGCATTGTCGATCGGAACACGGTATTGAAAAACATCCGCTTCTCGCTGCGCCCGGGAGAATCCCTGGGGCTGGTGGGCGAATCCGGCTCGGGTAAAAGCACCACCGGTCTGGCGCTGCTGCGCCTGATCGCCTCCCAGGGCGAGATCCTCTTTGACGATATGCCGCTGCACCGCTGGAACCGCCGTCAGATGCTGCCCGTGCGGCCCCGCATGCAGGTGGTGTTTCAGGATCCTAACTCCTCGCTTAACCCGCGGCTCAGCGTGTTACAGATTATCGAAGAGGGTCTGCGCGTGCATCAGCCCGGCCTGAGCGCGCAGCAGCGCGAGCAGGAGGTCATTCGGGTCATGGCTGAAGTGGGTCTAGATCCCGAGACGCGCCACCGCTACCCTGCGGAATTTTCCGGTGGGCAGCGCCAGCGTATCGCCATTGCCCGCGCGCTGATCCTGAAACCAGAGCTGATTATTCTGGATGAACCGACGTCGTCGCTGGACAGAACCGTTCAGGCGCAGATCCTGGCCCTGCTGAAAGGGCTTCAGGAAAAGCACCGGCTGGCCTATATCTTTATCAGCCACGATCTACAGGTGGTGCGGGCGCTATGTCATCAGGTGATAGTGTTGCGACAGGGAGAAGTGGTCGAGCAAGGTGATTGCCAGCGCGTATTTAGCGCGCCAACGCAGCGCTACACGCGCCAGCTGTTGTCGTCAGACTAGCGCTCAGAACGGGTACTGGCCGGAGAAAGGCTCGGCAATGGCAACGCCAAAATTTTTCAGACGGCAGGTGGCAGCAAACTCGTCCTGGCTTTTCACAAACAGGCACGGCTCACCTTCGCACTCCAGTACGGAGCTGTCCACTTCGATATCCGTCAGGGCCTGACTGAGGCGCTCCATCACCCGCCAGGCATTTTCGTCACTCGGGCTTAACAGCTTGAGCGCCACCAGGCAGTTTTCACAGCCCGCGACGTTTTGCGGAATCGGTTCAACTTTCGAACCAGCAAAACCCGCCGACCAGCGATAGCTCTGGGGCAAGCGATGGACAATAGAAAGTTGTAATGTATTCACGTTCGTTCCCCGGAAGCAAAATTTACTTCACAATTTATTTACATTTATAGTAACACATCATCGTCAGCCTGCACTATTCAGCGCTTTTTTATCCGTTTCCAGGCTCGCGTCGGCGCTATATGTACCCGTTTCTGCGATCTAACTCAACCTTTTTGAATACAATGATGTGACTTTTTACACAAATAGATTTTACATAAAATAAACAAACACGGGATAAACGAAGGGGGTTTGGTTGATATGCATCAACAAAAAAGGCCCTGCCGGGCCTTCTCTGTGTTTTAGTGGGCCGCTTTTCGCGGTCGACTGGCGTAAAGATAGAAGAGTATCGAGCTGGTTGCGCAAAAAGCCATCGCCCACAGCATGGGCCATGCCGTCGTAAAGGTGGCCATCGAAAGCAACGCGCCAACGATAGCGCCGATGCCGAAGCGGAACGTCCCTGCCAGAGATGATGCGGTCCCCGCCATGTGCGGGAACTCATCCAGAATCACCGCCATCGCATTGGATGATACCATCGACACGCAGCCGACAAAGGCCGCCACGCCGACCACCAGCGCCCAGAAGCCCACGCCCAGAAACGCGCTCACCACCAGCCAGATCGCCATCACAAACTGGATCCACAGCCCGGCGCGGAACATGTTCAGCGCCCCCACCCGCCGGACAAAGCGGCTGTTGATGATGGTCATGATGAACAGGAAGACGATGTTAAGCGCAAAGTAATAGCCGAAGTGCTGCGGCGAAACGTGGTTCAGTTCGATGTAGACAAACGGCCCGGCGCTCAGGAAGGAGAACATTCCGGCGAAGCTGAACCCGCTTGCCAGCATATAGCTGAGCACGCGCTTGTGGCGAAACAGCGAGGCAAAGTTGCCGATGGTGGTTCGGATGTGGAATTTCTGCCGGCGCTCGACGGGAAGCGTTTCATCAATAAAGAAGAAAATCATCGCGGAGGCCAGCAGCGCGGCCAGGGCCAGGATCCAGAAAATCACATGCCAGCTAAACCACACCAGCACCGCACCACCGGCCATGGGTGCCACCAGCGGCGCAATCGTCGTCACCAGCATCACGAAGGACATCATGCGGGAGAACTCTTCCTTCGGGTAGATATCGCGCATCAGGGCGTTAATCACCACGCTTGCCGCTGCCGCCGCCAGACCGTGGAAGAAGCGCATGACAATCAGATGATCGATGGTCTGCGCCAGCGCACAGGCAACCGCAGCGGCCGCAAAGACCAGCGTCCCGCCCAGAATGACAGGCTTGCGTCCAAGGCTGTCCGCCATCGGGCCATAAAAAAGCTGGCCGAGGGCAAAGCCGAGAATATAGGTGCTGAGCGTCATCTGCGCGCTGCCCGCCGGAACGCCAAACTGCGCGGAAATGACCGGCAGCGCGGGCAGGTACATATCAATAGACAGCGGCATCAGCATGGCCAGCAGGCCAAGAATGAAGACGATTTTGAACGACGAGTGTGGCCTGGTGGTCACAGAGTTCTCCTGAAATTAGTGCGAAGGCAGACCGACGCTGGCGATCTCTTCTTCCGTTAACGGGCGATATTCGCCAGGCGCCAGGTCGGGATCGAGTTCAATCGCACCAATCCGTTCGCGATGCAGGCCAACAACGTGGTTCCCCACCGCGGCAAACATACGTTTCACCTGATGGTAGCGCCCCTCGCTGATGGTCAGGCGGACCTCGGTCGGGGTGATGACTTCGAGCACCGCCGGTTTAGTCAGATCTTTTTCATTATGCAGCTGAACGCCTTTCGCGAAGTGCTCTGCCGTGTCATCCGACACCGGCGACTCCAGCGTCACGAGGTAGGTTTTCTCGCAGTGGTGTCGTGGAGAGGTGATGCGGTGCGACCACTGCCCGTCGTCGGTCATCAGCACCAGACCGGTGGTGTCGATGTCGAGGCGGCCTGCGGCATGCAGCTTGTGCGCCACCGGTTCGTCGAGGAAATAGAGCACCGTCGGGTGATCCGGATCGTCCGTTGAGCAGACGTAGCCTTCCGGCTTATTGAGCATGAAGTAGCGCGGACCGTGCTGCTGGGTCAGCGGATTGCCGTCATACTCCACCTGATGGTCAGGTTGCAGTTTGAACGCGCTGTCTCTCACAATGTCGCCATCCACGGTAACGCGGCTGGCGCGAATTTCGCGCCCGGCAATAGCGCGGCTTACGCCGAGTTGCTGAGCGATAAACTTATCAAGTCGCATGAAATCTTTTTAGCCTTAATGGTGCAGGAAGTCGGACAACAGGTCCGAAAAAAGAAGCAGTCTGGAACGGTTCAGTATAATGGTCTGGTTGCGCCACTCAAGGGAAAAAGTTTCGTGGCATACTATGTGCGGAATAACGAAACCGAGACCCCATGACTTTTACACTTCGTCCCTATCAGCAGGAAGCCGTTGACGCCACCCTCGCCTGGTTCCGTAAACATCGCGAGCCGGCGGCGATTGTGCTCCCGACCGGCGCAGGCAAAAGCCTGGTCATTGCCGAACTGGCGCGTCTGGCCCGCGGCCGCGTGCTGGTGCTGGCGCACGTTAAAGAGCTCGTCGCGCAAAACCATGCCAAGTATTGTGCGCTTGGGCTGGAAGCCGATATTTTCGCCGCCGGGCTAAAGCGTAAAGAGAGCCACGGCAAAGTGGTGTTTGGCAGCGTGCAGTCGGTGGCCCGCAATCTGGATCTGTTTCGCAGCGAATTTTCGCTGCTGATTGTCGACGAATGTCACCGCATCAGCGATGACGACGACAGCCAGTATCAGCAAATCCTGTCACACCTGAAAGAGGTGAACCCTCACCTGCGCCTGCTGGGCCTGACGGCGACCCCGTTTCGCCTGGGGAAAGGCTGGATCTATCGCTACCATTATCACGGCATGGTGCGCGGCGATGACAAGGCCCTGTTTAGCGACTGCATTTACGAGCTTCCGCTGCGCTACATGATTAAACATGGCTACCTGACGCCGCCTGAACGGCTGGATATGCCGGTGGTGCAGTACGACTTCAGCCGCCTGCAGGCGCAAAGCAACGGGTTATTCAGCGAAGCGGATCTTAACCAGGAGCTGAAAAAGCAGAAACGTATTACGCCGCACATCATCAGCCAGATAGAGGAGTTTGCGCAGACGCGCAAAGGGGTGATGATCTTTGCCGCCACCGTTGAGCACGCGCGGGAAATCACCGGGTTACTGCCTTCCGGCGACGCGGCGCTCATCACCGGCGAGACGCCCGGCCCGGAGCGCGACAGCCTGATTGACGCGTTTAAAGCCCAGCGGTTCCGCTATCTGGTTAACGTGTCGGTATTGACCACCGGCTTTGACGCACCGCACGTCGACCTGATCGCCATTTTGCGCCCGACCGAATCGGTGAGTCTGTATCAACAAATTGTTGGCCGCGGCCTGCGCCTGGCCCCCGGGAAAACCGACTGCCTGATTCTGGATTATGCAGGTAACCCGCACGATCTCTATACGCCTGAAGTCGGCGCGCCAAAAGGGAAAAGCGACAACGTGCCCGTGCAGGTCTTTTGCCCTGCCTGTGGGTTTGCCAACACTTTCTGGGGCAAAACCACCGCCGACGGCACGCTGATCGAACATTTTGGCCGCCGCTGTCAGGGCTGGTTTGAAGATGATGACGGGCATCGCGAGCAGTGCGATTTTCGTTTCCGCTTTAAAAACTGCCCGCAGTGCAACGCCGAAAACGACATTGCCGCTCGCCGCTGTCGGGAATGTGACACGGTGCTGGTTGACCCGGACGACATGCTGAAAGCAGCATTAAAGCTGAAAGATGCGCTGGTACTGCGCTGTTCCGGCATGGCGTTGCAGCCCGGCGCCGATGAAAAAGGCGAATGGTTGAAAATCACCTATTACGACGAAGACGGGGCGGACGTCAGCGAGCGCTTCCGGGTCCAGACGCCTGCCCAGCGAACGGCCTTCGAACAGCTGTTTATCCGCCCGCACACCCGCACCCCGGGCGTGCCCCTGCGCTGGATCACCGTGGCCGATATCGTGCGCCAGCAGGTGCTGTTGCGCCATCCGGATTTTGTGGTCGCCCGTAAGAAAGGCCAGTTCTGGCAGGTGCGCGAGAAACTCTTTGACTACGAAGGTCGCTTCCGTCGCGCCAATGAATTGCGCGGTTAGCGGGACTTTTCATTGATGTGAGGGGCATTTGAGTATAAAATGCCGCCCGCTTCACATCCGTGAGGCAGAACACTCACCTGCTGCTGGGTCGCCTGTAGTAGGGTTTTAAATACAGAGAGAAATCAATGTTTACTATCGAAGCAGAAGTACGTAACGTGCAGGGTAAGGGTGCGAGCCGCCGCCTGCGTACCGCTAACAAGTTCCCGGCTATCGTTTACGGTGGCGAAGCTGCTCCAGTTGCAATCGAACTGGATCACGACAAACTGTGGAACCTGCAGACCAAAGCTGAATTCTACAGCGAAGTTCTGACCATCGTTGTTGGCGGTAAAGAAGAAAAAGTGAAAGTTCAGGCTGTTCAGCGTCACGCGTTCAAGCCAAAACTGACTCACATCGACTTCGTTCGCGCGTAATCGCAAACCTGTCGAAAAAAACCCCGCTTCTGCGGGGTTTTTTGTGCCTGCTATTTACCGCCCGAGGTGCGGCGCTGAAGCTGATCGCGCAGATTCGGCGGCGTCCCCTTAATGGTCAGCGTATCGGTGGCCGGATCCCAGAAGATACGTTCCCCCAGCAGCATCGCATCAAAGTTGATTGTTAACCCGCCGCCGCTGCCGGCAAACTTGGTTAACTGGCGCAGCGTGCTGCGATCCGCCGGGAAGCTCTCTTCAAGCTCATAGCCCTTTTCTGCGGTAAATTCCTGGAAGCTGACTTCGCTGACGCCCGCCAGCTCTTTTGACAGCGACTCCAGCTCAATCTCTTCCCCTGCCTGCAGCTGTTCGTTGCAGTAGCTGTAAACCTGCTGGCGCACCGTCTGGCGCTCGGATTTATCGAGCTGCGCTTCTGCTGTGAAATCGTCAACCGCCTGGAGCAGCCCTTTGTTCTGCGCTTTGGCGTTAAGCCCTTCACTGGCACCGAGGAAGTCCATAAAGAAATCCGCCACTTTGCGGCCCACGCGCCCCTTCAGGAATGTCAGGTAGCGGGTCGACTCCGGGTTGGTTTCCCATTCGGTCAAATCAATACGCGCCACGATATCCGCATGGTTGATATCCAGATAATGCGTCGAGCTGATGTCCAGCTGCTCGTTCACGCGCATGCTGCTTAAGTTATTCAGTACAGTAACCAGCAGATACTCGACCGCCAGATAGCGGTAGTGGCAGAACAGCACGATCCCCCCGTCGACGAACGGATATTTCGCCAGCTCGTCGCGCAGACGCCCGGTTGCCGCACGGCTAAACGCCAGAAAATCCTCTTCACCCTGACGCTGCAGGCGCAGGCTATCGGCCAGCTCACTCTCTTCGCTGAACAGCCCATAGGCTTTATTTTTGGCGCTGTAGACGCGATGCAGCTCTGCCATCATCTCCACAACGGTCGCCGTGGGTTCCAGTAACGAATCGCGCAGCACCACTTCAAGGGTTTGCTCATCACGCTTGATAAGCTGGTGCAAGGCAATCTGGTTGATTTCCAGACTCATGATAAACTCTCCTTTTAGACCGGGCGGTATTCAACCACCACCAGGACATGTGTGCAACAACAGATAAAAAAGGGGAAAAAAAGCTGTTGCTACGGTAATATGTTGCCCTTTCATCAACAAACTGATTTTGATTTATGCCACAACATTCCCGCTACAGTGATGAACACGTTGAACAACTGCTCAGTGAGCTGGTCAACGTACTGGAAAAACATAAAACGCCGACCGATCTCTCCCTGATGGTTTTGGGAAATATGGTCACCAACCTGATTAACACCAGCGTTGCTCCGGCTCAGCGTCAGGCGATCGCAAAATCGTTCGCCCAGGCTTTACAGTCGTCCGTCAGCAACGACCCGGCCCATTAAGGGATACGAACAACAGTTTATGGTGACGAATCGTCAGCGCTACCGTGAAAAAGTCTCCCAGATGGTCAGCTGGGGGCACTGGTTTGCCCTGTTCAACATTCTGCTGGCGACGGTCATTGGCTGTCGTTATCTGTTTGTCGCAGACTGGCCAACAACGCTCACCGGGCGTATCTACTCCTGGATAAGCGTTGTCGGTCACTTTAGCTTTTTGGTTTTCGCCACCTATCTGCTGATCCTGTTCCCCCTGACGTTTATCGTCATGTCGCAGCGTCTGATGCGATTCTTGTCCGCCATCCTTGCGACGGTGGGGATGACGCTGCTGCTTATCGACAGTGAAGTGTTCACCCGCTTCCACCTGCATCTCAACCCCATCGTCTGGGAACTGGTGATTAACCCCGACCAGAACGAAACGGCCCGTGACTGGCAGCTGATGTTTATCAGCGTCCCGGTGATCCTGTTGATTGAGATGCTGTTTGCCACCTGGAGCTGGCAAAAACTGCGTAGCCTGACCCGCCGACGCCACTACGCGAAGCCCGTCGCCGCGCTCTTCTTCGTCTCCTTTATCAGTTCGCACATCATGTATATCTGGGCGGATGCGAACTTCTATCGCCCTATTACCATGCAGCGCGCGAACCTGCCGCTCTCATATCCGATGACGGCCCGTCGCTTCCTCGAAAAACACGGCCTGCTTGATGCGCAGGAATATCAGCGCCGTCTTATCGAGCAGGGTAACCCGGAAGCTGTCAGCGTGCAGTATCCTCTGAGCGACCTGAACTACCGCGATATGGGACGAGGCCAAAACGTCCTGCTTATCACCGTCGATGGACTGAACTATTCCCGTTACGAGAAGCAGATGCCTGCGCTGGCCAATTTCGCGAGTCAAAACGTCTCGTTTACTCAACATATGAGCTCCGGTAACACAACCGACGCGGGCATCTTTGGCCTCTTCTATGGCATTTCAGCCGGCTATATGGACGGCGTACTGTCTACCCGCACACCTGCGGCGCTGATCACCGGGCTGAATCAGCAGGGCTATCAGTTAGGGTTGTTCTCATCCGATGGCTTTAACAGCCCGCTCTACCGCCAGGCGCTGCTGTCTGATTTCTCACTGCCGACGGCACAAAATCAGTCTGATGCGCAGACCGCCAGCCAATGGATAAACTGGCTGCAGCGCTACGCCCAGGAAGATAACCGCTGGTTCTCATGGGTTGCCTTTAACGGCACAACGCTTGCAAACAGCAATAAGAGTGATTTTGCGCGCCGCTACGGCCGCGCGGCGGGTGATGTTGATGCGCAGATTGGTCGCGTGCTTGACGCGCTACGTGAGTCCGGCAAGCTTGATAACACCGTGGTGATCGTGACCGCAGGCCATGGCGTCCCGTTAGGTGACGAGACGAAGAGTATGAGCTGGTCACGCCCGAACCTGCAGGTTCCGCTGGTGATCCACTGGCCGGGCACCCCGGCGCAGCGCATCAATATGCTTACCGAGCATAAAGATGTGATGACCACCCTGATGCAACGCCTGCTGCACGTCAGCACGCCAGCAAACGAGTATTCGCAGGGCCAGGATCTCTTCAGCGCCGCGCGCCGCCATAACTGGGTCACGGCTGCGGGTAATAATACGCTGGTGGTGACTACGCCGAAGCTGACGCTGGTGCTGAACAACAACGGGAATTATCAGACGTATAACCTGCAGGGTGAACGACTGAAAGACCAGAAGCCGCAGCTGAGCCTGCTGCTGCAGGTTCTGACGGATGAGAAGCGCTTCATCGCTAACTGATTAATAATAAACCAGTTAGCGACGGATTCCCTTGCATTCAAAACGGAATCGAGTAGTATTCTTTTCATGCGTCGGCACGTAGCGCAGCCTGGTAGCGCACCGTCATGGGGTGTCGGGGGTCGGAGGTTCAAATCCTCTCGTGCCGACCAAAATCACATTGAAAACCAGCCTCTTATGGCTGGTTTTTTGTTACCGTAAAATTTTGATGGCGAAACGATGGTGAAATGATGGTTGAACCCTGCTTTAAATTGTCGGGCAATCATCGTTACCAACCCGGTTGAGACTGTGCGTTAGAACGCCATATACAGTTACATCATCCAGCGCGTCGCCTTCTATCGCTTCACCATCTTCAGTTATCAATGCTGCCCCGTATAGCTTTGCAAACTCGTTCCTGTTATCCATTCTTACCAGTAGCGTATCTCCCTGCTCAGGCCTCAGAGCAATGTTAATCACTGCCCAACCACAGGATGTTTCTATTACCCTGCAGTTCCCATCAATTCCGCATAGCAGATCGATAGTCAGTCTCTGTTCCTGATAATCCATTGCCGGTGAAGGAAATCCCATTAGAAAATCCTCCCCATGTTACGCAATATCCAATAGCGATTATCGCTTCCGTTTATCGTCTTATCGGCAAAATCTGGCTGGTATCGCTCAATCCATGAATTTGCATCTGCCTGGCTGAAATGCCAGTGCCTCTTCTGTAGTTCAGCGATGAATTTATCTGTATGCAGGTAGAGATAGCCCTTAGAGTTTTGCTGTATGGCTGCCCTGAAAGCGGTTTGTATATCTGCTATACGTGGCATAGTAACCTCAAATATTACTGTATGAATATACAGTAATATAGATAGGTGGCGTCGATCAATATGCAGGCAACAAAAAAACCCACCGAAGTGGGCTAATGCATTGCTAAATATGGTGTTTTAATTTCTCAATTCCTTAAGGAAAAGGAGGATTTTCGATGTCGCAAGGTTGACGAACATACCGGCAATACAACCAACTTCCACGCCTATTACTGGATGTACTGATACCATAAAACTATTAAGACAAAATTAAAAATATACTTCACGAATTTTTTAATGATTGCAGATTTTCAAGTGCTGATATTCTTGATTCCAAGCGTTCAGATCTTCTTCTCTGATAAGCTGCTTCCAGCCAAGCGCACTGATCAGGCCGAAGCCCCCATCTATCTCCTGCAGGCGCAACAACCTCAGGCTTACCATTTTTTGTTTCGTACTTTTCATCCCATTTGTCATAACAAAGTAAACCAAATTTTGTAGCGTCAATGCCATGACTCAGGAAAGCATCTCTAACCTGCTGGGCAACTGCACCGAAGTGCCAGCGGGCATCTTCACCCTTGCGATTTACCATTTCGATCCATTTAAAGGCCGAAATAGAAACGGTAGCCCATGCATCAAGAATAGTATCGATCTCATATTCCCCCAATTTATGGTCATCATTAAGAGAGGTTATTTGCGTCTTTTCTCTTTCATCAGATGTATTTATAGCCCCAGTGCCGCCATAAAAAACAGACCATCTATTTTCTGCATCACCATTCGGGGTATGATTATCATCACCAGGTGTGAACGCACTGAGAGTGGTAGCCTGAGGCTTTATTTTTGCTCTTACTGAACCACCTTGAATAAAAAGTATTGCTGTATCTTGGCTTACGCCAAGTGAAGCGCCTGAATTATCGGTATGCAAAAAACCGTAGTATGAAGTTGAAGGTGCAGAGCCACGGAAATGAATTGCAAAATTCGTATCAGCTTGCACTGGATCATACCCGAATCCTGCTGCACCCTTGTGGTACATTCTGGCGGAATTTGGCGCGTAGAACGTGTAACCAGTGGTTTGCCTAGTTTGATACGCTACGTTGATACCAGATGCTGCCTTTAAGTCTTCAAGATAAACGCCTGTTTGCTGTTCTAGTGTTCCTCCACCAAAAATAGAAACATCATTTATGAATATTCCTCTACGGTCTCCAACTGTACCTGATCCAGATATAGTTGGAGCAGAATAGTAACCATATGTATTATCAAGTCGATTAGATCCACGGTAACTAACACGGTCTTGGAAAGAGTGAGCATGATCCTGATGATGGCTACCGTAGATAATGACCGTTGAGTCAAATGCTCCGTAACCATCTATTGCAGTACCCTGACTTAAAACTGTTTTGTCAGAAAAGGCATGGCAGTTGAATGGTGTATTTGAAAGTAAGCGACTAACGTTTATAGAGTCACGTAATGAGTCTGGTAATGGCCAAACCGCGCCAGGTACCCCAACAGGCTGATCGCCAACTATAACATTGCCGAATGTTGATTTTACGGTAAGTGAAGGCATATCAACATGGCCTGTAAATTCATCTCCTGACTTTTTCACAGCCCCGTAAACAAGTGCAACACCCTTTCCTGATGCAGATGAGGCAAGTTCGGTTCTTAATGATGCATCACCTACACTGACCCATTTACCTGTACCAATACCCCCAGTGCTATCTGGTGTAGAACCAGGGGGGACTACTTTGGGTAGCGCCCCGTCCCATCGGTAATACTCGCCGTTGCTCTTCCACCGTAAGCACTCGTTAGCAAGGCTAATGGTGCTACCATCTTCAAAAGAATCCTTCGTGATATAGCCATAGTTCTGAATTGCCCTATTTACATCTTTTTCAAAACCATACCACGTTTTCCTTTGTCTCCCAAGGCGATCTGGATATGTCTCGTTTACCATGTCCAGAGATAAATTATCCAAATTTTCAGCGTTATCATATAGATCACGAGGGTCAATAGAACCAATCGGATTGCCTGTATTATAGGTTGTCATAGCTTCCTCAGAAATAAAAAAACCCGCCGAAGCAGGTTTGTTATTAACTATTATCTAAGCGACGTCGCCGGGGTAACTTGCATCGTCATACTGATATTTTGCTGGGTTGTACTGGATTGCCGTCACATCATTAGTTCCGTCACTTCCCGGTGATATCTCACCTATAAGAGCGTCATAACCAACGCGAGTTGAAGAACAGAACATCAGACGTGGTGGCTCAATTGAAGGATCCCCCATTATCCACGTTTCAGGCGATAGCGCGCTGCTGTATGGAACAGTCAGAGTAAAGTCATCTATCCGGGTTGGAACAAGCAGCGCTGATGCCATTCCCTCCTGATCACGAATTACAACCCGTGGATTTGGGAATGTCCAGTCAGGTGCTTCACTGAGTGTCAGCGTAATGATGCTGCTGTTATAACTCATCTCCTCAATCAGACAACTTAGCGTCTGGTTACCCGGTATATCATCTGTGAAAATTACCCTGTCCATAAACTCATAGCAGAGCGCGTCCATTTCAGTCGATGTGTCATGGGAAAGGCGCTGTAGCTGACCGCATCTGCAGAAAGCAAGCTGTCTGCCAGTCCCTTCGCCACAGCATCACTGCCACCGATATAGCTTTCCGCGTCCATCAGCTTCTGCACAGCGGCCATATCAAGGCCGGAGCGCGCGGCGTAGATGTCAGCCATAGCGGTATCGAAGGGTTCCAGTGACTGTGCCAGTTCTGCAAAATCATGGCGGTTTCCCATCGCGTAGACCCAGCAGTTGTGGATCATCAGGAAGGCACCGCGGCCAATCTGAATATCATCCCCGGCCATCGCAATTATCGAGGCGGCGCTGGCGGCAATGCCCAGCACCTTCACCGTTACACGGCCTTCGTATTCGCGGAGCAGGTTATAAATAGCCAGACCTTCGAACATGTCGCCGCCCGGTGAGTTGATATTCACCGTAACGTCGGCGCCGTTCATCGCCCGAAGCGCACCGGCAATACGTTTAGCGGTTACCCCTTCGCCCCAGTAGTCCTGCCCGATAACATCAAAAACAGAAATACTGTTATCGTCGGTGGCCGCCGCTTTGATCCCGCCGTCCCAGCGGTCCAGTGCGGACGGTAATGTTTCACAGGTAACGCGCGCGCAGGGGCGACCCGCCGGTGCTACCGGAAGTTGTTTTTTGCTCATCAGGAAAGTGCTCCTAAGCGGCCTGTTTCAGCGGAGATTGTTCAAAGGAAATATCGGGGAATACGTGGTTATGCAGCTCTCGCAGGGCCAGTGCCTGAACAGCAGGGTTGCTGCTTTCGAGATTTTTCAGTTGCGTCAGGTTGAGCTG
Source organism: Enterobacter pseudoroggenkampii (assembly GCF_026420145.1). Lineage (NCBI taxonomy): Bacteria > Pseudomonadati > Pseudomonadota > Gammaproteobacteria > Enterobacterales > Enterobacteriaceae > Enterobacter > Enterobacter pseudoroggenkampii. Next base: position 2,365,275 of record NZ_JAPMLV010000001.1, read on the forward strand.
AACAGTGTAAATATCGCCCCCTTCAATTGGCGGCATGTTCTCAAGACGACGAACGTCATTACGGGACATCCAGCCATTTTGAAGCGCGCTGGTATAGTATGCCGCGCGACCGGCACTATCGGCCCGCAGTAGACCTTCAACAGAGAACTCTGCAAACACTTCATCATCGCTGTCGAGTAAGCACCGGCCAATTTCCTGCTCAATATTCACCAGCAGCGGTCGAAGTGTATGAGTCAGAAACTGCAGGTTCATCCCTTCCAGGCTGGATGCCCAGCTGCTTTGTTTCGTGGTGTGACCAACCATGAAAGGCGGCACGCGAAACCAGCGGCAGATCTCCTCAATGCTAAATGCGCGGCTTTCGAGCATCTGAGCATCTTCCGGGTTCATGGTCACGCCCTGGTACGTCAAACCACCCTCAAGAACCATGATTTTCCCGGCGTTTTTCGAACCGGTAAACGCCGCCATGTAACCGCGAAGTTTTTCACGTTGAGTATCATCCAGAGCTTTATCAGAAGAGAGGAATCCTGAACTCTGCAGACCCTGTTCGAAGATTTTCGCCGCAGACTCTTCAACCGCCATTGCTGAACCGATCACATCCCGGCCAGTCTTCATCGGCATCATGCCGCAAACACCATCCAGACCGAACCCGCGAATGTGCATGATGCTTTTGACCGGAATGACGCGCTCGTTTCCGTTTTCAGTGTATTTGTATTCCAGCGCCCCGGTAGTGAGACGTTTAACCACCATGTTCTGCGGCAGTAAAGGCACCAGCGAAACCAGGCGGTTTGCGATGAATTTCTTCTCAATGAAGGCGTTCCCGCGCAGGCAAATACTGGCGACCACCATCAACATAAAGCGTGATGGTGTCATTTCTGAATTGGGTCGGCGGCACAGTATCGAATAGGCCGGATGATCGGTTGCCGCTTTACGCGAACCGTCAGGCTGTCGAACGTATATTTTCAGCGGAAGGGTTGAAATAGACTCGCTTAACAGTCTTACGCATGCCCACACAGCCGATAGCTGGATGGCTTTATCGGCCGTGACCACCTTTCCGCTGCTGCTGGTGCCAAACCATTCCTCCCAGAACGTGCCGGTAGTCAGGCTGATAGGCACACCAAGCCAGTTAAGCAGAGCGCTTTTCACCCTGCCTGGCTGTTTGTTTTTTTTCATCAGAAACCTACCATGATGGGATTATTGAAGAATCCGGAGAGATCCTGCTGGTCGTTGCCACCGTTAACCAGAACGCGGCTCATTGCAGTGAACAATGCCGCCGGGCCATCAATCTTGGCCTCTGGTGTGGACTTGTTAGGGAAAATGTTCTCGTTCCGGTCAGGTTTGACGGTTACGTTGGACATCATCCAGTTCATTACCGGGTGATCGCTGTGATGGAAGCGGCCACCGTATACCAGTGCTTCGACCTCTTTCATCGCCTCCGAGAAATTGCGAACCGTCTGCGGTACCTCCACCAGCGGCAGCCCTTCTTCTGCCAGCGCAAGGCTGAACTGCGTCGCACTCCACGGATCGAAGCCTATTTCTTTCAGACTTTCGCCAGCAACCCACACCTGCAGCTCTTCCTTAATCTGAGAATGGTCGATTACATCCCCGTCGGTAAGGATCAGCTTGTCCATCTCGGCCCACTTACGATAGAGCTCTGCCATCTGGCGTGAACACTTCTCAAGGCGTCCCTCTGGCAGCCAGAATTTAAAATCCGCATGAACGTGACCACCTGGCGCGCGCCAGACTTTAGCGGCTGCACAGATATCAATTTTGTTTGAAAGGTCAACGCCCACCCATGAGGGATAGGTTTTAAGTTCGTGCTGCGGGGCGATAAACTCGCATTTTTCCCATTTCATCATGTCCATCCAGGCAGATTCAGCGGTAACCCAGATATTCATGTGTTTGGTGAAAAAGTTAATCCTGGCCGAAACCTGCTCTTTCGCCTTTTTAGCAAGGCGGCGCAGGTCATCCCAGCGCTTACAGATACCCAGCCCCGGATTCGCCTTTTGCCAGACTTTTTCATCAAAGGGATCGTCACCTTCATCTAAGGTGTAGATGATGGCAAAAAACGTATCGTCTTTAACCAGGCCGCGCAGGACCTTGATTGCGTAATCGCGTAGTTCGTAACAGATACCTTCTTTGTTGAAGCCAGCGGTGGTGATACCGAAAAGCAGCGATTGCAGGCGCGCGCCGGTGGCCGTCTCCAGAACGTCCCAGACGTCACGGGTTTTATGAGCATGCAGCTCGTCGACGATGGCGCAGTGGATGTTCAGGCCGTCGAGGTTGTTCGCATCTGATGATAAAGGCTCGAATTTGGAGGCGGTTTGCTCCTGGTAGATAGCGAGCTTGTTGAATTCGAAGATCCGCCCAAGAGTGGCTTTCGCCTTCTTGACCATATTTTTCGCGTCTTCAAAAACAATTCGCGCCTGGTCACGGGTGGTAGCAGCGGAATAAACCTCCGCCCCGCCCTCACCGTCAGCGCCAGCCATATAAAGCCCCACACCGGAGCAAAGCGTTGATTTGGCATTTTTACGGGCCACTTCAACATCTGCTGTACGGAAACGCCGAACCATCACCGGCCGACCGCTGCCATCGTTACGCAGAACGGTTTCCCCCGTCTCTTCGTTAACCAGCGGGATAACAAAACCAAAAATATTAATCAGGATGAAAACATGCCAGTCCATCAGCTCGATAGGCTGGCCTGCCAGAGCGCCTTTTACGTGAGGCACAAAATTATAGAAATTCAGAATGTGCTGCGCGCGCGGCTCACTGAAGAAAATACCGCGCTCTTCGCCGTGTGCCAGATCGTCAAGAAAACGCTGACAGGAAAGGCGCACATACTCACAGGCAATAATTTCCCCCGCCACCACCCTCTCGGCGTAGCGGATGCCTTCTGCAACCTTAGCCATTAATCCCTCGCTTTCATAAACTCAGTAAGCGGATCAACCGCATCAGGACCTTTGGCATTCACCTTAGAGCGGCTGGCTGGCGTCATGCCAAACTCACCGAGCATGGCGCGCAGACGTTTCCAGGCATCAGCTTTCATAATGGCCGCCGGGTGAGCCTTGATCAGCACATCCCCGCTCTGCGTTTCGGTCCGGTAGGTGTAGCCCTCAACTTCAAGCGTGTCGCAGTGATGCCGGTATTCGGTATAAGCCTCAACCAGCAACTCAAGGGCTCTTGCGTCCAGCTGAGACATCACACCGATAGCATCAAGCTCGTCGGCCATCCGTTTAAACCAGTATTTCCCCTGCTTGTCGAAATGCTTCGGCGTTGGGGGTACCCCTGAAGGGGGTTTTGGTTCGTTCTCATTGATCGGGCGTTTTGATGGGTTACCCCTCACCAAACGTAGATGGGTCGGGGTTTTCGGTGGTCCAGACATAATCGAAAACTCCTATTAATCATCGAATGGGGGACCCCATAAAAAAGTTTTCTAACCTGCGGCGATGTGAAAAGAGGTTAGGCGGCGGTCCTTTGGCGCGTCGTTCCTGAACTTTCAACCCTCCCTCCCCCTCTTTCGATTCAAATGAGAATTGATGTCATTTGAGTCTTTCGACCGCTGTCTTCGCCCTGTGGCAAGGCTTGCAGAGGCTTTCGAGGTTGGACAGGTCATCGGTCCCCCCATTTGCTTTGGCGGTGATGTGGTCCACCGTCTCAGCGGGTGTATACCTTCCATTTCGCAGGCATTCCTGACAAAGGTGCTTATCTCTGTCGAGAACGAGTGGGCGCAGCCTGTCCCACTTGCTGCCATAACCTCGCTGATGCCTGCTCTGTCCTCGCTGATGCTGCTGCCAGCCTTCATTAAGGTGTTTGGGACAATAGCCTGAGCGGTCGGTGGTTGTGCCAGGGCAGCCACGCTTGCGGCATGCTCTCGGTATTAACGCAGGCATCAGGCTAACCTCCACGCCCGGCGGCGTTCTGTTCGTGGCGCTGAGTCAGGGTGACGCTCAACCGGTTCGCCGTCAGCATGATCCACCAGCGAGTAACACGGATAAACCACAGCGCCGCCATAGGCATCACCAACGGCATAATCCGCTGGCTTGCTGCTGTCCCATCGAGAAAGGACTCGTTCAATATTCTGAGGGGGTACGCTATAACAAACGCCGTGTATAAGCCGCTGCAGCGTGATGTAATCAGCCTGAGTCTTATCAGCAACAATCAGCCGCTCAGCTATCTGCATTTGATACTGAGGTGGTCGCCCCGTACCCAGGTAGAAACTCACCAGCGATTCCGGGAAGCGGTTAAGCCATTCGCTAACCTGCTCAATAAAATCTGGAACAGGCAATGCGTCATCTTCGATTATCACTACCCGGCAATCCTGCCATGAAGCCCATTCAAGCGCGCGGCGATGATTCCAGTTTGCGCCATGGTCTCCGCTATCAATCAGCAGTACATCTCCGAGAAGTCCAGCAAGGCGCGATGCCTGCTTATATCGGGAATGGTGTCCGATAACCGCAAACTTCACTTGTGTTTCCACCATGTAGCCTCCCCACCGATTCCATCAGTTTTGAAAACGGTATGAACCAGAGGTCCGGTGACCAGCCTGTCAGCGAATGACTGCGCGACAATACCGAACGCCAGCATATCGCCCACAGCAGCGCCAGCCTGTTCTTTCTTCCAGAAACGATAACTCTCGATCCGGTAGTAAAGACGGATGATGCCGTGAGCGAACGCCATTACATCAGCGCGGCTGCCACCCAGCAGACCAGCGTTAAGCATCACATCACCGCGGTGCGCTTCAATGAATTCCTGATAGATACGCTCAGGATGATTCTGTTTCGCCCAGGTGTCGGCGTAGGTCTTCGGTTCTGAACCTGCATAAACCTTACCTGGCTGCATCTCTTCCCACGGTGCGCGGAGCATTTCGACATCGGTACCATCAGTACACCAGACGAACCGGTATTCAGGGTGATCGCGCAGGTGCTGCCAGATATGCAGCCAGCGCCGGAAGTAGACATTCATCTTCACGTCAGGAACACGATACAGCTCAACGCCTGCCGGTGCCGTCTGCAGTTCATCCACCAGCGCGATACGGCCACAATTCCGAAGTGATGAGGCCCATTTAGCCAGCATGTCAGGTTCGGCCGCCATTTTCGTACCGCGCTGCGGGTCTGGCTGGCTGGTAAGCAACGTTGTTATTACCACATCGCGCTGAGATCTATATTCGGCATAGCCTGTATATCCTGAATCCCGGCGCTGCCCGTAAATCACAGCGTTCTTTTTATCGAGCGCTTCACGTTCAGGCCTCGGTATGCTGCGCGCGCCCTCTTCGTATTCATCCATCGAATGAATCAGCTTTTCAGAGCCAACCACATCAGCAAACGCCCAGGACGTTAAGCCAGCGTTATAAATCCGAAGCGCCAGATCAGGATGCTCATACATGCCCCGGCCATACACCGGATCGAACCCGCCCACCTTCTCGATGGCGCTGCGGTGGTAGTACAACATCACTCCGCGCTGCCCAGTGTAAGCAATATGCTTATCATCCCGGTACAGAACGGTCATATCGTTAATCTTTCGCGGACCAGCCAGATCGAGAAACTGATAAGCCAGGTGCGGCTCTGTAGATTCGATATATGGCAGGTGCCAGTTATCGGCGATCGGCCAGGCATCATCATCCCATAAAAAAAGATGCTCGCACCCGGCATCTATCAGGGCTGACAGGCTGGCGTTCTTCGAAGCAACAATGCCGAGTGATGTTTCATGGCGAAGCAGTTGCACGCCGTGTGGCACTACCGCTGCAGGCCTTGAACCGTCATCGATAACCACCATCAGCGCACCGGCTGGCAGGTGCTTCATGTGCTGTTCTAGCGTTCGTTTCAGAACGTCGGCGCGCTGGTGTGTCGTTATTGCAATCCCGATCTTCGATGAAATTGCGCAGACGGGTGCATATGGGACACCATCAATAGTGACCTGCATATTTACTCCAATTAAAAAGCCACTATCGGAAGTCAGTAGCTTCTGTCAGCGTGATTAACACCTAATTATTCATTAAGTGTTATATGTTAGGATTAATCTGATTAAACAAAACATATGTCAGTTCGGAGGGTTAAATGATCAAAATGACAGGTTGCAGCGCCGTAGACTGTGGGGTTGGATTTGTGTTCGGTAAAGGAGTTGATGCCGAACTCATCAATACAAATGCTCAATCATGCCGAATCGGCTTTTTGCAGCACGGTAGCGAGGAAGAGTGGCAGCTACTTTTAGATAAATTGCTCACAAAGCCAGAAGAACTGACTCAACTAGTAAAAGATTACAGTGAAGCTAAGTCTGAACAGAAAAAACAAGCCATTTCAAAGTCTGGTTTATTTGAATATTTATCAGCTTTTGCAAATGCATCGACTGTTTATCAATTCCTTGAAGGTCTTGTTACGTCATTCCTGAAAAATCCACAATAAAACTGACCAACTTGGCAACGCTTCATAGCATGGCTGACAGTGTTGGTATAGTGAAAACATTAATAGGCGGGCGATTTGACTTGAACATTTCGCCGCTGATTGATAACTCGACGAACTAGTTAAATCCAGTTCTATGCTTCTCTTTGGTGTTCTGGCAGTTCGCCTGCCACGCTTTGTTATGCGCCAGGATGTCTTTCTTCGTCTGGCGGTCCATGACGTCAATATCATGATCGGTCAGGTAGATTGGCTTTACCCAGTCACAGGCGGTATCAACCACCACCGGGACGCTCCCACGTGTCACGCAGCTCGCGATCAACATCGTCATCAGGCATGCGGTTAACAGTCTGCTGTACATTGCTGGCCTCTTTCGTTGCTTCTACCCGGCGTTCGGCTACTGCTTCAGTGGCTGCAGCCTTTTCTTCGGTGCGCTGCTTTTCTGCTTTGGCTTCCGCTTTGCTGGTTCCGCGTGAATGACCAATGCCAAAGGCACCCGCGATAGCAGCCATGACCAGCGCAGCAAGACCAATGATTGTTTCTAATTCCATATTAACCTCACACCAGTACCGTTTTGGCCTGACCGAAGCGAGCGCGACGATCTTCCAGTCCGTTCGTTCCGCCGTTGATAATCTTCGTCACCTGCAGCAGGTCGCCGGAATACTTCAGGCATCCCTTAGTGGCGAAGAACCACGCCGCGCTTCTGGCTGCGTAAACATCTTCGGCCAATAGCTCAGGCTGCTTAACCAGATCAACCTTCAGTCCGTTCCCGCAATCACGGTAGTTGTTGAGGCCGGTAAACCGAATATGACTACGACGAAATGCTCGACGTTGAGAGGGACTAACCCATGATCAACTTCACCAAAGAGCAGCTTATCGCTTCTGCGCACGCGCGTATTGAGTTTGCAGAAATGATGCTGGCAGGAGAGTTAGAGCCTCTCAAAGAACGCACATGGTCAATTGAATTGGAGCTGGCGCGTATCGCGCTGACATCGCTCGAAGCGGAGGCTGTGGCGTACATCTTCAAGCATCCCGCAGGCAGGCTGTTCTGGTCTCTTACTGACGAGAGCAATAGAGGGCAAAGCGACGTTATGCCTGTTTACTCTGCTCCAGTTCCGGCTTTTGTGCCTCCAGCCATTGAACCGGATTACGAGGTCATCAAAGGCATTCTTCCAACTGCTAACCCAGATGAATATGCGTGCTGTATTGCTGCTGATATGTGGAATGCCTGCCGCGCCGCCATGCTGGACCAGGAGAAAAGCAATGGATAATCGCTACGAAATAGCAGAGCAGAACGGGATGAGCCGAGAGTTTGTTGACTGGTTCTTTGATAACAAAAAGGCTGGCTGTGGAAACGTCTGGTTCATGATGATGGCGGCAATGTGGGAAGGATGGCAAGGACGAGCCGCCATGCTTCAGGGTGCCGAACCTGTAACGACGGATTACAAGTTGCCAGCCAATACGCCATGCAAGGATGCGCCAGAGCATATTTGGCTTCAGACTGCTGGAGTATGGCCGGAGAACGGCGAGTTCAGCGAATTAACGTGGTGCAGCGACAATCAGCACCCTGACGACACGCTATATGTTCGCGCCGACGTCGTGTCTGGCAACTCTCCGGTGATGCCGGATGGTTGGATTCCGGTAAGCGGGCGGATGCCGGAAGCTGAAGGTCGTTATTGGTGCTATGTCGAAGAACAGAATTGCCTTGGTAAAAGCCACTATCAATGGAACTGTTCATGGAATGGTGATCGGTGGTGGGTTGAAAGCGATAATGGCGGGCGCGTAACTCACTGGATGGAACTGCCAGCAGCACCGCAGCAGGAGGTGAAGTGATGGCTAACCTGCAGCTTGCTGTTAACGGTGAATACTTCGACCAGATGAAGTCCGGCGAGAAAACAGAAGAGTATCGCCTGGTAACATCATTCTGGAGCAAGCGGATTCTGGCAAGGAATTATGACCGCCTGATTATCACCCGTGGCTATCCAAAGCGCGATGACCTGAGTAAGCGCATCGATGTCCCTTACGGCGGCTACGAAGTGAAGGTGATAACACACCCGCACTTCGGGCCTGACCCGGTGGAGGTCTTCGCTATCAAGGTGAACATTGATGGCCAGTAAACTCAAACAGCGGCGCATGCGCCGCCTTAAAGCAGACGTAGCCTGGTGGCGCGAAGAGGCAGAGTATTGTCACTCCCGCATGCTGGATCTGGCCGGAGAAGTCGACAGGATCAAAAAGCTGGTTATCCGCGTGCCGATGCCGGTTCTCATGCCGAAAGAGATGGTCCACCAGCTCTATTACACCGAAACAAAAAGATGTCGTACCTGCAATGATGGTCTCCGTGGTGGTTGCTCATCTTGCATTTTCTATAAGAGATAGCCGGGTGCAGCCGGTTAAGTGGAGAATAGCCATGGCCAAGTTGATGAAGGCGAGTCTGTGGGGTAAGCGAGAGTTTGAACCAGGCTCTGTTCCAGATAACAGAACTATCCGACGCTGGATTGAAAACGGTAAGCTTCAGGGCCGTATCGTAGATGGTACGATCCTGGTTAGTTCCTCAGAAAAATGGGGCGTTGACTCAATTGTCAGTGAAAGAGTTCGTCAGTTAATTCAAGAGGATTAACATGGCCGCAAGACCACGCAAAAGGGAGAACCGCAATCTCCCTGACTTCCTGCTTTTTGATAAAGCAACAGGCCAATATCGCTTTACGCTTATAACCGGAAAACGTAAAAGCATTGGAACTGATCGCATAATGGCAATCGCCATTGCAAAAGAATACAACCTCAGAATGCGACCTGAAAATGTGCCATCAGTTGAAAGCTTGATTAGAGACTCGGGCGGAATTAATGGAGAAGCTCAACCATTCAGTGACCATGTTGACCGAATTATGTCCCGCGCCGTTGCCGATGAAAAACCATCACCAAGCACCCTGGATGATTGGAATAATGACGTGTTCAGGGTAAAGGAATTTTTTTCCAATATCCCGGCTTGTGACATTGAGCTTGAACACGTGAACCAATTTATTAATCGGTACCATGCTGATGCATCCGCTAACGTTCAAAACCGAAAGGTAAGCTTTCTCAAAAAACTTTTCTCTTATGCAGTTGATGAATCATTAATGATGGATAACCCGGCAGCGCGTAAAAAAATGCGACGTGTTGAAGAGAAGAAACGTAAGCGCCTTCCTTTTGATATCTTCATTGCAATGAGAAACGCTGCTGAGCCATGGTTAAAAACAGCTATGGATTTGGCGCTGCAGACGACACATGCCCGCCTAGAAGTTTCACGAATAAAATATTCGATAAGAGAACCGAAAAACGGCGTTTGTGGATGTGTATGGTTAGACGAACCTGAAAACGGGATATACGGTACGTTGTACATCCATCGTCAGAAGGTTCAAAAGAAAGAGGCATCACACGTAGCGATCCCAATTGGAGGGGAGCTGAAGAGGATTATTGACGATAGCCGGGATAGTGTTGCCAGCCCATATGTCGTACATCGAATACCTGAACGAAATAACAAACGTAGTAAAGAGGTTTCACACCCTACTCAGGTAGCACCTGATTATCTTAGCCGTTCGTTCTCTGCACTACGTGACAAGCTTGGATTATGTGACCATCTTCCAATGGATGAGCGCCCAACATTTCACGAGATAAGGGCGCTGGCCGCGCATTTGTTTGATAGTCAGGGTATCGATCCTCAAGGAAGGATGGCTCATAGTGACGCCAAGTCAACGAAGATTTATACCAGCAATCATATCGACTGGGTTATGGTCCCACACGGTGAGATCAAGGCAGGCTAGCTAATGGCGAAACTACCCCCTAACTCATTGATGTATATAGTGCAGATAATGCATAAAAATCACTGTTTGTTTACACAGTCAAAAAGGCTAGAAGCCAGTGGTGGCGCGGCTTAGAAGAATTTTACGCGGGTGTCATGGGGTGTCGGGGGTCGGAGGTTCAAATCCTCTCGTGCCGACCAAAATCACATTGAAAACCAGCCTCTTATGGCTGGTTTTTTTATTTCGCCTCGTCCGGGGTTTTGCGCAGGTACACCAGCGTAACCAGACAAATCACCGCTCCGGCATAGAACGTATATTCTGCGCCAAACGTCTCCCAGATGGCTCCTGCCCCCAGGCTGGCGACTAACAATCCCACGCCGCTGACCAGACTAAAAATGCCGTAGGCGGTACCGCGCAGATCCGCAGGCGCAGTTTTCGCAATCATTGCCGCCAGCAGCCCCTGCGTCATCCCCATATGCACTCCCCAAAGCGCAACGCCCAGAAGCATTCCAGCCCAGTGGGTGCTCAGCGCCAACACAACATCTGCTCCAATCAGCATCACCAGCCCCCACTGCAGTAATCGGGTGTGGCTCATCCCGTCAGATAACTTGCCAAACGGATAGGCAGAGAGGAAATAGAGCAGATTCATGGCCACCATCACCAGCGGGATCAGCGCCAGCGGCACACCCGACTGCTGAGCGCGAAGCACAAGAAATGCTTCACTGAAACGTGCGAGCGTGAAGATGGCCCCCAGACCAATAACCCACCAGCAGCCTTTCCCGAGGCGCCTGAGGTTCTCTTTTTTGATAGGGTTCGTTCGTTTATGCTCGACAGGGGTTTTAGGCTCATGCAGGCCGAAGAAAAGCAGCGCCACGGCGAGCGCGCCGGGGATCACCGCGATCCAGAAAATGGTACGAAAATCATCGTTCCACAGCAGCATTAAGCCTACGGCCAGCAACGGCCCGAGAAATGCGCCAATGGTGTCCATCGACTGACGCAAACCAAAGGCCGCGCCGCGGAGTTCCGGCGGCGTAACGTCAGCGACCAGCGCATCGCGCGGCGCTCCCCGGATCCCCTTCCCCACCCGGTCAATTAAGCGAGCCCCAAGGATCATGCCGGAGGAAGAGGCAATAGCGAACAGCGGTTTACTCAACGCGCCAAGACCGTAGCCCAGAACCGCCAGCCCTTTACGCTTGCCCAGATAGTCACTGATGGCGCCGGAAAACACCTTGATAAACAGCGCCGTGGCCTCAGCCAGGCCTTCAATCAAACCAATGAAAATCACGCTGGCGCCCAGCGTCGTAACCATAAACAACGGCAGCAGGCTATGAATGATCTCCGAAGAGATATCCATCAGCATACTGACGCCACCCACAACCCAGACTCCTTTCGGGATCCGGCTGAGCGTTGCAAACCGGGATAACATTGCGCATCTCCTGCTTTATGTCGAACAGTCTTGTTCGAAACAGAATATCCTGGAAATGCGAATAAAAATCATCTGATATAAAAAAAGCCAGCCCGCAGGCTGGCTTCATTATCTGAGGTGAAGGCTTAGTGCTTCTCACGTCCGCCCAGGAAGAAAATGCCCAGCGGGATGGCCAGCAGAACGGTGAACACCAGACTGTAGACGAAGATCATCGCCGATTGCAGGACATACATGCTGGTTGTCCAGGCAGAGAGAGGAATGTTGTACTGTTCGATGACGCCAACAATGGTGGCACGCCCCACGCATGCGGCAGCTATCATAAACACAACCAGCAGCGCCAGGAGGAATTTGCGGCCTTCAGGCGTTTTCAGTTTTGCTCGAACCATCTCTCTTCCCTTTTACAGATGAATAACATTATAGAGGATCTAAAATAACACAAACGCCTGCCGGACTCCACGCCAGTACAAACATCTACATAAATGGCAAATATGTGGTTTATTACGCTATTGATATTGAAAATGTAAGTAAATAACACCAATCATTCATAATTGATATGTTAACCTGTGCAGGATCGTTTTGACATAAAGGAATGACAATGAAAAACGCACCTAAATTTGCCATCGCACTCATCGCCGCCGCGTGTGTCAGCACCAGTGCTTTCGCCAGCGAAACACCTAAAGAGCAGCCGCTGGAAAAAGTCGCCCCGTATCCGAAAGCGGATAAAGGAATGAAGCGTCAGGTGATTCAGCTGCCGGCACAGCAGGATGAAGCGAATTTCAAAGTGGAGCTGTTAATTGGCAAGACGCTGGAAGTGGACTGCAACCAGCATCGCCTGGGTGGTCAGCTGGAAAGCAAAACGCTGGAAGGCTGGGGTTACGACTACTACGTCTTTGATAAAGTCACCTCGCCGGTCTCCACCATGATGGCCTGCCCGGATGGCAAGAAAGAGAAGAAATTTGTGACGGCGTATCTGGGCGACAATAGCCTGCTGCGCTACAACAGCAAGTTGCCGATCGTGGTCTATACGCCTGAAAACGTGGAAGTGAAGTATCGCGTGTGGAAGGCAGAAGAGACTGTCGGACAAGCGGTAGTACGTTAAAAGTCGGGTGGCGGCTTCGCCTAACCCGACCTACAAAACAACACCGAACATAGGCCGGGTAGGCGTCAGCGCCACCCGGCTTTTTTACCTTACAGCGCGATATCCGCAACCGGTTTGTTTTCCGGCTGAGGCTTCAGCTCCGCTTTTGGCGCAGCATCCGCAGCCTGCGGTTTGATGTACTGCAGCTGCAGTACGCGGCTGGTGTATTCCAGCTCCTGCTCCGTCGCGCTCACGTTACCATTCAGCTTCGTGCCATAGGATGGAATAATGGTCTTCAGCTTCGCCTGCCATTCCGGACTGGCGACTTTATCTTTAAACACTTTTTCCATCAGGTGCAGCATGATTGGCGCAGCGGTAGACGCACCCGGTGACGCACCCAGCAGCGCGGCGATGGTGCCGTCCTTATCGCTCACCACTTCGGTGCCCAGACGCAGCACGCCACCCTCTTTCGGATCGCGCTTGATGATCTGTACGCGCTGACCCGCCTGCCACAGACGCCAGTCTTCTTTCTTCGCCTGCGGATAGTACTCTTTCAGCGCCTCGAAACGATCGTCGTCAGAGAGCATCACCTGGCTAATCAGGTATTTCACCAGGTCGAAGTTATCCAGACCCACGTCCATCATCGGCTTGACGTTAGAGGTGGTGGTTGCGCTGAGCAGGTCCCACAGGGAACCATTTTTCAGGAACTTCGTGGAGAAGGTCGCGAACGGCCCAAACAGCACCACGCGTTTGCCGTCAAGCATACGGGTGTCGATGTGCGGAACAGACATCGGCGGTGCGCCAACAGAGGCCTGACCGTACACTTTTGCCAGATGACGGTTCACCACTTCCGGGTTATCGGACACCAGGAACTGACCGCCCACCGGGAAGCCCGCGTAGTCGTCAGCTTCCGGAATACCGGACTCCTGCAGCAGCTTCAGCGCCGCGCCGCCCGCACCGATAAAGACAAACTTCGCCTTGATGACGTGCTCGGCTTCGTTGTTTTTCAGATCGGCAACGGTCACGCTCCAGCTGTTATCCGCGTTGCGCTTGAAACCACGCACTTCAGTGCTGAGCTGCAGGTTGAAGTTCTCTTTTTTCTTCAGAGACGTCACCAGCTGACGGGTAATTTCACCGTAGTTAACGTCGGTACCAATTTCGGTACGGGTCGCCGCCACTTTCTGATTCGGGTCACGACCTTCCATGACCAGCGGAGCCCACTCTTTAATCTGCGCGTGGTCTTCAGAGTATTTCATCCCGCGGAACAGCGTGCTCTGCTGCAGAGCGGCGTAGCGCGCGCGCAGGAAGTTGACGTTCTGCTCACCCCACACAAAGCTCATGTGCGGTACGGTGTTGATGAAGGAGTGCGGGTCGTGCATCACGCCGCTGTTGACCTGATGAGACCAGAACTGGCGAGAAACCTGGAATGCTTCGTTGATCTCTACCGCCTTCTCGATACTAATGGAACCGTCCTTTTTCTGCGGCGTATAGTTCAGTTCCATGAGTGCCGAATGGCCGGTACCGGCGTTGTTCCAGCCGTTCGAACTCTCCTGCGCCACGCCATCAAGGCGCTCGACCATGGTCATTGACCAGTCCGGCTGCAGTTCTTGCAGATAGGTTCCCAGCGTGGCGCTCATGATACCGCCACCAATTAAAAGGACGTCCGTTTCCTGCTCTTTTGGTGCGTCAGCTTTCGCCGCCATGGAGACGGTGTTAAGCCCCACGGCCAGAGAAAAGAGCATGGCAGTCATTTTTTTCATAATTTATGCCTTAGTGTAAAAGTGCTTGATGCGTGGAAATTGCAGGTGAAAAAAGCTGCGGGGGCACGGTAACAACTTTTAAATATTGTTTAAAGGTTACGAAATTATTGTAATTGTGAAATTTAATGATGGATTGTTTGTGAGGAATTATCGATGCGTCTGGTAAAGCGCGGTTTTACTGGCTAGTATGTTGCGTTTTGTGATCGCGCGCACGGAAGCCTGCCCTAACCAGCGAACTGTTATGTCCTTACCCCATTCTGCTGTATCCCCCGAAGACCGCGTAGCCAACGTACTGCGTTCCCCTAAGCAGCTGACGCGTGAAACGCTGGCGGGCGTGATTACCGCCCTGGCGCTGATCCCCGAGGTCATCTCATTTTCGGTGGTGGCGGGCGTTGACCCGAAGGTCAGCCTGATCGCCTCCGTGGTGCTGTGTCTTGCCCTGTCCGTGCTGGGCGGTCGTCCGGCGATGGTCACGGCCGCGGCCGGTTCCGTGGCGCTGGTTATTGGGCCGATGGTGCATCAGCACGGCGTACAGTACATTCTTCCCGCCGTGCTGATGGCAGGCGTGATTCAGATTCTGTTTGGCGTGCTGGGCATGGCAAGGCTGATGCGCTTTATTCCCCAGTCGGTCATGACCGGGTTTGTTAACGCCCTCGGGATATTGATTTTCTTTGCGCAGGTTCCCCATTTCTGGAGCCGAAGCCCGCTGATTGTGGGCCTGTTCGTGCTGACGCTGCTGATCGTGCTGTGGGTGCCGCGCTATCTCAAAAGCATCCCTTCCCCGCTGATTGCGATTGTTGTGCTTACCGTGTTCACCGTTTCAACCGGTCAAATCCTGCCGACCGTGGGCGATGAAGGCTCCATGAGCGGCGGTTTACCGGGTCTTACCGAACTTCTGGTCCCCCTCAATGCACAGACGCTGAGCATTATCTGGCCGTGCGCGTTGAGCATCGCGTTTGTCGGCCTGCTGGAATCCCTGCTGACGGCAAAGCTGGTGGATGAGCTGACCGCGAAACCGTCAGGTAAACGCCGCGAAAGCATTGGATTAGGCGTCGGCAATATTCTGGCCGGATTTTATGGCGGTATTGCGGGCTGCGCGATGATTGGGCAAACCATCGTTAACGTGGAGATGGGAAAAGGCCGAAGCCGCATTTCAACCCTTGCAGCGGGCATTGTGCTGCTGATCCTGGTCACGGCACTCAGCGACGTGATGGCCAACATCCCGATGGTGGTGCTGGCGGGCATTATGGCGATCGTCGCCGTCAAAACCTTCAGCTGGCACAGCCTTCAGCCCGCCACGTTGAAAACGGCCCCGATTGCAGAAACGGTCGTCATGCTGGTCACCGTTGCCGCCACGGTATCAACCGGCAATCTGGCGATTGGCGTGCTGGGCGGGATTATCGTTATGGCGCTACTCCCCGCCCGCATTAAGCGTCGGCTTAAAGAAGAAAAATCGTCGCCAGCCCAAGAAAAATAAAGAAACCGCCGGTATCGGTGATGGCGGTGATCATCACGCTCGACCCCACCGCGGGGTCGCGCCCCAGTTTGGTCATCGTCAGCGGGATAATGACCCCCATCATTGATGCCACCAGCAAATTTAGCACCATCGCCAGCATCATCACCCCACCCAGCGCCATATCGTCATACAGCCACCAGGTAATGCCGCCCATAATACCGCCCCACACCAGGCCGTTGATCAGCGCCACGCCCATCTCTCTGAAGATCAGAAAGGCGAAGTTACCGGGCTGAATATTTTCCAGCGCCAGCGCGCGGACGATCATGGTGATGGTCTGGTTTCCGGTGTTGCCGCCTATTCCGGCCACAATCGGCATCAGCGAGGCCAGCGCCACCAGCTGCGAAATGGTGTGTTCAAAACCGTCAATCACCCGGGAGGCGATAAAGGCGGTACACAGGTTAATGGCCAGCCACGCCCAGCGGGTTTTCACCGCCTTGCCGACGGAGGCATGGACGTCATCTTCGGCGCTGATCCCCCCGAGCGCACGCAGATCGTTGTCGGTTTCTTCGTAGACCACATCAACGATCTCATCGATGGTCAGACGCCCCATCAGTTTGCCGACGGAGTCCACAACGGCGGCACTCACCAGGTCATCACGTTCGAAGGTACGCGCCGCTTTCTCCGCATCGTCTTCCGGGGAGAAGACCATCGGCTCGTTTTCCATCACCTCGCTCACCTTCCGCTGGGTGCTGTTGAGCAGGATGGTTTTCAGCTCCAGTTCGCCGAGCAGGGTTTTATCCCGGGAGGTGACAAACAGTTTATCGGTGTTGTCCGGCATTTTGCCCAGGCGACGCAGATAGCGCTGCACGGTGCCGAGCGTCACGTCCGGGCGCACCGTGATAACGCCGAACTCCATGATCGCGCCGACGCTGTTTTTCTCGTAGTGCATCACCTGACGCACGCGCGCGCGTTCATCGGCAGGCAGTGACGCCAGCAGGCGGCCGGTCAGGTTGCGCGGCAGGTGCTGAACGAGGTAAATCTGCTCGTCGATATCCAGGGTTTGCAGAGCGTCAAGAATATCCCGGTCGCTCATCTCGTCGATCAGGTCGTCCCAGACGTTTTCAGAGGCCTCGAGCAGCACCTGCCCGCGCTCGTGATCCTGCACCAGACGCCACAGGGCGTGACGTTCTTCCGAGGGAAGCGCTTCCAGGGTATCCGCCAGATCCGGCGGGGGTAAGTGAGCAACCAGCGCACCTACCTCAGCAATATCGTCGGCCAGGGTGCCGACATCATATTGCTCAGCCAGGGTCAGTTTGCCTAATAGCGTAGAGGTGACCGCTTTATCGGTCGTGAGAAGCCAGATCAGTCGCGCGCGCTCCTGGTCACGCTGTCTGGCGCTGTTTTTCTTTAATACCGACATCAATCATAAATCCATTAAATGAGTTGGGGTTAAGCATAGCGCGGGGATATGTAAATAAGAATAAACAACGGGGCGGGATGGAGAAAAAAGCGGCATTACGGCCACGATCTATCCCCTCTCCCTGTGGGAGAGGGTTAGGGTAAGGGCATCAGGCCGTGCGCGCCACCGCGTCACGCGAGGCTGCATCGCGCTCTTCACCGGTCAGCTCGCTCAGCCTGCCGTCGCGCATCTCCAGCAGACGGTCGGCATGAATAAAGTAATGATCGTCGTGGCTGATGGCGAAAATGGTTTTACCCATCTGCTGCATCAGCGGCAGCAGCACCTGATAAAACTCGCGGCGGAAGTGCGGGTCCTGATCCGCCGCCCACTCATCCAGCAGAATGATGTCACGCTCTTCCGCCAGCGCCAGCAGCAGCGCCACGCGCTTTTTCTGCCCTTTGGAAAGCTTCAGATTGAGGATCTTCCCGTCCTGTAACTCCAGCTTGTGCGACATCTGCAGCTGCGCCAGCCATTTTTCCACCAGCGCAGGATTGGCCTGCTGCCCTTCCGGACCCAGCAGCCGATCGAACAGCCAGACGTCGGTGAACACCGCCGAGAAAAGCTTGCGGTAATCCTCGGGTTTCTCCGCGCTCAGCGCTCTGCCATCCAGCAAAATCTCGCCCGACTGCGGCTGATAAAGCCCGGTAAGCAGCATCGCCAGCGTCGATTTACCGCTGCCGTTGCCGCCAATCAGAAACAGCAGCTCGCCGCGGCGGATCGTCAGGTTAACCGGCCCCACGGAGAAGGCGCTGTCCTGATAGCGGAACGTGACGTTACGCAGCTCCAGCGTCTGCCAGTTCGGGAAGGCCTGCGGGCGCGGAAATTCGGCCTTAAACGGCGCGAGATCGAATTTTTTGAGCTTATTAAAGGCCACCTGCGCACTCAGCAAGGTGGGCAACGCGCCGACCGCCGAGAGCAGCGGCGTGCGCAAAAACAGCAGCGTCAGCGAGTAGGTTGCCGCGACGTTGGTGTCCGCCCAGCCCAGGCTGTTCGCCATCCAGAATACCAGGCCAATGGCACCCAGCATCATGATATTTGACCAGTTCACCGCACTCAGGTGGAAGGTATCGGCGCGAATAATGTGATGACGATATTCTCGCGCGTCCGGGATATAGAGATGGTTAAAGATATACTCGGCGCGCTCGCGGTTCAGTGTGAGCTCTTTGCGCCCTTCCAGTACCGTCTGGTAATCGTTATAGAGCTTATCTTCGGTTTCACGCAGCACCGCCATGTGTTTGTAGACGCGCGACACCAGCACAAAGCCGCCCCAGATGGTAATGGCAATCCACAGCGCGGTCACCGCCAGCATTTTGCTGGAGAGCCAGGCGAGATAGGCCGCCGAGCCAAAGGTCAGAATGATCCCCTGCACCAGCTCCGGCAGACGAACGAACGCGATGGTAATGGCGCGCACGTCGCTGGTCAGCCCCGCCAGCAGGGAAGCGCTGCCGAGCTGCTCAACGCGCTCTATCTGAGTGTCCAGGATCCGCTTGATAAACTCACTGCGCAAACGGAAAACGAAATGGTGCCCGAGCGCGGTCAGCGCAAGCTGGGAACCGAGCGTAACCGCCATCAACAGGAGCAGCAGACCGAGAAACTCCGGCAATACGGAGAGCGAGGTGTCGACCATTTCAATCAACCGCACGTTAATAAACGCGATCAGGCCAATACCCAGCGCGGCGCTGGCAAGGCTTAACGCCATTACGGCAATGAAGGGCCAGCGATACTGACGCCAGACAAGGAGAAGTAGTTGCATGCAGGCAATCCGGACAATAAAAGTCAGCCAGCAGTGTAAACTGCCAGGCGCGTACATCAAGAATAATTCTTATTTTTGTTTACGCATCCCCGCCTGACGGAAGGTCAGGTTATAACGGTACTCGCCCGTGAGGGGATGGATCCCGGGTTTCAGCGGCTGAATGCCGTGATAATAAAGCCGAGATTCCCTGCCCCACACCACCACATCGCCATGTTCCAGCATGATGCGTTTGAGCGGATCGTTGCGGCGTAATCCCCCGAACTGGAAGACGGCGGGCAGACCTAACGATACCGAGACGATAGGCGCGCGCAGATCGGGTTCATCCTTGTCCTGATGCAGCGAGAGCTTCGCGCCAACGGCGTAGCGGTTGATCAGGCAGGCATCAGGGCGAAAGTCAGGATAATCTGCAGCCACGGCAGCCTCGTGACAAAGTGTCTGAAAAACCGCAGGCATGGGAGGCCACGGCCGGTCGGTCGTGGGATCGCTTGGAGCATACACATACCCACGTTCGTTTGTCGCCCAGCCCAGTTCGCCGCAGTTGGCCATGGCCACCGACATGGTGTAGCCGCCCGGCGTCACCATATGGCGAAACGGTGAAACCGCCGTGACCTCTTCAATACCGGCAAGCAGCGCCGCCGCACGGGAGAGTGCAAAGCGGCGCAGGATCGCTGCCCCCGGCGCAAGCGGCTCCTGCCAGGGTTCAGCATCCGCAAAAAGATCGAGCATTATCCCTCCCGGCGTTTCGCCTCATGTTTCAGTAATAGCGCTTTTCGCGCCGTCCCCCAGCGGTAGCCCGACAGCGCACCGTCATTACGAACCACCCGATGACAGGGGATCACAATCGCCAGCGTGTTTGCCGCACAGGCGCCTGCTACGGCGCGTACCGCACTGGGCTGGCCAATCGCCTGCGCCACCTGCTGGTAACTTGCCGTTTCGCCGCTGGGAATGTTGCGAAGGGCCTGCCAGACGCGCTGCTGGAACGTGGTTCCGCGAATATCCAGCGGCAGTGCAAGCGGTATATCGCGGTTATCAATACTGGCAATCACCTGGTGGATCCGCTGCACAAAGGCGTCGTCCAGCGGCGCGTGCGTAGCTTTTGGAAATTGCGTGGCAAGCTCTGCGGTGACTTCCGCATCGGTGTCACCCAGCAGAATCGCGCAGATCCCCCGCTCGCTTTCGGCGACCAGACAGCGTCCTAACGAACAGTCATCGATGGCATACCGCACGGCCACCTCTCCTTTACGGTACTGCTTCGCCGTCATGCCCAGCGCATCGTTGGCTTTACGATAATAGCTGCTGCTGTCGGGAAACCCCGCCGCCAGCACGGCGTCGGTAATTTTGTCTCCCTGCGCAAGCGCGGCGCGCAGGCGTTGGCCCCGCGCCGCCTGCTGCCAGGCTTTTGGCGTCATGCCGGTCACGGCCTTAAACAGACGGTGGAAATGGAAAGGACTCATGGCAACCTTCTGCGCCAACCCCTCCAGGGTTAGCGCAGGATCCTGCTCCAGAAGACGGCAGGCCTGTTCCACTTTCGCCAGCTTCTGCGCCTGTGGATCGCGTTTGTCCGGCATGCAGCGCTTGCACGGACGAAAGCCGGCCTGTACGGCATGATGGGCATCAGGATAAAAGCGGACATTTTTACGCAGCGCGTGGCGGGCACGGCATGACGGGCGGCAGAAAATACCCGTGGTCTGCACGGCGAAGACAAACTGATCGTCAGCGATCGGATCGCGGGCCAGCACGGCCTGCCAGCGATCCTCATCGGTAATAAAGGTTGAGTTTCTCATTATCGGCTCCTCTTACAAGCATACATAGAGCGTGCCTGAGCGCCACTGATAAAAAACCCGCAACCTTGCTTTTTAATTTTTGTCGCTGACCAGGAAACTGTTGAACTGCGGCGAGCTCCAGGTTTTGAACCCGTCGCCCTCTTTGGTGATCATATAAACCGCCAGCCCTTCCTGACAAACCACCTCTTTGGCTTTTTCCGGGCCGAGAACCATTAATCCGGTATCCCAGGCATCCGCTTCCAGCGCGGTGGGGGCAATGACCGTCACCGAGACCAGGTTATGCGTGATGGGACGTCCGGTCTGCGGATCGATAACGTGCGAAATACGCTTCCCCTCAAGCTCGTAATAGTTACGGTAGCTGCCGGAGGTACTGATCCCATGTCCGTTGATATCCACTATCGCCTGCACGGCATTTTGCCGATCGGTCGGCTTTTGAATCGCTACGCGCCATGGCTTATCGCTGGCGTTCATCCCCCGGCTGACCAGCGCGCCGCCCACCGAGACCAGATAACGGGAAATTCCTTCCTGGGCCATCAGCGCAGCAAGATGATCCGCCGCATAGCCTTCCCCGACCGTCGACAGATCGACAAACAGATCGGGGATATCTTTTTGCAGGTACTGCTGACCGTACTGGTTGATCACGGTCAGATGCTGTAGCCCTGTCCGGGCGCGGGCGTCATCAATGGCCGCCTGTTCGGGCGTCTTCACCGGCTGTTTATTCGGGCCAAATCCCCAGAGGTTTACCAGCGGTCCGACGGTCACATCCATCGCCCCGTTGGTTTTGTAACCCACGCGCATTGCCTCGGTCACGATATCGGCCATCGCCTCGCTCACTGGCCACAGGGAGGTGCTGGTTGAGAGGTTAAAGCGCATCAGCGCCGAGTCATTTTTATAGGTCGACAGCAGCTGATCGTCGGCGTCCAGCTGCGACTGGATTTTGCCGCGAAGTTCGTCTGTGCGTGTTTTATCGAGGTTCATCACGCTGACGCGCCAGAAGGTCCCCATCGTTTTGCCTTCGAGCACCGTCGCGGCGGGTGCGTCGGTTTTCGCCACGGGTGTGGGATCGTTACACGCGGTCAGGAAAAAAAGCATAGCCAGAAAGCTGGCGCGTAAAAAAGTCATGTCCATTCATTATTATCCTCATGCCAGGGCGGCAAGAGTACACCAAAACGGGTGAGTTGTGAGAATCAGAGAGGCACAAAAAAGGGGCCATCAGGCCCCTTACGTCACACGATGACGCGATTAGAACTGGTAAACCAGGCCCAGCGCGACGATATCGTCAGTACCGATACCCGCCTGACGGGTAAATTCATTTTCATCAACCAGGTTGATTTTGTAATCAACATAGGTGGACATGTTTTTGTTGAAGTAGTAAGTCGCACCCACATCAACATATTTCAGCAGATCCTGATCGCCGTAACCTTCGATGTCTTTGCCTTTAGACTGCAGGTAAGCCACGGATGGACGCAGACCGAAGTCGAACTGGTACTGAGCAACCACTTCGAAGTTCTGCGCTTTGTTAGCGAAGCCGTAAGCGGTAGTCGGGTTGCTGCCGTTAGAAGTACCGAAACGGGTTGCGTTGTAGGTCTGAGAGTACTGCGCTGCCAGATAGATGTTGTTGGCATCGTATTTCAGGCCACCAGAATAGACTTCTGCGTGATCGCCATTACCGTATACGCCAGCTGCATTCTGGTCGGCGGTACGTTTGGAGGAGGACATCGCACCACCCACGCTGAAGCCTTCGCCCAGGTTATAGGTCACGGATGCACCGTAGCCGTCGCCGTTCTGGTTCAGCAGGCTGCGACCGTTAGTGTTTTCACCCTCTACGCTGCCGTTTTTGCCCTGATACTGCAGAGCAAAGTTCAGGCCGTCCACCAGACCAAAGAAGTCCTGGTTACGGTAGGTCGCGACGCCGTTAGCACGTTGCTGCAGGAAGTTGTCAGCGCCGTAGGTATCGCCGCCAAATTCTGGCAGAACGTCAGTCCAGGAAGTTACGTCGTAGATTACGCCGTAGTTACGACCGTAATCGAAAGAACCCGCCTCAGCGAATTTCAGACCCGCGAACGCCACACGCGTCCAGGACTGATTGTCACCTTCAGTGGTGTTGCCCTGAATCTGGTATTCCCACTGGCCGTAACCGGTCAGTTGATCGTTAACCTGAGTTTCGCCTTTGAAGCCAAGACGCATGTAGGTCTTGTCGCCGTCGTTACCCTTGTCGTCAGAGAAATAGTGCAGACCATCAACTTTACCGTACAGATCTAATTTGTTGCCATCTTTGTTATAAATTTCGGCCGCATTTGCTGCGCCTGCCACCAGGAGTGCTGGTACCAGGAGGGACAGTACTTTAACTTTCATTTTATTAACCCTCTGTTATATGCCTTATAATTGCCACTGCTTACTGGTTAACCCTCATTAACCAGTCGGCAATTTCATTCTCCGCAAAATCACAGAATAATCCAATGCGAATATGATACGAAAACTTTGAAGATGTTTCATTTATCTATGAACATGTTTCAAAATGTAAATATCAAGGAACTTTTACAAAGCACAAATAGCTTATAAATTTAGCACTTATAATCAAAAGAAAAATAACACACATAAAAATCAACTATTTATAATAAAAATCGTTACAGCACTGAATGACAAAACAAGATCGCGCCTAATCTCTAAAATATCTCTCGCTATCATCATTAACTTTATTTATTACCGTCATTCAGTTTTGAATGTCTGTTTATCCCTAATTGAGCCGAATGCTTCGCATTCGGTTTTTTTTTACCTTTCTTTACGTAACTTCTCATTTTTTGTGCTACCGCACCGAAACTGTAACGACTATTAACTAAATCTTCACCGCTATCCTTCGCTGGCGAAATATTGATGTAAAACTTAATTTCTTGTTAATTCGTGCTATTTGCTGGCTAAGCGCACTTATTATTTGTACGCGCACGGCGTGTTTGTACATGTTTAGTGCGCCACCTGCCGCCGATATTGTCCGTTGAAAAAGTCGACTCTTCCCGGGCAGTGGCGCTGGAAATTCAGTTATTACCCTTTATACTGCCCTATCGCCACAGAGCATGACCATGACGGGTTAAAGATATCAATGAGTCAGACTGAAACTACCGCCCCGAGCAAATTTTCCCTCCTTCCCGGGAGCATCACCCGTTTCTTTCTTCTTTTGATCGTTGTGCTGTTAGTGACCATGGGGGTGATGGTACAAAGCGCGGTTAACGCCTGGCTGAAGGATAAGAGCTATCAGGTCGTCGATATCACCCACGCCGTGCATAAGCGCATCGATACCTGGCGCTACGCCACCTGGCAGATTTACGACAATATCGCGGCCGCCCCGGCCTCCTCGTCCGGAGATGGACTTCAGGAGACACGGCTTAAGCAGGATGTCTACTATCTCGAAAAACCGCAGCGTAAGACCGAGGCGCTTATTTTTGGCTCTCACGACAGCGCGACGCTTGAGATGACGCAGCGTATTTCGACCTATCTGGATACCCTCTGGGGTGCCGAAACGGTGCCATGGTCGATGTACTATCTGAACGGTCAGGACAACAGCATGATCCTGATCTCCACGCTGCCGTTAAAAGATCTCTCTTCCGGGTTTAAAGAGACCACCGTGGGCAGCATCGTCGATTCCCGCCGGGCAGAGATGCTGCAGCAGGCGAATGCCCTCGATGAACGTGAGAGCTTCTCTTCCCTCCGTCGTCTGGCCTGGCAAAACGGTCATTATTTTACCCTGCGCACTACGTTCAACCAGCCAGGACACCTGGCGACGGTGGTGGCCTTCGATTTACCGATTAATGATTTAATCCCGCCGGACATGCCGCTCGACAGCTTCCGTCTGGAGCCCGACAGCAGCACCCAGAACATGCGGGCGGCGTCTGACAAAGAGGCCGCAGAGAGCGTATCGATCTCCTTTAACGGCTCGAAAATCGAAATTGCCTCATCGCTGAATTCGACCGGTATGCGTCTGGTGTGGCAGGTGCCGTTTGGCACGCTGTTGCTCGATACCCTGCAAAATATCCTGCTGCCTCTGCTGTTAAATATCGGTCTGCTGGCGCTGGCGCTGTTTGGCTACAGCACCTTCCGTTTCCAGACGGGGCGTCAGAGCGACGCCTCTGCGGTTCCGGCCGGCACCAGCAATGAGCTGCGCGTATTGCGTGCATTGAATGAAGAGATTGTTTCCGTGCTGCCGCTTGGGGTCTTAGTTCACGACCAGGAGGCGAATCGTACGGTGATGAGCAACAAAATTGCCGACCATCTGCTGCCGCATCTTAACCTGCAGAACATCACCACCATGGCGGATCAGCATCAGGGGGTGATTCAGGCCACCATCAACAATGAACTGTACGAAATCCGTCAGTTCCGCAGCCAGGTGGCTCCCCGCACGCAAATCTTCATTATTCGCGACCAGGATCGCGAAGTGCTGGTCAATAAAAAGCTCAAGCAGGCACAAAGACTGTATGAGAAAAACCAGCAGGGGCGCGCCGCATTCATGCAGAACATTGGC
The DNA here is from genome assembly GCF_026420145.1 of Enterobacter pseudoroggenkampii. Taxonomy (NCBI): domain Bacteria; kingdom Pseudomonadati; phylum Pseudomonadota; class Gammaproteobacteria; order Enterobacterales; family Enterobacteriaceae; genus Enterobacter; species Enterobacter pseudoroggenkampii. Next base: position 2,390,669 of record NZ_JAPMLV010000001.1, read on the forward strand.
GATGCCTTCAAGCAGCCGTTAAAAACGCTGGCAACCCAGGCGGCGGCGTTAAACACCGCTGAAAGCCACCAGCTTGCCTGCCAGGCCGATTCGCTGGTCAGAATGGTTGATGAGATCCAGCTGGCGAACATGCTGGAGAATGATTTCTGGAAGGGAACCCCAACCCTCTTCTCCATTCAGGAACTGATCGATGAAGTGGTGCCGGAAGTACTGCCCGTCATTAAGCGCAAAGGGTTGCAGCTGCTGATCAATAACAATCTCCCTGCGAATGACGAACGCCACGGCGATCGTGAAGCGCTGCGGCGTATTCTGCTAATGATTATTCAGTACGCCGTGACCACCACGCAGATTGGCAAGATCACCCTCGAAGTTGGCACTGAGGAGTCAGCAGAAGACCGCCTGACGTTCCGCATCCTGGACACCGGGGAAGGCGTCACCACGAGTGAAATAGATAATCTGCACTTCCCGTTCCTGAATGACACGCAAAGCGATCGCTACGGCAAGGCCAATGCCCTGACCTTCTGGCTGTGCGATCAGCTGGCGCGTAAGCTCGGCGGCCATCTGAATATCAAAGCCCGTGAATCCCTCGGCACCCGTTATTCTCTGCACGTGAAAATGGCGGCCAATCCGCAGGAAGAAGATGAAGAACGTCTGCTGGATGATGTCGTGGTGATGGTCGATGTGACCTCGAACGAGATCCGCAATATTGTCGTTCGCCAGTTAGAAAACTGGGGTGCGGCCTGCATCACGCCGGATGAAAGACTTGCAAGTCAAGAATTTGATCTGTTTTTAACTGATAATCCGTCTAATCTTACTGCCTCCGGCTTGCTTTTAAGCGATGATGAGTCAGGCGTGCGGAAAATCGGCCCTGGCCAGCTGCGCGTCAACTTTAATATAAGCAATGCGATGCAGGAAGCTGTACTACAACTAATAGAAGAGCAGCTGGCGCAGGAAGAGATAGCGGAATCCCCGTTAGGCGGCAATGAAAATGCCGAGCTTCACGCCAGCGGATACTATTCACTCTTTGTTGATACAGTACCAGATGATGTTAAGCGGTTGTATACTGAGTCCGCTGCGAATGATTTTGCAGCGCTGGCACAGACAGCACACCGGCTTAAAGGGGTGTTTGCCATGCTTAATCTGGTTCCCGGCAAGCAGTTATGTGAAACGCTGGAACATCTAATTCGTGAGAAAGATGCCTCTGGCATTGAAAAATACATCAGCGACATTGACGCCTACGTCAAAAGCTTGCTGTAGCAAGGTAGCCTTATACATGAACAATATGAACGTAATTATTGCCGATGACCATCCGATTGTACTGTTCGGTATTCGCAAATCACTTGAACAGATCGAGTGGGTGAATGTAGTCGGTGAATTTGAAGACTCTACAGCACTGATCAATAACCTCCCAAAGCTTGATGCACACGTGCTCATTACCGATCTCTCCATGCCTGGAGACAAGTACGGTGATGGAATCACGCTCATCAAATATATTAAACGCCACTTCCCGGATATCTCGATCATTGTTCTGACCATGAACAACAACCCGGCGATCCTGAGCGCGGTACTGGATCTGGACATCGAAGGGATTGTGCTGAAACAGGGCGCACCGACCGATCTGCCAAAAGCGCTTGCTGCGCTGCAGAAAGGCAAGAAGTTCACGCCTGAGAGCGTCTCTCGTCTGCTGGAAAAAATCAGCGCGGGTGGCTACGGTGACAAACGCCTGTCGCCGAAAGAGAGTGAAGTTCTGCGCCTGTTCGCCGAAGGTTTCCTGGTGACCGAGATCGCCAAGAAGCTGAACCGCAGCATTAAAACCATCAGCAGCCAGAAGAAATCAGCGATGATGAAACTGGGCGTGGACAACGATATTGCACTGCTGAACTATCTCTCCTCCGTCACGCTGAGCGCAACGGACAAGGATTGATCTCAACGGGTGTGCGGCCTGATGCCCTCACCCCGCCCCTCTCCCACCGGGAGAGGGTGAAAAGCTTAAAAGGCCCTTGCGGGCCTTTTTTATATTCTTGTTTTTCTCACGCGCTCCGCGTAAATCGACAATGTCTGCTTCAGCACGTCCAGCGTCACCGGTTTCGACAGACAGCTGTCCATGCCTGACTCCAGACAGCGCTGCTTCTCTTCCGCCAGCGCGTTCGCCGTTACGCCCACCACCGGCAGCGTCAGGCCCAACTGTCGGATGCGCTGCGTCAGACGGTAGCCGTCCATGTTTGGCATGTTGACGTCGCTAAGTACGATATCAATATGATTTTTACTCAGCACGTTCAGCGCATCCACACCGTCATTGGCCGTTTTGCACTGGTAGCCCAGCGATCCAAGCTGGTCAGCCAACAGGCGGCGGTTAATCGGATGGTCATCCACCACCAGAATCATCATATCGTCATTCACTGACGCCAGAGACTCGGGTGACGGCAATCCGCCCGCGCCGTCGCGCTCTTCCAGCTCCACTTTGTAGATGCGCGCCAGCAGGCTCAACAGCTCGTGCGGGGTTGCGACACTGTGTACCCATTCCCCAGGCGCACGCTCGACAGGAATGCCGATGTGGCGACGACAGAAGAGCACCGACCCTCTTCCCTGCCACGGCTGATCCGGCATCTCGTCGGCGATCAGCACATCGTCCACATCCGGCGTTTGACCTTCATAGCGACACACCCTCACGCCGCTGTGGGCAAGCAGCGCCGTCAGGTAGTCATTCAGCGAGGCGTTATGCACCGCCAGCCAGCAGCGCTTATCGCTCAGCCCGTCTACCGTGGATTTTGCCGGATACTGCGCCGAATAGAGCGGAATGCGGATGGTGAACTGGCTGCCCATGCCGGGCTCGGTATCCACCGAGATATCACCGTCCATCATGCTGACGAGCTTCTCACAAATCGCCAGCCCCAGTCCGGTTCCCTGGAAGTTACGCTGCACGCCGGTACCGACCTGGAAGAACGGATCGAACAGACGAACCACTTCTTTCGCCGGGATGCCGACGCCCGTGTCGCGCACGCGAATGCTCAGGTAATCCCCCGCCCGACAGACGTGCAGCACAATACAGCCGGTATCGGTGAATTTAATGGCGTTGCTGAGCAGGTTAGAGATGACCTGCTGCAGGCGCATCGGATCGCCGTGCAGCGTCAGCGGCACATCCGGCTCAATAAAGCAGTAGAGCCCCAGCTGTTTACGCACGACCAGTGGCAGATAGTTGGCGCTGATATGGTTCATGACCTCGCGCGGCGAGAACTCCCGCGGCTCGATTTTCAGCTGCTCAGACTCAATTTTAGAGAAGTCGAGAATATCGCTGATGATTTTCAGCAGCAGGCTGGAGGAGTTGTTCATCGCCGTCACCAGCCTGTCGACCCCTTTCGGCAGCTCTTTCGTCTGCAGCAGGTCGAGGTTACCGATGATCCCGTACAGCGGCGTTCGCAGCTCGTGGCTGACGGTCGCAAGGAACATGGATTTCGACTGGCTGGCCTGCTCTGCCGCCTGCGCCATCTCCTGCAACGACTCTTCCATTTTCACGCGCGCGGAGACATCCACCAGCACGCAAATCGCCACGTTTTCATTGCGATAGCGGGAATGGACAAAGCTAATCTGCAGGTTGGTGTGCGTGCTGGTAAGCACGTCGACAAAGTTAACCTGCTGACCGCAGATAATCTGCGTCAGCCTTTGCCGGTCCTCATGCGTCAGCATATTCAGGTAGTTATGCGCCAGTTCGTTACTCAGGATGTTGGTCCCGTCCTGGGTACGCAGAATACAGATCCCCACCGGCGCCGAAGCGACAATCTTCCGGTTAAACTGCTCGTGTTCCTCCAGCCGCTGGGCGTCGCTCTCGGCGGGAATAAAGATTTTCCGCTCATACATGCGCGCCAGGGTGAACAGCGCCCCACCCGCGATCAGGTTCAGCAGAATGGCATTCATGATGAGAATGCGTATCCGCTCAAGCACCATATCCACCGGCAGCGAATAGACGATACTCAGCGAGGAAGGCGGCAGGCTCTTCTTCAGCACCAGCTCGCGGAAACCCGAGGTATAGCCAAACCACGACCGCTCCTGCATCCAGTGGGGTTCGACGTTAAGCCGGTTATCCGGCCCGGCAAGCGAGATCAGCTGATGACCGTTTTCATCCAGAATGGTCACCCCCATGGGCAGGCTGCCCGGGGTGAAGAAGTTTTCCATGCGAATGGTCTGCTCAATCCCCAGCAGCGCCTGCAGGCGATTACCGAGATACACCGGCGTCAGGGCGTAGAAATAGCCTACGCCCGGGCGCGGGCCCTGGCTCACCCAGAAGATGTTATTCCCGCGCTCGTCCTGCGGCGCATTGCGATATTTCACAATACGTTCATGCAGGCTCTTCAGCGCATCGTCGCGCTCAACGGGCACGTCGCGCAGGCCAAAGTCAGCCATGCAGAGATTCTCGCTGCCAATCAGGAAGACGCGGTTCAGGTCATAGGCGGCGGAGAAATTGTCGCGCCAGTAGCGCATAAACCAGGCGAGGGATTCCAGCGACCCGCGCCAGGAATTGCTCATGGTGGAGCAATCGGAGTCCGGGAACAGCGGCTGGAAATCCGGGACTTCGGTTTTGTCATCACGCCCGCGAAGCGCAAGGATGCCATTTTCCGCCGTCAGACGATTTTCGGCAATATACTTCAGCTCCTTCATCACGTCAGACGTTCGCTGAATGTAGCGCTGGGCCTGGTCGGAGCTTAAGTTAAACTCCTGGCGGATCTCCGCTTCTTTCTGGTGCAGCGCGTTAACGATGTAAAACACCGAGAACAAGGCCACCAGCAGCCAAAGCAAGAGCGCCAGCGCCCGAAACAGATAGCGAGAGACTTTCAGCGTAGTACGAAAGGAGACGAGGTATTTCAAGGGGGCGAGGCTCCGCCGTCGGGGTCAAAAGAATGTGGTTAAGGTAGCGGTAAACGCGCCAGGTCGCAACGTTGACTTATCTGCTTATGCAAAAGAAAAGGGCCGGAATCCGGCCCTTTTTTGCATCAGAAGACATTACTCGTCAGCATCATCCGCTGCGTCATCGTCAGTGTCGACTTCCGGCGCGATATCATCATCGCCTTCCGCAACGCTACCGTCGATGGAGTCGAGCTCTTCGTCATCCACCGGCTCAGCAACGCGCTGCAGACCCACCACGTTCTCATCTTCCGCTGTACGGATGAGGATTACGCCCTGGGTATTACGCCCTACCACGCTGATCTCAGACACGCGGGTACGCACCAGCGTACCGGCATCGGTGATCATCATGATCTGGTCCGCATCGTCCACCTGCACCGCGCCCACAACGGAACCGTTGCGCTCGGTAACTTTGATAGAGATAACGCCCTGCGTGCCGCGAGACTTGGTTGGGTATTCCCCTTCCGCCGTACGTTTACCGTAACCATTCTGCGTTACGGTCAGGATAGCCCCTTCACCGCGCGGAATAATCAGAGAAACCACGCTGTCTTCGCCAGCCAGCTTGATACCACGCACGCCCGTCGCGGTACGACCCATCGCACGGACGGCGTTCTCTTTAAAGCGCACCACTTTACCGGCCGCAGAGAACAGCATCACTTCATCAGAACCGGAGGTCAGATCCACACCGATCAGCTCGTCGCCTTCGTTCAGGTTCACGGCGATAATACCGGCAGAACGCGGACGGCTGAACTCGGTCAGCGCGGTTTTCTTCACGGTACCGCTGGCGGTCGCCATAAAGACGTTCACGCCCTCTTCGTACTCGCGTACCGGCAGGATGGCGGTGATACGTTCGTCCGCTTCCAGCGGCAGCAGGTTAACGATTGGACGACCACGTGCGCCACGGCTCGCTTCCGGCAGCTGATAGACTTTCATCCAGTACAGACGACCGCGGCTGGAGAAGCAAAGGATCGTGTCATGGGTGTTAGCCACCAGCAGGCGGTCAATAAAGTCTTCTTCTTTAATACGTGCCGCAGACTTGCCTTTACCGCCACGACGCTGTGCTTCGTAGTCGGTCAGCGGCTGATACTTCACATAGCCCTGGTGAGACAGGGTGACCACCACGTCTTCGCGGTTGATCAGATCTTCAATGTTGATATCAGAGCTGTTCGCGGTGATTTCGGTGCGGCGCTCGTCGCCGAACTGATCGCGGACCAGCTCCAGCTCTTCACGGATCACTTCCATCAGGCGCTCTGCGCTGCCCAGAATGTGCAGCAGCTCAGCAATCTGTTCCAGCAGCTCTTTGTATTCGTCGAGCAGTTTTTCATGCTCAAGGCCGGTCAGTTTCTGCAGACGCAGATCCAGAATCGCCTGGGCCTGCTGTTCAGTCAGGTAGTACTGACCGTCACGCACGCCGAATTCAGGTTCCAGCCACTCAGGACGCGCTGCGTCATCGCCCGCACGTTCCAGCATCGCGGCGACGTTACCCAGATCCCACGGACGGGAAATCAGGGCAGCTTTCGCTTCCGCCGGGGTTGGCGCACGACGGATCAGTTCGATGATCGGATCGATGTTGGCCAGCGCAACCGCCAGCGCTTCAAGGATGTGCGCACGGTCGCGCGCTTTGCGCAGTTCGAAGATGGTACGGCGGGTCACCACTTCACGGCGGTGACGCACGAACGCGCTCAGGATCTCTTTCAGGTTCATGATCTTCGGCTGACCATGGTGCAGTGCAACCATGTTGATACCGAAGGAGACCTGAAGTTGAGTCTGGGAGTACAGGTTGTTCAGCACAACCTCACCCACCGCGTCGCGTTTGATCTCAATCACGATGCGCATACCGTCTTTGTCAGACTCGTCACGCAGCGCGCTGATGCCTTCAACGCGTTTTTCTTTTACCAGCTCGGCGATTTTTTCAATCAGACGCGCTTTGTTCACCTGATACGGGATCTCGTGAACAATGATGGTTTCACGGCCGGTTTTAGCGTCCGCTTCCACTTCAGCGCGGGCACGGATGTAAATCTTGCCGCGACCGGTGCGGTACGCTTCTTCAATACCACGACGACCGTTGATGATCGCCGCCGTCGGGAAGTCCGGGCCCGGGATGTGTTCCATCAGCCCTTCAATGCTGATGTCTTCATCGTCGATATAGGCCAGGCAGCCGTTGATCACCTCGGTGATATTGTGCGGCGGAATGTTGGTTGCCATACCGACCGCGATACCGGACGAACCGTTAACCAACAGGTTCGGGATCTTGGTGGGCATCACATCTGGGATGCGCTCGGTGCCGTCGTAGTTATCGACGAAATCAACGGTCTCTTTTTCCAGGTCGGCCATCAGCTCATGAGCGATTTTCGACATACGGATTTCCGTATAACGCATCGCCGCAGCGGAGTCGCCGTCGACTGAACCAAAGTTACCCTGGCCATCTACCAGCATGTAGCGCAAGGAGAATGGCTGCGCCATACGAACGATGGTGTCATAAACGGCAGTATCACCATGCGGGTGATATTTACCGATGACGTCACCGACGACGCGGGCAGATTTTTTATAGGCTTTATTCCAGTCATTGCCCAATACGTTCATGGCGTATAGTACGCGACGGTGTACCGGCTTAAGGCCATCGCGGACGTCCGGCAGCGCACGGCCAACAATGACCGACATCGCATAGTCCAGATAGGAGCTCTTCAGCTCTTCCTCGATGTTAACCGGTGTAATTTCTCTCGCAAGGTCGCTCATCTAACCGCTATCCCTCTACTGTATCCCGGATTCAAAGGTCGCAAATTATAACACAGCCGAGGTGATTGAGGTAAACCTATACGCTTTATTCACGGGGATTGCCTGATATACTCATTCGTCTTGCTAAATAAGGAGTAAAAGCGCCCATGAATGCCGAAAAATCCCCGGTGGTTCACAACGTTGACCACGAAGAGATTGCCAAATTTGAAGCGGTGGCGTCCCGCTGGTGGGATCTCGAAGGTGAGTTCAAACCGCTGCACCGTATTAACCCGCTGCGTCTGGGCTATATCGCGGAGCGTTCCGGCGGTCTGTTCGGTAAGAAAGTGCTCGACGTCGGCTGCGGCGGCGGCATCCTGGCTGAGAGCATGGCGCGCGAAGGGGCGAATGTTACGGGCCTGGATATGGGCTTTGAACCGCTGCAGGTGGCCCGTCTTCATGCGCTGGAGTCCGGTATACAGGTGGAATACGTGCAGGAAACCGTAGAAGAGCACGCGGCAAAACACGCCCATCAGTACGATGTGGTGACCTGCATGGAGATGCTGGAGCACGTTCCCGATCCGCAGTCGGTGGTGCACGCCTGCGCAAAACTGGTAAAACCGGGCGGCCAGGTCTTCTTCTCAACCCTCAACCGCAATGCTAAAGCCTGGCTGATGGCCGTTGTCGGCGCGGAGTATGTGCTGCGCATGGTGCCGAAAGGGACCCACGACGTGAAGAAATTCATTAAGCCTGCAGAGCTGTTAAGCTGGGTTGACCAGACGTGGCTCAAAGAGCAGCACATCATCGGCCTGCACTACAATCCGCTGACCAATAAATTCAAACTCGCACCGGGCGTTGATGTTAACTATATGTTGCACACAACCGCCAAAAACGACTAACGTCATTCGTTATTCTTATAAAGATTGCGCGACATCATGTTGCGCAATTCTGACCTCTCGTTGAAGAAATCAGCACTCGATCAAATTTTGAATTTTTTTTCTTAATTATTGACATGTCTTCCAGGCCTTACGGTACGAGGACTTAGCCTTTTTTACCCTTTCACAACCTCAATTTAACGTCAAAATCAACCCTTGTGCTGAAAAGATTCGATACTAGAATACTCACCATATAGCGTTTTTCTTATCGCAAACCCCCTATATGTAGTATTTATCCACAGAGTTAGTCACAAGACGGATCTGTGGATAAGCGGGGGATATTTTTTATTTCACGGACAGGTAAAACCCACATGAATCAGAGTCTGCTGGTGACAAAGCGCGACGGTACTACCGAGCGTATCAATCTGGACAAAATCCATCGAGTTCTCGACTGGGCAGCAGAAGGACTGAACAACGTATCTATCTCCCAGGTTGAACTGCGTTCTCATATTCAGTTCTACGACGGCATCAAAACGTCTGATATCCACGAAACCATCATCAAAGCGGCGGCAGACCTCATCTCCCGCGAAGCACCGGATTATCAGTACCTCGCTGCACGTCTGGCGATTTTCCACCTGCGTAAAAAAGCCTACGGCCAGTTTGAGCCGCCGAAGCTTTACGATCACGTGGTGAAAATGGTTGAGCTGGGCAAATACGACACGCATCTGCTGGAAGACTATACGGAAGAAGAGTTCGAGCAGATGAACGGGTTTATCGATCACTGGCGCGACATGAACTTCTCCTACGCGGCGGTGAAGCAGCTCGAAGGCAAATACCTGGTCCAGAACCGCGTAACCGGTGAGATCTACGAAAGCGCCCAGTTCCTCTACATTCTGGTGGCCGCCTGCCTGTTCTCTAACTACCCGCGTGATACCCGTCTGGATTACGTGAAGCGTTTCTACGATGCGGTATCGACGTTCAAAATCTCTCTGCCGACGCCAATCATGTCTGGCGTGCGCACCCCTACCCGTCAGTTCAGCTCCTGCGTCCTGATCGAGTGTGGTGACAGCCTGGATTCCATCAACGCTACCTCCAGCGCCATTGTGAAATACGTTTCCCAGCGTGCCGGTATCGGCATCAACGCCGGCCGCATCCGTGCGCTGGGCAGCCCGATTCGCGGCGGTGAAGCGTTCCACACCGGCTGTATCCCGTTCTATAAGCACTTCCAGACGGCAGTAAAATCCTGCTCTCAGGGCGGCGTGCGCGGCGGTGCTGCGACCCTGTTCTACCCGATGTGGCACCTGGAAGTGGAGAGCCTGCTGGTTCTGAAAAACAACCGTGGTGTCGAAGGCAACCGCGTGCGTCACATGGACTACGGCGTGCAGATCAACAAGCTGATGTACACCCGTCTGCTGAAAGGTGAAGACATCACCCTGTTCAGCCCGTCCGACGTTCCAGGCCTGTATGACGCGTTCTTCGCCGATCAGGACGAGTTCGAGCGTCTGTACACCAAATATGAAAAAGACGACAGCATCCGCAAGCAGCGCGTGAAGGCGGTAGACCTGTTCTCCCTGATGATGCAGGAACGTGCCTCTACCGGCCGTATCTACATCCAGAACGTTGACCACTGCAACACCCACAGCCCGTTTGACCCGGTTGTTGCACCAGTGCGCCAGTCTAACCTGTGCCTGGAGATCGCCCTGCCGACCAAACCGCTGGAAGACGTGAACGACGAAAACGGCGAAATCGCGCTGTGTACGCTGTCCGCGTTCAACCTGGGCGCGATTAAGAGCCTGGACGAGCTGGAAGAGCTGGCCGTGCTGGCGGTTCGTGCCCTCGACGCCCTGCTGGACTACCAGGATTACCCAATCCCGGCCGCTAAACGCGGTGCGATGGGCCGCCGTACCCTGGGTATCGGCGTGATCAACTTCGCCTACTGGCTGGCGAAAAACGGCAAGCGTTACTCCGACGGCAGCGCTAACAACCTGACGCACCAGACGTTCGAAGCCATTCAGTACTACCTGATGAAAGCCTCTAACGAGCTGGCGAAAGAGCAAGGCGCGTGCCCGTGGTTCAACGAAACCACCTACGCGAAAGGCATTCTGCCGATCGACACCTACAAAAAAGACCTGGATGCGATCGTCAGCGAGCCGCTGCATCTCGACTGGGAAGGCCTGCGCGAGTCCATTAAAACGCACGGCCTGCGTAACTCCACGCTCTCTGCTCTGATGCCGTCCGAGACCTCTTCGCAGATCTCTAACGCTACCAACGGTATCGAACCGCCGCGCGGCCACGTCAGCATCAAAGCGTCGAAAGACGGCGTGCTGCGTCAGGTCGTACCGGACTACGAAACGCTGGGCAACAACTACGAGCTGCTGTGGGAAATGCCAAACAACGACGGCTACCTGCAGCTGGTGGGTATCATGCAGAAGTTTATCGACCAGTCGATCTCTGCCAATACCAACTATGACCCGACGCGCTTCCCGTCAGGCAAGGTTCCGATGCAGCAATTGCTGAAAGACCTGCTCACCGCCTATAAGTTTGGCGTGAAAACGCTGTACTATCACAACACCCGTGACGGTGCGGAAGACGCGCAGGACGACCTGGTTCCGTCAATTCAGGACGATGGCTGCGAAAGCGGCGCATGTAAGATCTAATGTAAATGCCGGGTGGCGCTACGCTTACCCGGCCTACGTTTTTAGGACACACTCATGGCATATACCACCTTTTCACAGACGAAAAACGACCAGCTCAAAGAGCCGATGTTCTTCGGCCAGCCGGTCAACGTGGCACGCTACGATCAGCAAAAATATGACATCTTCGAAAAGCTGATTGAAAAGCAACTCTCCTTCTTCTGGCGCCCGGAAGAAGTGGATGTCTCCCGCGACCGTATTGACTACCAGTCGCTGCCGGATCACGAAAAGCATATCTTCATCAGCAACCTGAAGTACCAGACGCTGCTGGACTCTATTCAGGGCCGTAGCCCGAACGTGGCGCTGCTGCCGCTGATCTCCATTCCAGAGCTGGAAACCTGGGTGGAAACCTGGGCGTTCTCCGAGACGATCCACTCCCGCTCTTACACCCACATCATCCGCAACATCGTGAACGATCCGGCGGTGGTGTTTGACGATATCGTTACCAACGAGCAGATCCAGAAGCGCGCGGAAGGCATTGCCCATTACTACGACGAACTGATCGAGATGACCAGCTACTGGCATCTGCTGGGCGAAGGCACCCACAACGTGAACGGTAAAACCATTACCGTGAACCTGCGTGCGCTGAAAAAGCAGCTGTATCTGTGCCTGATGAGCGTTAACGCGCTGGAAGCGATCCGCTTCTACGTGAGCTTCGCCTGCTCCTTCGCCTTTGCCGAGCGCAAGCTGATGGAAGGCAACGCCAAGATTATCCGTCTGATTGCCCGCGATGAAGCCCTGCACCTGACCGGTACCCAGCACATGCTGAACCTGCTGCGCAGCGGTACGGACGATCCGGAGATGGCGGAAATCGCCGAAGAGTGCAAGCAGGAGTGCTACGACCTGTTCGTACTGGCGGCTCAGCAGGAGAAAGAGTGGGCAGATTACCTGTTCCGCGACGGCTCCATGATTGGCCTGAACAAAGACATCCTGTGCCAGTACGTTGAGTACATCACCAACATCCGCATGCAGGCTGTCGGTCTCGACCTGCCGTTCCAGACGCGCTCTAACCCAATCCCGTGGATCAACACCTGGCTGGTGTCCGATAACGTGCAGGTTGCGCCGCAGGAAGTGGAAGTGAGCTCTTATCTGGTCGGTCAGATTGATTCTGAAGTCAACACTGACGACCTGAGCAACTTCCAGCTCTGATGCCACGCGTCACGTTAAGTCTTTCCGGCACTGAGGTACTGTGTCGGGAGGAGCACCCTTCTCTGCTGGTGGCGCTTGAGGCGCATCAGGTAGAAGTAGAGTACCAGTGTCGTTCCGGCTACTGCGGCTCCTGCCGCTGCCGTCTGGTCGCAGGCCAGGTAGACTGGCTGACCGAGCCGCTGGCCTTTATCAACGAAGGGGAAATTTTGCCCTGCTGCTGCCGGGCAAAAGGCGATATCGAAATCGAGATGTGATTGCCCTTATTCCCTCTCCCTGTGGGAGAGGGAATAAGGGCATCAGGCCGCAGAGCCTGATTGTCGGGTGTCGGCCTCGCCTTACCCGACCTACAAAACCTACTTCCGGTGAATGAATTCAACCGCTTTATCCGGGAAATCCGTAAACAGTCCGTCCACGCCCGCCTGGTTATACAACACCTCATAAAGCTGATTCACATTCGTGGCATACGGCGGCAGCTGGTCTGCACGCACGGTATACGGATGCACCTGCATCTTGCTGTCGTGCGCCTCTTTCACCATCGCCGTCAGCTTCACGTGGCCCGGCGCTGAGCCCTCCGCCACCAGCATGTGATAATCCGGCCCGATGCCGTCGGCGTACTGCGCAATCTGCTTCATCGCGCCCGGCTTAAACATCCAGTCGTAGTTGTAGTTAACCCACTTCCCGTCCGGCTGTTTCTCCTGAGTTTCATTCCAGTCAGTGTAGGCAATCAGCTGCACCAGGTTGAGGTTCATGCCCATCTTCGGCTCCAGCTCGGTTTTGATGCGCTTCAGCTCGGCGGCATCAAAACACTGCAGGTAGACTTTGTCCTTCTTGCTGGTGTAGCCGTACTGCTTCAGCACCTCCAGCGTCTTTGCGGCAATGTCTTTTCCTTCCTGATGGTGGAACCACGGCGCTTTGATCTCCGGGTAGATACCGATATTTTTACCGGTTGAGTGGTTCAGCCCCTGAACAAACTCAATCTCTTCCTGGAAGGTATGAATGCGGAAGTCAGATTTGCCCATCGGGAAACGTCCCGGATAGACCTGCACTTTCTTGCCGTTTTCAATCTCGAAGCCTTCGGTAAACTTCAGGGAACGGATCTCCGCCAGGGTGAAATCAATGGCGTAGTAGCGGCCATCTTTTCGCGCGCGGTCCGGGAAACGCTCCGCCACGTCCGTCACGCGGTCCAGATAGTGGTCATGCAGGACAACCAGCTGGTCGTCCTTCGTCATCACCAGATCCTGCTCGAGGTAATCCGCGCCCTGCGCATAGGCCATCGCTTTCGCCGGCAGCGTATGCTCCGGCAGATAGCCACTCGCGCCACGGTGGGCAATAACGATTTTATCCGCCGCCAGCGCGGAGCCTGTCATCAGGCCCGCCAGCAGCAGGCCTGTCGCTAACTGAGTTAATTTCATCGTAAAGCTCCTTATTGACGACGTGCCAGCACTTCCGCGTGGTGACGTTTCTCACCGATCATCACAACAATCAGCAGCAGTACCGCCAGCACGCTACCGCCGATCATCACCATAAAGCCGCCGTCCCAGCCGAAGAAGTCAACGGTGTAGCCCACAATGGCGCTCGCCGCGACCGAACCGCCGAGGTAACCGAACAGGCCGGTAAAGCCTGCCGCCGTGCCCGCCGCTTTTTTCGGCGCCAGCTCCAGCGCATGCAGGCCGATCAGCATTACCGGACCGTAAATCAGGAAGCCGATGACGATCATGCAGGCCATGTCTACTGATGGATTGCCCGGCGGGTTAAGCCAGTAAACAACCGTCGCGATGGTCACCAGGGTCATAAAGAAGACGCCCGTCGCACCGCGGTTACCCTTAAACACCTTGTCCGACATCCAGCCGCAAAGCAGCGTGCCTGGGATCCCGGCGTATTCATACAGGAAGTACGCCCAGGAGGATTTATCCAGCGCGAAGTGCTTCACCTCTTTCAGGTAGGTTGGCGACCAGTCGAGGATGCCGTAGCGCAGCAGGTAAACGAACACGTTCGCCACCGCGATGTACCACAGCAGCTTGTTCGGCAGGACGTACTTCATGAAGATCTGTTTTGCGGTCAGCTCCTCTTCGTGCTCCTTGCTGTAATCATCCGGATAGTCGTTTTTGTACTCTTCAATCGGCGGCAGGCCGCAGGACTGAGGCGTATCACGCATCAGCGCGAAAGCGAAAATCGCCACCACGATGGCGCCAAAGGCAGGCATATACAGCGCAGCGTGCCAGTCGTTGAACCAGGCCATCCCCAGCAGGAACAGCAGCGGCGGAATACCGCCACCCACGTTATGGGCACAGTTCCACACCGACACGATGCCGCCGCGCTCCTTCTGCGACCACCAGTGCACCATGGTGCGTCCGCACGGCGGCCACCCCATCCCCTGGAACCAGCCGCAGAGGAACAGCAGCACGAACATGATGGCAATGCTGGAGGTTGCCCACGGCACAAAGCCCATGAACAGCATCACCGCCGCCGCCAGGATCAGACCGGCGGGCAGGAACACGCGCGGATTCGAGCGATCCGACACGGAGCCCATGATGAATTTGGAAAAACCGTAGGCGATGGAGATCCCCGACAGCGCGAACCCCAGATCGCCGCGGGAAAAGCCCTGCTCCACCAGATACGGCATGGCGAGCGCGAAGTTTTTACGTACAAGGTAGTACGCCGCGTACCCGAAGAAGATCCCCAGGAAGATTTGCCAACGCAGACGGCGATAGAGCGGATCTATTTCTGCCTCTGGCAGACGCGCCCTGTGGGGCGCAGGTTTGAAGATACTGAGCATAACAGCCTCCGTGGCCTTGAAATGAATGAGCAGGTGGCTCGCACCTGAATTCCAGAGGCGGGGATGTTAAGAAATCACGGTGATTGTTACTGTGAATCAACGCACAGATTGTTACAGAAATATGACAGAATGCGCAAAAAAGCGCATGAAATCACGTTTCACTTTCGAATTCCGCGCGTTTATGTTCGAAATCAAACAAACCACAAAATTAATATGGCTAAATGATAAAAAACGAACATAGAGGGTAAACAATGACCATTCACGATCCTCGCTACAGCGATGTGATAATCATTGGCGGTGGCGCAACCGGCGCCGGGATCGCACGCGATTGCGCCCTTCGCGGCCTGAGCGTCACGCTTCTGGAACGCCATGATATCGCTACGGGCGCAACCGGGCGTAACCACGGCCTGCTGCACAGCGGCGCGCGGTATGCGGTCACCGACGCTGAATCCGCGCGCGAATGTATTGCTGAAAACCAGATCCTCAAGCGTATCGCCCGCCACTGCATTGAGCCGACCGACGGCCTCTTTATTACCCTTCCCGAAGATGATCTCGCTTTTCAGAACACCTTTATTACCGCCTGCAGCGCCGCGGGCATTCAGGCTGAGGCCATGGATCCGGCGCTGGCGCGGCGGCTGGAACCGTCGGTTAACCCGGCGCTTATCGGCGCGGTGAAGGTCCCTGACGGCACCGTCGATCCGTTCCGCCTGACCGCCGCCAATATGCTGGACGCCCGCGAGCATGGCGCGCATATCCTGACCGGGCATGAAGTGACCGGGCTTATCCGCGAAGGCCATCGTATCTGCGGCGTGCGGATCCTTGATACGCAATATAACGAACACAGCGAGCTGTATGCCGCCGTTGTGGTCAACGCGGCGGGGATCTGGGGGCAGCGGATTGCGGAATACGCGGACCTTTCGGTGCGCATGTTCCCGGCGAAAGGCTCGCTGCTGATCCTCGACCACCGCATCAATAACCACGTGATCAACCGCTGCCGCAAACCGTCTGACGCCGATATCCTCGTGCCGGGAGATACCATTTCGTTAATCGGGACGACCTCAACCCACGTGGACTACAGCGAGATTGACTACAACCGCGTCACCGCTGAAGAGGTGGACATCCTGCTGCGCGAAGGGGAAAAACTGGCGCCGGTGATGGCCCAGACGCGTATTCTTCGCGCCTACGCCGGCGTGCGTCCGCTGGTCGCCAGCGACAACGACCCGAGCGGACGTAACGTCAGCCGGGGCATCGTGCTGCTCGATCACGCCGAACGCGACGGCATGGACGGGTTTATCACCATCACCGGCGGCAAGCTGATGACCTACCGCCTGATGGCCGAGTGGGCGACCGATGCCGTCTGCCGCAAGCTGGGCAATACCGAACGGTGCGTGACGGCAGAACAAGCCCTGCCCGGCTCGCGTCAGTCCACCGAGAAGACGCTGCAAAAAATTATCTCCCTGCCCGCGCCGCTGCGCGGGTCCGCTATTTACCGCCACGGCGACAGAACGCCACAGTGGCTCGGTGAAGGACGACTGAGCCGCAGCCTGGTGTGCGAGTGCGAAGCCGTCACCGCCGGTGAGGTGCAGTACGCGGTGGAGAATCTGACGGTCAACAGCCTGCTCGATCTTCGCCGCCGCACCCGCGTCGGAATGGGCACCTGTCAGGGCGAGCTGTGCGCCTGTCGTGCCGCCGGTCTGCTGCAGCGTTTTCACACCACCACCGCCACCCAGTCGCTCGATCAGCTCAGCGCGTTTTTAAACGAGCGCTGGAAAGGCATTCAGCCTGTCGCCTGGGGCGATGCCCTGCGCGAAAGCGAATTTACCCGCTGGGTCTACCAGGGGCTTTGCGGTCTTGAGAAGGAGCAACGCGATGAAATTTGATACCGTAATCGTCGGCGGCGGGCTGGCAGGCCTGCTCTGCGGCATCAAACTCACGAAGCAGGGGCTGCGCTGCGCCATTATCACCCGGGGCCAGAGCGCCCTGCACTTCTCGTCGGGCTCGCTGGATCTGGTGGACGAAGCGTACCGCGATAAGCTGCCGCCGGAACACCCGTATCACCTGATTGGCGCGCAGCATATTGACCGCTTTGCGCTGGAAACCGAAGCGCTGCTGGCGGACTGCGGCGCACGTCTGCAGGGCAGCGCCCGGCTCAATCACCAGCGCGTTACGCCGCTCGGCACCCTGCGTTCCGCGTGGCTCAGCCCGGAGGAGGTGCCCATTACCCCCATTCGCGCGGGACGTGTGCGGGTGGTAGGGATTAGCGGCTTTCTGGATTTCCAGCCCCATCTCGCAGCGGCGTCGCTCTGTCGCCAGGGCGTTAACGCGGAAACGGCAGAGATAGAACTGCCCGAGCTTGATGTCCTGCGCGATAACCCGAGCGAGTTTCGCGCGGTGAATATCGCCCGTTTTCTTGATAACGAGGACAAATGGCCGCTGCTGTATGACGCGCTCAGGCCGCTCGGCGAAACCTGCGATGCCCTGCTGATGCCCGCCTGCTTCGGTTTACGCGACAACCGACTCTGGCGCTGGCTCTCGGATCGTCTGCCCTGCTCGCTCGGCCTGCTGCCAACGCTGCCCCCTTCCGTACCCGGCATTCGCCTGCATACCCAGCTCCAGCGTCAGTTTGTCGCGCAGGGCGGCGTGTGGATGGCGGGTGATGAGGTGAAAAAAATCACCCTGACCGACGGCGCGGTGAGCGAAATCTGGACGCGCAACCACGACGATATTCCGCTTCGCGCCCGCTATACGGTGCTGGCAAGCGGCAGCTTCTTCAGCAACGGACTGCTGAGCAGCCGGGAGGGCATCCGGGAAGCCATTATGGGGCTGGATGTTCGCCAGCGTGCCTCACGCGCGGACTGGTATCAGAGTGATTTCTTCTCGCCGCAGCCCTGGCAACAGTTCGGCGTGATTGTCGATAACCAGCTGCATCCGCAGCTTTCCGGTAAACCCGTCAGGAATCTCTTTGCCATCGGCTCGCTGCTGGGCGGGTACGATCCCATTGCCCAGGGATGCGGTGGCGGGGTCTGCGCCGTCACGGCGCTGTATGTGGCAGAGCAGATTAGCCAGCGCACGGAGGCTGAACAATGAACGACACCCGTTTTGAAAGCTGCATCAAATGCACGGTGTGTACCACCGTCTGCCCGGTCAGCGGCGTTAACCCACGCTATCCCGGACCAAAGCAGGCCGGGCCGGACGGCGAGCGCCTGCGCCTGAAGGACGGCAAGCTGTACGATGAAGCGCTGAAATACTGCATTAACTGCAAACGCTGCGAAGTCGCCTGCCCGTCGGATGTGAAAATCGGCGATATCATTCAGCGCGCCCGGGCGCGCTACAGCACGCAAAAACCGACACTGCGCGATGCGATCCTGAGCCACACCGATCTGATGGGCAGCGTCTCGACGCCCTTTGCCCCCATCGTGAATGCCGCGACCGCTCTCAAACCGGTGCGTCAGCTGCTGGATGCCACGCTGAAGATAGACCATCACCGCAGCCTGCCGAAATATTCTCACGGCACCTTCCGCCGCTGGTACAAATCCGTCGCGGCGCAACAGGCGCAGTACGCCGACCAGGTGGCCTTTTTCCACGGCTGCTATGTGAACTACAACCACCCGCAGCTGGGTAAAGACCTGCTGAAGGTGCTGAACGCCATGGGCACGGGCGTTCAGCTACTGAACAAAGAGAAGTGCTGCGGCGTACCGCTAATTGCCAACGGGTTTACCGATAAAGCGCGCAGGCAGGCTCAAAGCAATGTCACCTCCCTGCGCGAAGCCATTGTCGATAAAGGTATTCCGGTGCTGGCGACCTCGTCCACCTGTACCTTCACACTGCGCGATGAGTACCCGCATCTGCTGGACGTGGATAACACCGGCCTGCGCGAGCACATCGAGCTGGCGACGCGCTTCCTGTGGCGCAAACTGGATAGCGGGCAGACGTTGCCGCTGGGGACATTACCGCTGAAAGTGGTCTATCACACGCCGTGTCACATGGAGAAAATGGGCTGGTCGCTCTATACGCTTGAGCTGCTGCGGCTTATTCCAGGCCTGGAGCTGACGGTGCTGGATTCGCGCTGCTGCGGGATTGCGGGGACCTACGGCTTTAAGCGTGAAAACTACGAAACGTCACAGGCGATTGGCGCCCCGCTGTTCCGTCAGATTGAAGAGAGCGGCGCGGATATCGTGGTGACCGACTGCGAAACCTGCAAGTGGCAGATTGAGATGTCCACCAGCAAGCGCTGTGAACATCCGATTACCCTGCTGGCGAAGGCGCTGGGCTAAACATGGCCGGGGCGAAAGGCCCCGGCACAGGTTTTACTCGATAAACAGCGACTCGACCACATGGATCCAGCCGTGCTCGCTGGGCACCTCTTTGCCATTCAGCCAGCGGCGCAGCATGTTCAACGCCATCATGGCGCAAACCTCCTGACGCACCGCCAGGCTGTGGCGGGTGATGCTCATTTTAACCCGCAGCGCCCAGGTGCCTTCCGGCGTCGCCAGCGCGAAGTTAAGGTATTCCTCGTCCAGCCCCCCGACAAACAGCGCCAGACCGGCAAAATGCTTCACCCTTCTCTCGGACGCCCAGCGGGCGGTTTGCGCGAGAGTCTCCTGCTGGAACGGCACCACTTCGCTGGCCAGCAGCGGCGCGTTGACGCGCGACAGCTGAAGTGCCAGCAGGCCACCGGTGAACTGCTCGCTTAAGGTCACGCTCAGCTGACGCGCCTGCAGATGCGTCGCAATCTGCGCGGGCAACCCTTCCGTCCCTTCAAAGATCAGGCTTTCGCCCGCCACGCGCTGCACCTCGGGCCACAGGGCCAGCATCGCCTCTTTCTGTTCGGCCGGGCCTGTCAGCTTAAGTTCAATGATCGGCATGGAGGAGCGATAGCCCATGGACACGCCTGGCGGCAGCGGAAGATGATCGAGGCTCTGGGCCAGATCGCTTTCCGAGCGGCCAAAGGTGGTCAGACGCAGGCACAGCGGCGGTTCAGGCAGGGTAAAACGATCGCGAAGGCGCGGCAGGATCTGCTGCTCAACCATCACTTTAAATTCTGAGGGCACACCCGGCGTAAAGAACATCAGGCAGCGGTTCAGCTGCATAGCAAACCCGCACGCGGTACCCACCGGGTTATCGACCAGTTCAGCACTGGCGGGAATTTCAGCCTGTTTGCGGTTGCTTGGGGCCATGACGCGGCCACGTTCGGAGAAAAAGCGCTCCATCTGCGAAAGCCACGCCTCGTGCAGCACCAGCCCTTCGCCTTTTGCGGTCGCGGCGGCCAGGGCGCTGAGATCGTCACCGGTGGGGCCGAGCCCGCCGTTCACAATCAGCACGTCGCAGTGCTCGCTGCGCTCACGCAGAATAGCGACCAGCGACTCAAGATTGTCGCCTACGGTATTGCGGCGCGTTAACGGTAATCCTTGCTCAAAGAAAAGATCGGCGAGCCAGGCAGCATTGGTATCAATAATTTGTCCATGCAGCACTTCGTCGCCGGTGGATAACATCTCCACGTTAATCATTATGTTCTCCCGCTTATATGGTCAAAACACTATAGCGCAAACGCGGGGTGGAGAAGAGAGAAACTGGCGCGACAGAACGCCGCGCCGGAGTGATTAGAAGCCTGCGCTAACGCCCACGTACGGGCCGTCGGCCAGCGCATTGTCACGGTTGCCGTCTTTACCGGCCAGGTTCAGATAGCGATAGCCAGCTTCGATGGTAATCGGACGCATGATGGTCCAGCGCGCACCGGCGTTGGCCTCTTCATAACTTTCGATACCGCTGGAGAGGGAGTCCGGCGAATAGTAGTACTCACCAAACAGGCCGAAGCTGTCGCCAATTTTCCACTGCAGGCCGCCACCCACTGCCGCCGCGTACCCTTCATCACCGTCATTTGGGTTGGTATAGATGCCTTTACCGCCGACGGTCGCCAGGAACGGGCCAAGAGGAACGTTGAGACCCAGGCCGAGGCTGGCCGCGTCGCCGTCGTCATCGTTATGCGTCCAGCCGCCGGTCATCGCCAGACCGGATGTCTCGGTACCCATGCCAAAGCCCAGGTGGGTATAATCCTGACCCGCCGAGCCGTTAATGCTAATGGCGTTCGCCGCCGCCGATACAACCATCAGGCCGAAGCCCAGTAATGCCACTTTTTTCATTGTCGTGATCCCGCACAATTATTATAAAGAAGTCCCAAAACCGCGAGATTTTAACCGGAGTCTCCCGGGGATCAAGCACTCTGCGTGCGGCCGGTCTGTAGATTGTAACTTTTTGAAACGGCTATTATCCCTTCAGCGATGCGTTCACCCACTGCTGCAGCGCGCGGCGTGAGACTTTGATGCCGCCATTTTTGAGTTCAGTCGGTAACACCAGCCAGCGGACGGGTTGCTCAAAACGCGCGACCTTATCCCTGACCCAGTCGGGTAAGCAGGTGATATCCGTTCCCGGCTCGCACTCCACCACCGCCACCGGACGTTGCCCGAACTCAGCGTCGTCCAGCGGGACGATAAACACCTGGTTAACCTGCGGGTGCGTGGCGATAACGCGCTCCAGCGATTCCGGCTGGATCCCTTCTCCGCCGCTAAAAAAGAGGTTGTCCATGCGGCCGAGGATCGTCAGACGGCCGTCATGCCATTCGCCGCGATCGCGTGTGGCGAACCAACCCTGCGCGTTGGTCAGCGGAATCATTTCGCCGTCTCGCCAGTAGCCTGAGGCCATGCTTTGCGCCCGGATCCAGACTTCACCGTTAACCACCTGCACCTCTCTGCCCGGCAGCGCACAGCCCACGTCCGGCTCGCCGTCCGCCTCTTTCGCACAAACGGTAGAGGCAAACTCGGTCAGACCGTAGCCGCAGAAGGTGCGTATATCCTGCTCTCGCGCCTGTTCGGTCAATTCAACAGGGATGGCCGCCCCGCCCAGCAGCACCGCTTTCAGTGCGACAGGCTGGTGCGCATTCAGCAAGCGCCAGAGCTGGGTCGGCACCAGCGAGGCGTGGGTGCAGCCGCGCAACGCCTGCTCAAGAGGCTGTTTCTCGCGTACGGTTAACCGCGCGCCGGCCTGCAGCCAGCGCCATAAAATTCCCTGGCCGGAAACGTGAAACAGCGGTAGCGAGAGCAGCCAGTCGTCGTCTTCACCGTAGGGCATCAGCGACAAAACGCCGCGCGCGCTGGCGAGATGCGCCTCGCACGTATGCACCGCTGCCTTAGGCCGCCCGGTGGAGCCGGAGGTCAGCGTCATGGAGGCCAGCCGCGCCGGTTGCCACGCAGCGCAATACGCATCGGCTGTCTCGTGCATGCGCAGGGCAGGAAGAGCGTCGTAGCTGCCGTCCAGCACCAGCGCAAAGCGCAGCGTCATCTGCGGGAGCAGCACGTCCAGCAGCGGACGCGGCAGCTGCGGATTAGCGGGAAGAATACGCGCCCCGCACTGGAGCAGCGCCAGCCACGCCAGCAGGGTTTGCGGATGATTATGGGCCAGCAGCAGCACGCCGTTGCCCTCCTCCACGCCCTGCCGGTGAAACTCTGCCGCAAGCCGGTCGACGCGGGTGCACAGCTGCTGCCAGCTGAGCACCTCATCGTTCAGCCTGAGGGCCGGTTTATCAGCAGACAGCGCGCACCAGTGCCGCCACGGCCAGTCGGTAAAACTCATCGCAGCGGCTCCAGCGCCTCGACGTCGAGGCACGGCAGCGCGCTGTCCGGCCACGGGCGGATAAGCTGAGCCTGCATCAGGTTCAGCGTGTCGAGGCCAGGAACCGTATCCGGCGTTAGCCAGGCGGCAATGCGCGCCAGCTGGGTCAGCCCAAGGCTGGACTCAATCGACGAGCTGATGACCGCCGTCAGCCCTGAGGCGTGCGCTGCTGCGACCTGCTCGCGCACCTTCGCCAGACTGCCGGTCAGCGTCGGTTTAATCACCACCGCGCTGACGCCGGGCTCGGCGACAAATTCAAAATCGTCCTCGCGCAGGCTTTCATCCCAGGCGATGGCAATCCCGGTTTCGCGGGCAAACGCGCGCGAATCGTCGCGGGTTTTGCACGGTTCTTCGAGGAAGGCAATGCGGCTGCGGTAGGCCGGGTTGACGTACTTTGCAAACTGCTGCGCCTTGAGCGGCGTCCAGGCGCGGTTGGCGTCCAGACGCAGATGCAGATCGGGGATCGCCTCCAGCAGCAGGTTGGCGACCATGCCGTCGCGCACCGCTTCATAGAGACCGACTTTAATTTTCGCCACCTTCTCGCCCGGCATGGCGGAGAGCAGCGCGAACAGCTCGTCAGGATCGCCCGTACAGAGCGGCGCCGCGCGGTAATTCCCCGCTTCCGGCAGGCTGCCGTCCAGCTCCGCCAGTGCGCAGCTGATACCAAAGGCCGCGGAAGGCACCTCCGGCAGCACCGGATCCGCCCCCCCGCGCCACGCGTCCGCCCACGCCAGCAAGGCCGTCTGCGCGTCATCCAGTGACTCCTGGCTAAAGCCCGGCAGAGGCGAAATCTCGCCCCAGCCTTCCCGCTCGCCCTGCTGCAGATGCACGAAGAAGCCGTCACGGGTTTTTAACCGCCTTTCACGCAGCACCACGCCCGCGTCCATCGGTATCTGCCAGCGGTAAACCTGCGCGCGACGCATTACGGATTCCGTTTGTATTTGCTGAAGTCCGGCTGGCGTTTTTCGTTAAACGCGTTGCGCCCTTCCTGACCCTCTTCGGTCATGTAGAACAGCATGGTGGCGTTGCCCGCCAGCTCCTGCAGACCCGCCTGACCGTCGCAGTCGGCATTGAGCGCGGCCTTCAGGCAGCGCAGCGCCATCGGGCTGTTTTGCAGCATTTCACGGCACCAGCGAACGGTTTCTTTTTCGAGATCGGCAATCGGTACCACGGTATTCACCAGGCCCATTTCCAGCGCTTCCTGCGCGTTGTACTGACGGCACAGGAACCAGATTTCGCGGGCTTTTTTCTGCCCGACGATGCGCGCCATGTAGGAGGCACCCCAGCCGCCGTCGAAGGATCCTACTTTCGGGCCGGTCTGGCCGAAGATGGCGTTCTCGGCGGCAATGGTCAGGTCACACATCATGTGCAGGACGTGGCCGCCGCCGATAGAGTAGCCCGCCACCATCGCCACCACCGGTTTTGGACAGGTGCGGATCTGACGCTGGAAATCGAGGACGTTCAGGTGATGCGTACCCGCGTCGTCCTGGTATCCGCCGTAGTCACCGCGCACTTTCTGATCGCCACCGGAGCAGAACGCTTTCTCGCCTTCGCCGGTCAGGACAATCACGCCGATGTTATCGTCGTAGCGCGCATCCGCCAGGGCCTGAATCATCTCTTTCACGGTCAGCGGGCGGAAGGCGTTGCGCACCTGCGGGCGGTTGATGGTAATTTTGGCAATGCCGTCGGTGGATTTGTGGTAACGAATGTCGGTGTAGCCTTCGGAGCAGTCCTGCCATTCAACCGGGGCGTAAAGCATGTTTTCATCAGGGTAGATCATAGAGTGTCCTTTATTCGAAGACGCAGTATCTGAGCCAGACTTGCCGCAACCGCATCGGGATTTTCCCGGTGGGCGTTGTGTCCGGCGTTGGGAATTGCATGGCGAACGGCGTTCACTTCCGCGGCAAGGGCCGCGAACTTCTCATCACCTTCGCCATAGAAATAATCAAAAGAGAAATCGCGCGCGCTCAGGGCAGTACGCAGGTCGGGCTGCACGGCCAGCGAGGTCGACTCGAGCATCATCGCCAGCATCGCGCCGTCGTTCTGGCTGCGCAGGGTAATCAGCGCCTCGCGCTGGGCGTCAGTCAGGGAGGCAAACACAGGCTGTTGGTACCAGTCAGCGAATACGTTATCCAGCGGTTCGCTGCGAAAACGTGCTGCCCAGCGGCGGTCGGATGCCAGCCGCGCCTGTCGCGCATCGGCATCCTGCAGGCCCGGATGTCCCCCTTCTACCGTCAGGCCCAACAGCCCCTTTGGCTGCTGGCAGGCATGGAACATCGCAATGCGGCCGCCGAGGGAGTACCCGATGAGCCAGAAATTCAGTATGTTGTAACTAATAAGAGTTTGGGTGAGTAGCCTGCTCATCTCGTCGAAACCCGCGACGCCCAGATTCCGGGATCCGCCGTGCCCCGGCAGATCCAGATACAGCCGGGGGTAGTCACGGAGTCGCTCCCCAACACCCTGCCACTCGCGGCAATCTCCGGAAAAACCGTGCAAAAAGACCAGCCAGGGATAGCCTGGTTTTCCGGCCTGCTGCACGCCCGAGAGGATCACAGCTGGCTCACCTGCGCCAGCAGGCTTTGCAGGGCCTGCGCACCGTCAGCATCGTTTACCACCAGCTCAATCAGCGTCGCACCCGGCTGCTTCCAGGCGCTGCTTAACGCCGCGTCCAGCTGTTCCCAGCTTTCCGGGCGATGGTATTTCAGGCTAAACATCGCCGCGGCGTGTTCGAACTGCACGTTCTGCGGCATCAGATAGAAGCGCTCGCGCTCGCTCTGCGGCGTGGGCAGCAGGGAGAAAATCTGCCCGCCGTTGTTGTTGACCACAATCAGCACAAACGGGGCTGACGCCTGACGCAGCAGCGCCAGCGCGTTGAGATCGTAGAGCGCGGAGAGATCGCCCACGATCGCCAGCGTTGATTTCGCGCTGGCGCGCTGCACGCCCGCCGCCGTGGAGATCAGCCCGTCGATACCGCTGGCGCCACGGTTGCTGTACACCGGGTAGCCCGCGGGCAGCTTCGAAAAAGCGTCAATCAGCCGCACCACCAGGCTGTTGCCGACAAACAATTGCCCCTGTTCAGGCAGGCACTGGCGAATACGGTGCGCCAGTCCGGCCTCGCTAAACGCTTCACAGTGCGCTTTAGTCAGTTCCCACGCCTGGCGCGAAAGGTCCGGGATGGCCACCGCCCAGGGCTTGCGTTTTTCAGCCGGATGAAGCGTCAGCCAGGCGTCGATATGGCTGACCAGACGACGTCCGCGATGGTGCGCCGGGTCAAGCCGCCCTTCCAGCGCGTCCACCAGCCAGTACTCTTCCGGCGTGCAGGTGGCCTGCCACTGCAGTAACCGTTTGCCGGTTAAACTCGATCCAAGCTGAACCACAATCTGCGCCTGCGCCAGCTCGGTGACCGCTTTGGCATTACCCAGCCAGAGGTCGGCGCACGGCAGCGGCTGACCGGTCTGGGAAAGCACGTCGCCTATCAGCGGCCAGCCCAGGGTTTGCGCCCATTCGGCGACCAGCTTGCCTTCGGCGGCGCTCATGCGCCCGGCAATCACCACGCCGCGCTTCTGCCGCCAGAAGAACCAGTCGCGCTGCTTCGCGCTCTCAAGGTGCGTCTGCTCGCGAAGCCACGGTTTTTCACTCTCCCACCAGTCGCCAAGGGATTGCTGCCAGTCAAGACCCGTATCGTCCAGCTCACCGTACAGCGGCTCGGCAAACGGGCAGTTAATATGCAGCGCCCCGCCGCGCAGCGTCTCCAGAGCGTGATCGACGGTGGAGACCAGCCAGCTTGCCGGAATATCCTGGGTGGGACGGGGCAGCGAAATCGTCTGCGAAGGATGCGAAGCAAAGAGCCCCGGCTGACGGATGGCCTGATTGGCGCCGCAGTCGATAAGCTCAGGGGGGCGGTCGGCCGTCAGTAAGATCAGTTTTTCACCGGTTAACCCGGCTTCAATCAGAGCCGGATAGAGGTTCGCCACGGCGGTACCGGAAGTGACGATCACCGCCACGGGTTCTTTGCTGACCTTCGCCAGACCCAGCGCGAGATGCCCGAGACCACGCTCATCAAAGTGGGTGTGGTGAATCAACGCCCGGTTTTCAGCGGCCGCCAGCGTAAGCGGCGTTGAGCGAGAGCCCGGTGCAATACACACGTGCCTGACGCCATGGCGCGTCAGGGCTTCAAGGATCACCGCCGCCCAGCGTCGGTTAAAAGAACTTACTGACATGAGATTGTCCGGTATCAAGAATGCGACACAGTATAAATAATAGAAAAAATTGGAATTTTGATATGAATCGGGATTGCGCGATTCAGTATTAATCCCTTAGGAGCAGAGAGCGCAATCCGGCGGCTTTGTTTTCGATCTCCTGCCACTCCTGTTCCGGGTCAGACCCGCTGACAATGCCGGCACCGGCATAGAGCCGCAGGGAGTCATCCTGGACGCGCGCGGAGCGCAACGCCACGCAGAACTCACTCTGATCGGGCGATAAATACCCGGCAGAACCGGCGTACCACTCGCGGTTAAAGGGCTCAACCTTCTGAATAAACTCGCGCGCAGGCTGTCGGGGTAATCCGGCTACGGCCGCGGTCGGCTGTAGCATGAGCAGACACTGCTCATCATCGGCCTGTTTGAGCTCGGTCCAGATACAGCGGCGCAAATGCTGCACTTTACGCAGGCGCACCACCTGAGGGGGCAGTACCTCAAGCGTCTGCGTGTAGTGCTGAAGACGCTGACAGATATCTTCCACGACCAGCATATTTTCGCGCTGGTTTTTATCGTCGTTAAGCAACCACTCGCCGAGACGCTGCGCCTGGCTATCATCGGTATGGCTGGCAACGGTGCCCGCCAGCGCTTCCGTGCGCAGCAGCGTGCCGCGCCGCCGCCAGAGACGCTCGGGCGTCGAGCCAAGAAACGCGTTGCTGGCGTTGAATACCATGCAGAAATGGTAGCAGTGTAAATTCAGGGCGCGGCTGGCCGCCATCAGCGCGACAGGGTTAACGCGCTGTGTAACCTGAATATCGGTTGCCCGGGCGAGAACCACTTTTTCAAAATCACCGCGCGCGATGGTCTCTGTCGCCATGCGGATAAGCGTCATCCATTCGGCCTGCTGCGGCTGATGGGTTTCGTGCTCAACCTGAACGGACAGCGGACGGATAGATCTCGCAGGACGGAGCTGCTGTAAAAAATCCAGCGCGGCGCGGGCATCCTCCTCAAGCGAGCGGTCGCTCCACAGCTGCAGGCGCAGCGTGGCGTTGCCGGCGGTGCGTCGCCAGAGCAGCCGCGGTAAAAAGAGGCTGCTCTGCTCCGGATTAAAGGCGTTCAGCCCGCAGATACGGGTATCACCTGCTGCGTTTTGCTCGCGCAAAAACTGCGAGGCTAACGCCAGAGAGGAAAAAGGGATAACCGCTCCCAGCGCAGCCAGCTCTTCATCGCCGTTACGCTGCTGCCAGTAAAACTGCGGATAATACTGCTGCTCGCCCAGCCAGGCGAGGGGATCAAAGGCGTCGTTTAACGGGAAAGAGACGTCGAAATGACGTATGCCGGGTGCTGCGGGTAACGCTTGCGATAGCTGGGTACGCAGTTGCTCCAGCGCGAGGAAAATCGAATTCACGCGAACCTCTCCCTGTTAAAGCCTCGTATTATACGGGGTACCATACGAAATATCAGTACCCACGTATAGGGAGTGGTTAAACGGCTTAACGACGGGCCAACAGCAGCCCCAGCACCAGGCCTACGGCAGCACCTACTCCAATGCCCTGCCACGGTTTTTCATGCACGTAATCATCGGCACGGTACACCGCTTTTTTAGCGCGGTAGTAGTAGGTATCAGACGCATGGCTGACGCGGTTTTTCACTTCATGCAGCGCCTGCTCGGCGCGGGCTTTTAGCTCAATATATTTCTGATCGGCAGGGTCGCCCGAGGAACGTAACACCTCTTCCAGCGTTTCGCTCAGTAAGGCCAGGTCGTCGTCGATACGGGTATCCCAGGATTGAAATGACATATTTTTCTCCATGTTAGTACACCAGTCCGCTAACTATAGCCAACGACTCGCTATTACGCCTGCTTCGCTTCTCGCGCCATGCCGATGTGGGGAATGCCGTCTTCATCGTACACCTCGGTGACGGGCACGAAGCCAAAGTGGCCGTAGAAGGACTGCAGGTGCGCCTGCGCGCCCAGGTATAACGCTTTGTCCGGCCACTGTTTCTGGCACGCCTCCAGCGTTTTCTCCATCAGCTGATAGCCGAGTTTTTCACCACGCGCTTTGCCGCTGATGATGACGCGGCCAATGACAACAGGCTCAAAATCGTCTTCGCTTTTCAGAATCCTCGCATACGCCACCAGCTCGTTATCCCGCCAGCCGAGGATATGGCGGTTCTCGCCGACGAGGTCATCGCCGTCGATGTCCTGATACGGGCAGGTCTGTTCAACCACAAACACTTCGCAGCGCAGCTTCAGCAGGGCGTAAAGTGAATGAACGGTGAGGTCACTATGGTGTAAATCTTGCCACTGGATCATGTCAGTCTCCTTCCTGGGGTTCATCACGTTATACTAAACCCCTCCCCGTTCGGCAAAGGGCTGATTGCGTTATGGAACTGATTTTTCTGGGTACGTCCGCTGGCGTACCAACCCGCTCACGGAACGTGACGGCGATCCTGCTGGATCTTAAACACCCCACCCGCGGCGGGCTGTGGCTGTTTGACTGTGGTGAAGGGACGCAGCATCAGCTATTACACACCGCTTATCACCCCGGCAAGCTGGATAAAATTTTTATCACCCATCTGCATGGCGACCATCTGTTTGGCCTTCCGGGCCTGCTGTGCAGCCGCTCGATGGCCGGTAACGCCAACCCGCTGACGATTTACGGGCCTGCGGGTATTCGTGAATTTATTGAAACCACGCTGCGCCTGAGCGGGTCATGGACCGATTATCCGCTGGAGGTCGTTGAGATTACCAAAGGCCTGGTATTCGATGACGGGGATTATCGGGTTACTGCTCAACCACTTAATCATCCAGTGGAATGCTATGGCTACCGTATTGAAGCGCATGACAAACCCGGCGCGCTGGATGCCGCCGCGCTGATGGCCGACGGCGTAAAACCCGGACCGCTGTTCCAGCGTCTGAAGCATGGAGAGACCGTCGCGCTGGAGGACGGACGCGTCATCAACGGCCAGGATTATCTCGCCGCCCCACAGCCCGGCAAAAAGCTGGCGATTTTTGGCGATACGGCCCCGTGCCCGGCGGCGCTCACGCTGGCCCAGGGCGTGGACGTGATGGTGCATGAAGCGACGCTTGAAACGGCGATGGAAGAGAAAGCCAACAGCCGGGGCCATAGCTCCACGCGTCAGGCGGCGCAGCTTGCCCGTGACGCGGGCGTCGGGAGGCTCATCGTCACCCACGTCAGCTCGCGCTACGACGCGCGGGGATGCGCAAGCCTGCTGACAGAGTGCCGCACGCTGTTTCCGGAATGTGAGCTGGCCGAAGATTTCGCTCAGGTCAGCGTTTAGTCCTTCATTTTTCCCTCAGGATGCCGATAACGATTAAAAGGTCAGCATTTCTCTCGAGGGTAGAATGGATAATTTCCAGAAAGATATTGATGACAGGGCGAATCTGACCCTGTCGAACCGTTTTGAACTGTTGCTGTTCCGTCTTGGCACCTCTCTGAACGAAAATAAATCTGAGCTGTTTGGCATTAACGTCTTTAAGCTGCGTGAAATTGTGCCGATGCCGGAGTTCACGAAACCCGCCGGGATGAAGTCACCGCTGATGGGAATGGTGAATATTCGCGATCAGGTGATCCCGGTGATTGACCTGGCCGCCGTGGCGGGCTGTAAGCCCACCACCGGGCTGAACATTCTGCTGATCACCGAATATGCGCGCAGCGTGCAGGCGTTTGCCGTGGAATCGGTTGAGAACATCATGCGTCTGGACTGGAAGCAGGTGCACGCGGCGGAAACCGCCGTCAGCGGCCGCTACATCACCAGTATCGCGTGTCTTGACGAGAAGACCGATACCAACGATCTGGCGATGGTGCTGGACGTTGAGCAGATCCTGTATGACATCACCCCGGCCAATCACGATCTGCACGCCACGAATCTGAAGACCACCAAATTCCATATCAAGCCAGGCGCTGTCGCCATCGTCGCGGAAGACTCCAAAGTGGCGCGCTCGATGCTGGAGAAAGGTCTGCAGGCCATGGAGATCCCGGCCCAGCTGCATATCACCGGCAAAGAAGCGTGGGAGAAAATTGGCGTGCTGGCGGCACAGGCCCAGGCTGAAGGGGTTCCCATCACCGATAAGATCGCGCTGGTGCTGACCGACCTCGAAATGCCAGAAATGGACGGCTTTACGCTGACGCGCAAAATCAAAACCGACCCGGTACTGAAAGATATTCCGGTGGTGATCCACTCTTCCCTTTCCGGCAACGCCAACGAAGACCATATTCGCAAGGTGAAGGCGGACGGGTATGTGGCGAAGTTTGAGCTGAACGAGCTGTCGTCAGTGATTGAGGAAGTGCTGGACCGCTCGATGAAGAAGATTGACGGGCCGTTGATTAGCCGGAAGCAGCTGGCTTAAGCATGGTGCGGGCTGGTGCCCTCACCCCGGCCCTCTCCCACGGGGAGAGGGAGAAAACCATAAAAAAACCCGCCGAGGCGGGTTTTTTGTCTTTACATTAATGGCATTGCTCGCTGCACGATCTCAATCAGCGGTTGCGGATAGATACCGAAGATCAGCACCAGCAGCGCGGAGATAAGCACTACGATACCACCGGCACTGTACTGCCAGTTGGTTGGGGCATCGCGGTTGAGCTGCTGAGGTGCGCTCAGGTACAGGCTCACGGCCACGCGGAGGTAGTAGTAGAGACCAATCGCGGAGCCGATCACCACGCCCGCAGTCAGCCACCACAGGTGCGCCTGCACACCGACGGCCAGCACGTAGAACTTACCGATAAAGCCGAGCGTCATCGGAATACCTGCCAGAGAGAGCATCATCACCGTCATCACCGCAGACAGGATCGGACGGTGCCAGAACAGACCACGGTAGGAGAACAGTGAATCGGCATCCGGACCACGGTACGGACTGGACATCAGGCTCACCACGCCGAAGGCACCGAGGCTGCTGAACAGGTAGCCGGCCAGATAGACGCCCACGGCTTCCATCGACATCTCACCGCTCTGCAGCGCAATCAGCGCCACCATCAGGTAGCCCAGATGAGAGATAGACGAGTAGCCCAGCAGACGTTTGATGTTGGTCTGGCTCAGCGCCATCAGGTTACCGAAGATGATGGAGACGAACGCGATAATGCCCAGCACCACGCGAACCGCTTCGCTGTCACCTACCGGTGCGTACAGGAACAGACGCATGACCACACCGAAGATAGCGATTTTGCTCGCCGTCGCCAGGAAGGTCGACACCGGAGCCGGAGCGCCCTGGTAGACGTCTGGCGTCCACAGGTGGAACGGCACCAGAGAGAGTTTAAAACCGAGGCCAACGATCATCATGCCCAGACCCGCCAGCAGCAGCGGCTCATGCAGCATGCCGTCACCGAGGCTCTTGCCGAGCGCCATGAAGGAGAGGTTACCGGACTGTGCATACACCAGCGCAATACCAAACAGCAGGAACGAGGACGCCGCCGCAGACAGGATAGTGTACTTGATGCTTGCTTCCAGGGAGCGCTTCTGGCGGAAGGCGTAACCAATCAGACCGAACAGCGGCAGAGAGATCAGCTCAATGCCGAGGAACAGCGCGGCCAGGTGGTTCGCATTCGCCAGCAGAATGCCGCCCAGCGCGGCAATCAGAACCAGCAGGTAAAACTCTTCTTTGTTGTCGTTGTAGCCTTCGAGCCACGGGTACGCAAAGGTACAGGTTGCCAGGCTCGCCAGCAGCACCAGACCGGTATACAGCATGGCGTAACCGTCAACGCGCATCAGCGGGGTGACGTCCATCGCCCCACCCTGGCCAACAAACCAGAGAGAGACTAACGCGGCGTTCAGGCCGATGACCGACAGCGTGGCATTCAGGAAGTGATTGCGTCGCCACGCAATGGAGAGCATCACAACCACCACCGTCAATCCGACGATCAGCAGCGGTAGCAGCGCGATCAGTTGTTGTGGAGTTATTGTCATGGCGAATTACGGCCTTGTAGTAGAAACAGAATTAACAAACCACTGCTGGATATTGCCCATCGCGCTGTGCGAGGTATCCAGAATCGGCTGCGGGAAGAAGCCCAGCAGCACCAGCAGTACGACCAGCAGCAGGATGATGAACAGCTCACGCAGCGACATCCCCGGCAGTTCTTGTGCAGCAATTTCGCTCTTCGCTTTACCGAAGTACGCGCGGTGCAGCATCGCCAGCGAGTAGACGGAAGCGAACACCAGACCAAAGGTGGAGATCACGGTAATCACCGGTACCACTTTGAAGCTGCCGAACAGAATCATAAATTCGCCGACGAAGTTACCGGTACCCGGCATCCCCAGAGTCGCCACCGCGAAGAACATGGAGAGCGCTGGCAGCCACTTAATTTTGCTCCACAGACCGCCCATCATACGCATGTCACGGGTGTGCAGACGTTCATACAGCTGGCCGCACAGGATGAAGAGACCGGCTGCGGACAGACCGTGCGCAATCATCTGGATCACCGCCCCCTGGTACGCCAGCTGGCTGCCTGTGTAGATAGCAATCAGCACGAAGCCCATGTGGGAAACGGAGGTGTAGGCAATCAGACGCTTGATGTCGTACTGCG